>NZ_JBNBZS010000133.1:0-6538 GCF_049629625.1 Roseomonas chloroacetimidivorans | reverse complement strand
CAGGTCCGGCCGAGCCCGAAACACGTGACATGACCCAAACCTCGCCACGACAGACGCGCTGCACGACAAGGAATCATGACCGCTCCTCTCAACGCAAGACACACCAAGAGATGTGGGTAATTGAAAGGGCCGCGCCACCTCGATCGCCTGCTGCAGCCGGCCGCCCAGCCCTCGCACCTCGCGCGCCAGCGCGCCCAGGCTTGCGTCGTAATCCGGCGCCCGCAGCGTCTCCACCTGCCGCCGCAGCCCGGCCACCTCCGCCCGCAGCGCCTCGAAGGCCCGTTCCGCCCCGTCCTCCGACTCGTATCCCTGTCCCGTCATCGGCGTCCCCGCTCCCGGACGGCACCGGTGCCGTCCGGAACTCAGGCTGCCCCGGGTCGGTGCGAATGGCGCCAGGCCTGTGAAGGGCCGGAATCCGCCGGCTCAGGACCCCGGCCCGAAGCCCGGGCCGGGCGAGCGGGACAGGCGCGCGGCGCGGGCGGAGCGCCAGGCCTCCCAGGCGGCATCCCGTGCCCAGCGCGCCTGTGTCTCCCGCAGCGTCGCCTCCGGCAGCTGCGCGACCTTCTCCCGCAGCTCGGCCCGCGCCGCCTCCTGGCGCGCGTGGAGCCGCCCCTCCTCGCTCCTCTCCTGCCCGGGCGTCGGCGCCGGCACCGGCTTCCACCGGCCCAGATGCCGGCGGGCCCAGCTTGTCACCCCTTCCTCCAGCAGCCGCTCGCGCGCCGCCCACAGCTCCGCCTGCCGCGCTTCCTCCGCGGCCACGCGTGCCGTTTCGGCCCGGCGTGCCTCGCGCAGCAGATCCTTCAGCACCGCCGCGCCGCCAGCACCCTCGAGCTCGGCCGCGAGTTGCGGCCGCGCCGCCAGGGCCGCCTCCACCGGCTGCGACAGCGCCAGCCCGGCCGCCGCGTCGAGCCCCCGCCGCGCTTCCTCCAGCGCCCGTTCCTGATGCGCCAGCACCGGCAGCCCCGCCGCCCGCATCCGCTCTGCCGCCGCCTGGGCCGACACCAGCTCCCGCGCCCATCGCAGCGCCCCGGCTTCCCGCGAGCCGGCCGGGGGGACTACCGGGGACGGCACCGGCGCCTGCGGCGCGGCCTGCAGCCGCAGTCCCGCGAACCGCCCGCGTCGCGGCTCCGGCGGAGCCACCGTCTCGCCCGCGCCCGGCGACACCGCCTGCCGCAGTCCCTCGGCCAGCCGGGCCGGCAGTTCGGCCACCGTCTCCGCCATGCCCTCCAGGCGGGCCGCCTGCCGCCCGATCAGCTCCGCCACCTCCGGGAGGACCGCCAGCAGCGCCGCGCGCAGCCGTCCGCCCTCCAGCCGCTCCCGCGCCTGCCGCCGTACCCCCGCCGGGTCCTGCTCCAGGGCCCGCCGGAGCTCCCGGCCGCCCTCCCTCAGCGCCTCCGCCCGCGCCCGCAGCCTGTCCGCCACCGCGACCGCCGCCACTCCATTCCGCGGCCGGGTCGCGGGCACGGTGATGGCCGGCGCCGCGGGAGACGCATCCCGCCGCACCACGATGTCACTCGCAGGCGCCAGCGGGTGCAGTCCGCGCCGCTCCGCATAGGCCCGCGCCGGCTCCGCCCTGCCCTCCGCCTCCGGCCCGTAGTCCAGCGTCGTGTCCTTGGCCCGCTCCCGCCCCAGCACCGCCGGCAGCCGTGCCTGGTCGTCGCTGCCGAACGCCTCCACGCTCCAGTGCAGCTCCACCCGGCCCCGGTGACGGCTCAGCGCCACATAGGCCAGGTGCCGGTCCATCCCCGGTGTCGCCAGCACCAGCGCCCGCTCCACCGTCACGCTCTGTGCCTTGTGCACCGTCGCCGCGTAGCCATGATCGATCCAGCCATACGCCGCCGGCGCCACCTCCACCCGCCGCACGCCGCCCGGCCCGTCGAGGCGCACGGTGAGCCGCGGGTCCGTCGCCTCGCCCCCGATCGCCTCCACCGTCCCCAGCGTGCCGTTCTTCACCCCGAGCCCGCGATCGTTGCGCAGAAAGTAGACCCGGTCGCCCGGCGCGAAGGACCGCGCGCCCCGCTCCGTCGCCACCTCCCGCTCCTCCCCCAGCAGGCCCGCCTCGCGCAGCAGGCGCCGGGCCCGCCCGTTCAGCTCCTCCACCGCCGCCCGCGTATGCGCCAGCATGATCCGGCTCACCCCCGCCCGGCGTGCCTTGTCCCAGTCCGCCACCACCGCCGCCATCGCCGCCGCGTCCGTGGCATGCCCGTGCACCATCCCGCCTGCCCGGTAGCGCTCCAGCGCCTCCTCCGTCCGCCCGCGCGCCAGCGCCACCGTCGCCTCGCGCTGCCAGCCGACACGCTGCCGGACCACCGTCCTGATCTCGGACGCGCCCACCCGCTCCACGATCGCCCGGAACGCCGCCCCGGCCTCGATCGCCTGCAGCTGTTCGGGGTCGCCCACCAGCACCAGCTTGGCCCCGGCCGACCGCACTTGCCGCAGCAGCGCCGCCATCTGCCGCGAGCCGATCATCCCGGCCTCGTCCACCACCAGCACGTCCCGCGCCGACAGCAGATCCCGCCCCTCCCCCCAGGCATGCAGCAGGCTGTGCACCGTCCGGCTCGCGATCCCGGACCCGCCCTCCAGCCCCTCCGCCGCGATCCCCGACAGCGCCGCCCCGCGCACCCGGTAGCCCTGCCCCTCCCAGGCCTCCCGCGCGACCCCGAGCAGCGTGCTCTTGCCCGTCCCGGCATAGCCCACCACCGCCACCAGGTCCCGCGACCGCGTCGCGTGTCCGAAGGCCAGCCGCTGCTCCTCACCCAGTGCCGTGCCCGCCAGCGCCGCCTGTCGCCGCTCCAGCGCCACCGCATGCGTCGTCCGGTCCGACAACGCCGCGGCATCGGCCACCATCGCCGCCTCCAGCACCACCATCTCCCGCGTGCTGAACCGCTCCTGCCCGCGCCCGTCCCGGCCCACCCGCACCAGCTCCGGATGCGCCTGCACCGCCGCCATCACCGCCGCGAACTGCTCCGCCCCGTCCGACAGCCGGTGCACCAGCCGCGCCAGCTCCGCCCGCGTGAAGGTCGACTGCTGCCCCGTCAGCGCCCGCAGCGCCAGGCCAGGGTCCGCCAGCAGCCGCGTCCCGTTCGCCCGCGCGATCGCCCGGTGCTCCGCCGCCCGCTCGGCCTCCTCGCCCCGCGCCTCGCGGCGTGCCCCGGCCGGACCGATCTTGTTCTGCGGCGCCAGCTCCAGGCCCTGCGCCGCCAGGCTGCGATGGTCGATCCGCCAGTCGTGCCCGGCCTCCGCCAGGCGCGCATTGGCCAGCTCCGCCCAGCGCTCGCGCCAGCCGCGCAGCAGCGCCCGGTCGTTCCAGGCCACCTCCTTGCGCCCGAAGCCCTCTCCCTCGATCCGCCGCATCGTCAGCAGCACATGCGCGTGCGGCTGCTCCCCGCCGTCCTGGCTCCGTCCCCAGTGCACGTTCAGGTCGGCCACCATGCCGCGCGCCACGAACTGCTCGGCCACGAAGTCCCGCGCCAGCCGGATCGCCTCCGCCTGCCCCAGCTCGCGCGGCAGCGCGATCTCGATGTCGCGCGCGAGCTGGCTGTCCTTGCGGCGCTCGCCCGCCTCCACCGCGTTCCACAGCGCCGCGCGCGCCACCCGCTGCGCCTCGCCGGACGGTGCCGACCAGTGCCGCGGCGCGCCTTCGGGCAGCAGGATCTCGGAATGCACCACCCCGGTCTTGCCGGCGTAGTCGAAGCTCTGCCCCAGGCGCTCGTCGTGCAGCCGCATCCCCGACCGGTAGGCCGCCGCCGCCACCACGCTGCGGCCCTGGCCGCGGCCGATCACCCTGGCGCTGAAGTGGTAGATCGCCACGCGGCGTGAGCTCCCACCCGGAGACGGAAAGGCTAGGCCGCCAGCGCGAGGTCTGCCAAGACCTATAAGCGCGCATTTCGCCAAACCGCTCCGCCCCAGGGGGCTCCGCAGGCGAACGATGCGGTGACCGGGTTCCGCCTACGATGATCCGGCCTGAGCCGCCGCCTCGCGCGCGCGGCAGGGCACCCGGAGGGAACGCATATCCGAACCGAAGACACCCGACCTGATGACGCGCCTGCGGCGCCGGCTCGGCCTCAGGCGCTACGAGAGCTTCCGCGCGATGCCGCGCGGCCTCCGCTTCTTCTTCATGGCCGCCTACGGCCTGGAGATGCTGCTGGTCGCCTTCCAACTCGAACGCATGGCACCGGCCGCCAAGGCACTCGCCACCCGCCTCGACGACTGGCACGCCATCGCCCAGCTGACGCCGGGACGGGCCGCGACGATCGGGTTGATCGCAGCTTACATGGCCTGCATCGCCTTCGTGGGATGGGTGAGCCGGAACATCTTCCGGGTCTGCTGTGGCAGCCTTGAGGGTGAACTCTTCCGCTGAGGGCCAGCTCCAGGCGATCGCAACCCCGGCACCGGGCCTCCGGAAGAGGAGTCGGTGCCCGGCACAGCCGGCCTCCGCCCGGTGTCACGCGGAGGCCCCGGGAGAAAAATCGCGGCGGCTGCATTTTTCCAGGGCCCGTTCGCACGGATCCTTCCGAGCCTCCTCCTGCGGGCTGACCCGCACGAGGAGAACCCCATGACCAAGACCCACGACATCTCTGCCGAACTCAAGGCGCTGCAGGACCGCGCCAGGCAGCTCAAGGCGCGACAGAAAGCCGACATCGGACGCGCCATCCTCGCCACCGGCGCCGAGCAGCTCCTCTCGCCGGACGAACTCGTCGGCCTGGTGCTGGCCGGCCTCGAGCAGGCTGGCTCCAACCCCGCCGCCCGCGAGGGCTGGCGACGACGGGGGGAAGCCTTTCGCCACAAGGCCGGCGGCGGCGGCAAGCCAGGCGGGCAGTCCCGGCCTGCCGCCGGACCTGCGCAGGACCCTGTGGACCCGATGGCGGCAGCGGCGGCGGAATGAGCAGGCCATCGCCCGCCTTCAGCGGCGCCTCGCCATGAGCGCCACCCGCGACTGGCGCGCCGAGCGCCGGGCCCGCACCCGTCACCTCATCGAGCTCGGCGGCCTCGTCCTCAAGTCCGGGCTGGTCGAGCTCGTAGCGGATGACCGCGCCACGCTGTTCGGCCTGCTGCTCGGTGACGCCGACCGCCTGCGCGGCCTCGACGACGCCGAGGGGCGGCCGGCCGAGGTCAAGGCCCGGGCCCGGCGCCGTGGGCTGAAGGCCTTCGACGCCGACGCGGAGGCCAGGACCGGCGGCAGCCCGCCAAAGGAGGCGGTCCTGTGACCGGACGCTGAGCCGGAGCCGTCGAGCGGGGCCGGGATGCCACGGCGCCCGGCCCCGCTGCGTCGCCATCACGGCGACACCGGCACGACTCGGCCCCGGAGGTCCCGGGGATGTTCGAACGCTGACTGGCACGAAGGGAGGCACGGACCTCCGCCGCCGCGGCATGGCGGCCTCCCCTCCAGGATAGGGTGTCAGCGAGGGGCAGGTATCCATGGCCGCCAAGGCTTCTCCGCCGCCCCTGGCTGGCCACTGCAAAACGCCCTCGCCTGGCAGGGTCAGGCGGATATCCCGTGCCCTCCACAGTGCTGTGGCGAAAGTGTCGTCATCTACCAGCGTCAGGATGATACCGCCTCCGGGGCCGTCGGAGGGCGTCACCAACCGCTCGACCTGAAACCGGATGCGCTCACCTCCGACGCTGGCGTTGATCATCGTGTCGCGGGAGATGTCCAGGCGCAGCTGCTGGTGCTGCAAGATCAGATCGGTTTCACTGCTGGACCGGCTAAGTGTGAAGCTCCAGCCCTTCGCGCGCTGCAGGTTCTCGACCTGGCAGACGATGGTGCGCAGCCCCCCAATGGTTCGGGCACCGGAGATGAATTGCCATGAGCCGAACCTGCGTTCCACCCACCCGGGGGACAGCTGCGCGGAGGCCGTGGAAGCCGCCAGCCCCAGCATAAGCAGGCCCAGCAGACCAGCCGCACGCATGAATTCGCTCCCGACAGTCAGGACATGCTCATGGTGGTCACACCTTCACCAATGACTCGAGAAAGCCATTTCTGACTGTACTGGAAGCTCGGCTGGCTGGGCGACCAAGCGGACCCTGCTGTGGCGGTGCGGATACCCCGCCCCCTGCCGCGTGCTGCGGAGCGCGAACCACCCTTGGGGCTGGTCGCCGCTGGCAGCCTGGAGGCCTGGAGCATGGATGAAGATGGCCCCGTCAGTCCGGGACCCGCACTCCCAGCCGCGCCGCGGCGGCCTCGAGCAGCGCCAAGTCGCCTTCACGCCACTGCCGCCGAGCTAGCAACGTCATTGCGTCATGTGCGGGAAGCCCCAATGCCTCCCCAACGGCGGCGGCAAGGGTGATCCCCCGATCATCCAGCTCCCGGCCAATCGCAAACCGAAGGCGGAGCAGTCGCAGCTGCCGGGCGCGGCGCTCCTCATGAGAAAGCTTCGGCTTTGCCGTTGGTTCATGGCTCATGGGCCATCCTACACACCCGGACCACGAGGCGAAGCATCCGGCGCCATGGGCGCTGGTGGTCAGCACGCCAAATCGGAGCATAACAGCCTCACTTCCCTAGAGGAGGGGCGCCAGGAACGCTTGGCTGCCCTTTTCG
>NZ_JBNBZS010000132.1:0-3830 GCF_049629625.1 Roseomonas chloroacetimidivorans | reverse complement strand
GTGATGGCGATGTGAGAGAGGCGGCGTATCGAGGTGGGTGGAAGCCTGCCTGAACCTCCCGAAGGAGCGATACGCCGAGATGAGCGATACCACTGTCGTCCCCCTGCGTCAGCCGGAGACGGTCGAGGATCCGCTGACGGCGGTCCTGAGGAGCGGCGCCCGTCGGCTCCTGGCCCAGGCGGTTGAGGCCGAGGCGGAGGCCTTCCTGGCCGAGATGAGGGGGGAACGGCTGCCGGACGGGCGTGACCGCCTGGTGCGGCACGGGCATGGCCCGGAGCGCCTGGTCCAGACCGGGATTGGCCCGGTACCGGTGCAGCGGGTCAAGCTGCGCGACCGCGGCGCCGGTGATGAGATGGGTGGCGAGCGGATCCGCTTCACCTCGGTCCTTCTGCCGCGCTGGGCGCGGCGGACGCGGAGCCTGGATGCCCTGCTGCCGATCCTCTACCTGCGCGGGGTCTCGATGGGCGACTTCGGGGAGGCGCTCGGGGCCTTGCTGGGCCGCGACGCCCCGAACCTGTCGCCCTCGGTGATCGCGCGGCTGCGGGACGAGTGGCAGGCGGACTACGCGCGCTGGCAGCGGCGCGACCTGTCGGCCCGGCGCTACGTGTATATCTGGGCGGATGGCATCTACCTGCAGGCCAGGATGGAGCCGCAGGCCGAGTGCATGCTGGTGCTGATCGGGGCCACCCCGGAGGGCAAGAAGGAGCTGCTCGGCTTCCAGGTCGGCCTGCGCGAGAGCGCGCAGAGCTGGCGGGAACTGCTGGTGGACCTCAAGGCCCGTGGCCTGGCGATGGCGCCCGAACTGGCCACGGGCGATGGCGCGCTCGGCTTCTGGAAGGCGCTGGAGGAAGTCTCGCCGGCGACCCGGCATCAACGGTGCTGGGTGCACAAGACCGCCAACGTGTTGGACAAGCTACCCCGATCCGTCCAGCCGACGGCGAAGGCCGACCTGCGCGAGATCTGGCAGGCGCCGGACCGCAACACGGCCGAGACGGCGATCACCACCTTCGCTGGGAAATACGGGGCCAAGTACGAGAGAGCGGTCACCTGCCTGGTGAAGGACCGGGACGCGCTGCTGACCTTCTACGACTTCCCCGCCGAGCACTGGGACCACCTCCGCACCTCGAACCCGATCGAGAGCGTGTTCGCCACCGTCCGGCACCGCACCGTCCGGACCAGGGGCGCCCTGTCCCAGGACACCGCCCGGCTCATGGTGTTCAAGCTCGTCATGGCCGCGGCCAAGACCTGGCGCAGGCTGAAGGGCGAGAACCAGTTGCCCAAGCTCATCCAGGGCGTCACATTCAAGAACGGCGTCGAGGTCACCAACACGCCAGCGCAGAACGCCGCCTGATCACCGCGTCACCCAAATTCCCGCATAGCTCCCCTTTTCGGGTGTCATGGGGAATTCCGTTGATCGATCGTCATTTACGCCTACCTCCGGTGCCATGCACCCGAACGCCATCACTCTAGCTGGCCGGACCTTCGTAGCCCTGCACAAGGCGCGTAAGCCGGCCGGTGGGCGCCCAGCCCTGTACCATGCCGTCACGCCGCATTGCCGTATGGCCCTCTGCGCCGACGAGCCAGGCGCCGGCTCTGGTTGGGCTGAGCCACCCGCACAGGAAGTCACCTGCCCGGCATGCCTCAAGCGCTTGGCGCGGCTCAGGAGCTAGATAAGATCCTGCTGGAGACCGCGACGTGGCAAGTTGGGCCCTCGCTTAGGCGTCATTTTCGGTTCGCGCCAGACGACGCAAGACTTCCCGAACCACACAGGGAAGACGCGATTCGTGACCAAGCAGGAGCAGTTCCTCTGGATCGTTCAGACCGCCATCATCGTGAACTCGGTGCGGCTGACCATTGATGCCAAGCCCGGCCAGGATGTCACCGATATCGGGCTCACGGGCAATTGGGCAGCCATCTCGGACGCCGTTCGAGCGAGTGAGCTCATCCCGGCCGATATGGATGCCGAAACTGCAGCCGATGAGTACTGCTCCTATATGCTTAGAGGAACTAGGGCGTGTCCTCAGATGAGCCAGACGTAGGCTGCGGCAAGGTGGATAGCGGCGAGGAAGTTTCGTGCGGTCTTGTCGTAGCGCGTCGCGATGGCGCGGAACTGCTTGAGCTTGGCAAAGAAGTTCTCGATCAGGTGCCGCGCCTTGTAGAGATGCCGGTCGTAGTCCCGCTTCTGCTTTCGGTTCCCTTTTGGCGGGATGATGGCCGCCTTGCCAGCCGAGGCCAGGGGTTCCAACACGCGTGCGTCGGCATCGAAGGCCCGATCGGCGATCAGCGCATCGGCCGCCTTATCGGGCAGCAGCGCGTCCGCACCGGCAAGGTCATGGGCCTGGCCGCCGGTCAGAGCAAAGCCGACTGGATTGCCCAGCGCGTCCACCAGGGCGTGGATCTTGGTGCTCAAGCCGCCCTTGCTACGTCCGATCGCCTGCTCGCCACCCCCTTTTTGGGCGCCCCCGCGGCGTGCTGGTGAGCGCGCACGACCGTACTGTCGAGCATGGCGTATTCCGTGTCCGCATCCGCCGCGAGATGCTGCAGCAGGCGCTCCCACACGCCGCCCCTGGCCCAGCGGCTGAAGCGCGTATGCACCGCCTTCCACGAGCCAAACCGGTCCGGCAGGTCGCGCCAGGGAATACCCGCACGGTAGCGATACAGCACCGCCTCGACGAACAGGCGGTTGTCGCGCGCCGTCATGCCGACATGCCCAGCCCGGCCGGGCAGCAGGCCCTCGATCCGGGTCCACTGGTCGTCACGCAACGCGTATCGCCGCATTCGCCGGTCGCTCCACAGCTTGCCGGCACCTTATGAATCACTCCAGCGCCACTCTGGGAATCCCTCATCTGAGGACACGCCCTAACACAACCTGTCGGTCGTTGTGCGGGAATGGCACGGGCGCTGCTTCCTGACGATCTCTGGGCGGTGATCGAACCGCTTCTGCCGCCAGCGCCGCGGGTGGGCCCGCAGGGCGGCCGCCCTGCGGTCGAGAACCGGGCGGCGCTGACCGGCATTCTCTTCGTCCTCAAGAGCGGCATCCCGTGGGAGATGCTGCCCGCAGAGATGGGCTGTGGCTCCGGAATGACCTGCTGGCGGCGGCTGCGGGACTGGCACGCGGCGGGCGTCTGGGGCCGTGTGCATGCCAAGTTGCTCGCCAGAATGCATGGCGCGGGCGCCCTCGATTGGTCGCGTGCCTCGGTGGACTCCTGTTCCGTGCGGGCCAAAAGGGGGGACGCGGCACGGGGCCGAGCCCGGTCGATCGGGGCAAAAAGGGTACGAAGCGGCACCTCGTGGTCGAGGGGCACGGCACGCCTCTCGGCCTGATCATGACCCCTGCTAACCGGAACGACGGCCCCGAGCTCGAGGCCGTGCTCGACGCGGTGCCGCCCGTTCGCGGCCGACGCGGGCATCCTCGCCGCAGGCCCGACAAACTGCACGGCGACAAGGCCTACGACTCCCACCGCTGCCGGGGCCACTGCCGCAGGCGCGGCATCAAGGCCCGCTTTGCCCGCCGCGGGATCGAAGGCCGCGACCACCTCGGCCGACACCGCTGGAAGGTCGAGCGCACCCACGCCAGGTTCGGCGGCTTCCGCCGCCTCGTCACCCGCTATGAGCGGCGTGACGACATCCACCTCGGCCTCAACCTCCTCGCCATGTGCGTCATCACCCACCGGCAGTGGAAACGGTTGTGTTAGTTCCTCTTAGCTCGACTCGTATGAGGCGGATCGGCAATCGGTTTTGTCATGTCGAGCATCGTCTGGGCGGGGGTGAGCCGGGCAATGGCAGCGAAGGGCTCGCTGCTTCACTCGCATCCGGCGGAACATGGCGTT
>NZ_JBNBZS010000131.1:0-10472 GCF_049629625.1 Roseomonas chloroacetimidivorans | reverse complement strand
AGACCCTTGTCAGGATCGCGCCTCACCGCCGTGGTCCCCCCGGCCGGGCTACGCCCGACCTACGGGACCACGGCGGCGATTCTCATCCTGATCGCCGGGCCGTTCTCATCCTGATTGCCGCGCAGCACCGCCAGCTCATCCATGTACAGGGCGACGTTGGCGGCGCAGGCGGGTAGGGGCCCAACGCCTTTCTGGCCGGCCCAGGCGGTAAAGGCGGCTGAGGCTTTGCGCAGGGCCCGCTCCGTCTACAAAGCGAGAGCACCGCGCGCAGCCTTGGCATGCTCCTCCAGCCACGCCACCACCGCGGGCGCCAGGGCAGAGGAGGTAACGGCAGGAAGGGTGGTGCTCATTCCGGCCCTTCGTTGGGCTGCTTCTCTCGGATAGCCCCGCGGTAACGCTCCTTCATCTCCTCAGCCCTCTTCTCCACGAGGGTGTTGCCCGCGAAGGGAGCAGCCAGGGCGTCAATGGCTCCTTCCATCAGCCACGGCCCTCTCGACGCTGGCAAGATTATCGGGATCAAAGGTTAGCTCCATCGACCAGCTCTCCAGGGCGGCGGTGAAGGTCGCCAACTCGGCTGGAAGGTCGAGCGCCATGTCTCAGCCCCCATCATGCGTAGTTGTCATTACCAAGCCTGATCGGGGAACAAAGGACCGGGGACAAGGATGATCTGAACAAACGGGCGGAAATGTTCCAAGGTGCGAAGGATGTAACCCCGCTGTGGCCCTATTCGGCGCGATACTTGCCAGTCATGGCAGCCTCGCACCGCGAGCCTGGGCGTGACCCAAAATAATTAGGCGAGGCAGCGATCATGAGCTCCATTTTCAAGATCTTCGATCCTCTTTGGGCACTGATCGGCCGCAACACGTTCCTCAGCGCCGGGGTGCTCGCGGTGGCCTTTATGGCGGCTGCGCTTCTTCACCGGCCCTTCCTTACTTTGCTTCTGGGTATGGCAGCCTGTGTCATCGTGATGCTGAAGTCTGAGAGGATGCTGCATCTCAAGGCTGGCTACACGGAGCCGCCGCACGTGCATATTGGTCCCCCGAGCACCTAACCGCGCTACTGCCCGTAGACGGCGGAACAGCCTGCAGGGGCCGGTTACAGTAACCCCTCCAGTGTCCGATAATCCCTTATTGTCGGACACTGAACATGAACCGCCCCGGGTTTGCCGGAGGCTGATTGACCTGGGTTACGCCGCCAGAGTGGGCTCGTTCAACCCGGCGTAGTAGCGTCCTCTGCTTCGGCCGGTGGCATGTTGCCGATTGGTTCAAGGAGGCGGCGGTGGTTGAACCAGTCGACCCAGCCGAGGGTGGCGAACTCGACGGCTTCCATGCTGCGCCAGGGCCCCCGGCGCCGAATCACCTCGGTTTTGAACAGGCCGATGACGGTCTCGGCGAGGGCGTAATCATAGCTGTCGCCGACGCTGCCGACTGAAAGCTCAAGGCCGCTGGACGGCATTGGCAAGTTGTTTAATGAGAGGGTGAGTTCAGCCGCGTAGGACGACCGTGGCCGCGTCAGGAGGCAGCCAGGGCGCACGTCTCCTGGCGCCATATCCGGAAGCCCTTCATCCGGGCGCGCCGGTACTCGACAGCCGTCATCAGGTGCCGGCGTGGACGAAAATGACCATGGATCATGCTGTGGGCTGAGAGGAAGCGCTGGGCCTGCTCGGCTGACGCGAAGCGCTGCATCTGGCGCTCTCGACGGTGGGTGGGCCGATGCGAGTTCTCCGCCCGGTTGTTCAAGTGCCGGCTGCTCGAATGCCGCACCTCGGGCAGGAGCTCGCGTCTCGCCACGCCGTAGCTCTTCAGCCCGTCAGTGACCAGCCGGCGGGGCTTATACTTGAGACCGGCAAGCAGGCGCCTGAAGAACCGCTTCGCTGCACTTCCGTTCCGCCGATCCTGAACGAGGATGTCCAGCACCACGCCGTGCTGGTCCACCGCGCGCCAGAGGTAATGCAGCACACCGCTGATGCGCAGGAACACCTCATCGAGGTGCCAGGTGTCGCCCGGCTTCGGCCGACGCCGCCGCAGCTTTGCCGCGAGCCCCGCACCGAACTTGCGGCACCAGTGCCGGATGCTCTCAGGCATGACGGTGGTGCCCCGCTCGGCCAGGATCAGCTCCACTTCCCGCAGGCTCAGGCTGACCACATGACAGAGCCACACGGCATGACAGATGACCTCAGCCGGAAAGCGGTATCCAGGGTAGGTGGCGGGGTCTGGCGTCATTCCATCAGACTGCCCCGGCTCAGTCATTCCGGCCACTGCGCGCTAACCTGCCAATGCCTAACAGACGCGAGGGCGAAAGTGCCTACGGAGTTCGTCGTAACTGCGACAGAAGCGCTCTGCCAAGTCGGCCACCAGCGTCGTCCCCAGCCAGGTCACCACGGAGCTCTGGCACGAGCGCATCGGGAACCCCACCGATGCCGATGCTGTGCTCTACCGGACGGTGCATGGCGCTTACCGCCTCGAATCAAGAGAGGAGAGCATGCGAAAGCTGAGAGCCGCCACAACCAGGCTTAAGGAGGATGCCGCCCGGTGGACCAATCCACCCGCTCGTGAACCGCACCGCCATCCGGCTGGGATCGTCCGAATGCCCCGCTGGCTTCGCTCGGTTCAGGTGGCTGGGTTCAGTCGGAAGCGTCGGCTCGTCATTACGAGAATACGCGAGAAGACGGGCTGCAGCAGTCTCAGGGTGCAGCAGCGTCAACCTAATCCCGGTCGGTCGTGAAGTGCCCGGCAGGTTCATCGTCGGGCCGGAGGGCATCCTGCAGTTCCCTCTCTACCTGCGTGAGACGACCACGTGCTTCAGCGCTGAGCCACCGGTCGCGCAGTCGCGCCTGGAGTGCGCCCAGGTAGGCGTGACCGCGCACAGGTAGCGTCGTTGCCTGTCCTGTCTCGATATAGCGCCGGATCGCGTCCGGCAGCTCGTCCATCATCTCGGAAACCCATTATGCGGTTCTTGAAAGCTTACATAAGGCACGCGACGCATCGTCCAGCAGTTACTTCCGAAGGCTGGTACGCCTTGCTCTGCCGGAACACGCCGCAGGTCATCGGACGAGAGCAGCATAGGGCCCGGGAAGTCGCTTGGCATGGCGGAAAGCTTCAGCTTTGCGGCAGTATCAATGAGGCTGCGAAACCGATCGAAGGACCGCCGGCGCATCAGGTCAGTGCAGGGCGCTGGCAGGTCGGACACTGCTTCGAGCGCCTCATCCGAGACTGCGCATACGATGCGCCGGGTTCGATCACGCACATCGAACCGCACGAGTGGTAGTTCCTGCTCACCCATTGTCGCTGGGGGCCTCAGGGGCGGACACCTCAACGGCTCGCTCCAGTCGGCTTCGTGGTCGTCCTGAGTGCGGACAGAAAGGAAGTTGCCGACGCCGCGGCCGGCTTCTTCGCCGACTTCGGCTTCCTGGGCCCCCGGCTGCTTCGCTTCTGACCTTTGGCCATCTTGCTCTCCAATCAGCTCTGAGGGACGCGGTAGATCAAGACCTGAACGTCAGGTCACATGTGCCTGATCGGGTCGGGCCGTTCTCGGAGAGGCACGCTCGGACGCGGTCGTCATCATCGGCGGTGCAGAAAGTACGTGTCGAAGCCTGCCAGAAACGGCCCGAGGCTCCTCGACGCCTATCCAGCCGCCACGCTGGGCAGTTCCTGCGGATGCACCTGTCGCAGACCTGCGGCGCCCCTTGTAAAAGGAAGAGGCTGGCCGACCCCTGCCGAGTAGAGCTGCTGACAGCCGTGGACGCCGGCAATTCTGGCATCGGGTGCGTCTCTCCTAGGAAGGCCAAATCTCTGGAATTCTCCAGATGGAGGACGACCAAGGTCCGCCGGAAGCGGGCGAAGCCAGGACGGCGCAGCCGCTGAGGCAAGAGGCCGCTGGACGAGCTATATCTCCCGGACCAGGAGCTTAACCGACCGCACTCGAAGCCACGCTTACCAGCATTTCTGACGAGGTAACAGCTGAGGCCATCGAACGGCAGGGTGACGCGAATAACGAGCCCGAGTAGTTCGCCCGCGCGCTCGGTGCCGCCGTCCTTAGCCTTCTCCGGTCGGTCCGCCCGCGGATGGACTGGATCAGCATCTCTCGGTGCGGAGGCGGCATAACCTACCTTGCCCTTGCCGCGGGTGCTCAGGGGGAGATTGGTGCCTCGCTCGCTCCGAGAGAGAAGCCGTCGGCATGAGGCATCACCTCTTGCTCGCCGCCCAGTGACAACACCGTCGCACCTATGGAAACCGCCAGGAAGGCGAGCAAGACTGCCCGTGACCAAGACATTTGAAAGCTACCAAGCGCAAACTTTGTTGATGGCGCAGCAGGTAAGTCTTGGCGCTTTGGCAGAAGAACAACCAAACGCGTGGCAATCGCATTCGCGTCTGGAAGTAGCCAAGGGCAGTTCGGCACCGTGGCAATGATCCTGGCCAGCGTGCCCACTGCGGCTGCCGTCGGCATTGCTGCCAGTTGCCCCGCCTGCTGCCAGGGATCATGGCCAAGACGCGCAAGGGTCGAGAGGACACTCAACGTCATTCCGTTTGATTCAACGCCAACCTCGGCGAACAGGAATTTGTTGAACTCCGATTCGCCGAGGGCGAATGCATCGGATTGAGACACGGTGTTACCTCGGAGGAAAGTGCAACCTCTACGTGGCTACGCGTTCCCCGCTTTGTAAGGCGCTCATTAGACGGCAGTGCTGTGGCAAGGGAAGTACCTAAGTAACTTTTTGAGAAACTATCGACGGTCGACTCTTTGGAGCAGAAGAGCGCCCGTAGTGACGTGGATCATGGCTTCGGGATACCGATGCGTTGCTCTTAGTCGCGATCCAGGCGCCACCAGCGGATTATCCAGCCGAAGGTCCTCTGCACCGCCCAGCGACGCGGGAGTATCTGGAACCCGTCCTTCGGGCCGGGCCTGCAGACAATCTCGACGAAAAATCGAGGAGCGCCGCATTATCCATCAGCTCCGTCCGGTCCCAGCCCGCATCCGCGAAGAGATGCTTCAGCCACGGCCAGCGGCGGCGCACGACCGCCAGGATTTCCTGCGCGCCAGCGCTGTTCGACACGTCGGCAGAGGTGAGGTTCACTGTCAACAATCGCCCGTCTGTGTCCACGGCGACGTGGCGCTTGCGCCCGACGACCCGCCTGCCTCCGTCACAGCCTCGCACCTCGCTAAAGGGCGCCTTGACCGTCTGGCTGTCGAGCACGCCACCAGCGGGACTTGCCTCCCGCCCGGCCGCCTCGCGGTCCAGCATCAAGGCCACGTCGTCGATGGTACGGAACAACAGGCGCCGGACGAAGCGCCGGAACCACCCGTACACTGTCTGCCAAGGCCCGAAGTGGACCAGCAGCATCCGCCAGCCTCCGGCACTCCGGGCCAGGTAGCGAGCAGCGTTCAGCACCTCGCGCAGGTCCACCGAGAGCTTGCGGCCCCGTCGCGCAGGGCGGGGCAGCAGCAGCTCGATCCGCGCCCACTCCCCGTCTGTCAGATCAGACGGGTAGCGTTTAGTCTTACGGGAAGCTTGGCCATCCGCCCACGTGTCTCTCGGGTCGACATCCCGAGCTTGAGTCACCCGGCGCGAGCCCTACCAAGCTATTCTCAAACGGGCACTAAGCGCCCCAGGCAGCTGACAGTCGTCATTTGGCCATGAGGGTTGCCCGTGAGAATGGCGATAGCATTCACCACGCATGGATGACGGGGTAAAACCTACTGCGTGCCCTGCTAGGCAGAGGTGGCATTGCTTGCGCTCCACCGTCGTCGTTCCCACCACCGGGCGTAGGTATCTCCCAACACTACGGCCTCGGCCTGCTCTGGAGCACCGCGCTACGGGCAGGCGGCCGGGAGCTTCAGTGGCGCTTCGGCCAGATGCGCGGGGTGCTGGGCAGCCGTGCTGCGGATCTGTACTTGGGCGGAAGAGAGTGGCTCGCTCGGGGTCGTCGTCAGGTCCCTGGGACGGACCTAATCATCCGGATCCTACGACGCAGAGCCCTGACAAAAGGTGGTCAGGGTAGTGCGAGAGGGAGAAGGCCTCTTGCCGCGTGCTGACGCTTCGCTCTGTTCGATGCGGAAGCGAAGCCCCACCCACGAATGCTCAATAGGTCCGGACATCTGGGGGGGGACACGGCAGATTCGCAGAAGGCGTACAGCCGTCGTTTCTGCGCCACTTTCAATATTGTTTGAGCCGGCACGAAGCAGGCCCCAGACAAGCAAAGGGGGCGCCGGGCATCCCTGTCCGCCCTTCTCGGGCCATCAAGGCTCACACTGCGGGACGAGAGCGCCTGGGCCTAGTTGGCATTCGCGCCGCTCCCCATCACACGTCGCTTGGTGGCACCCCATATGAGAATTCGCTGCATAGCCAGCAGCGTCTCAAGTCAGAGCAACCCTAAGTTAAACCTGAAAGAACCAGCACATGCCTGACGAAGCCAAGCCCGTATCCGGCGATTGGGACAAGGCCGTGGCCAGCAGCGAGCGAAGCTGGAACAAGGACCCCGGCAAGCACCGGAACGCGCCGGCGCCGTCGATCGAGGAAGCGATGGAGCGGACTGAGGAAGGCTACGGCTCCGGCAAGGAAGGCGTCGACCCCAGTTCAGACGATAGCGGAACCACACCCCTTAAACCTGCTGGGTGAGGTGCCAAGTCGCCACGCCAGGGAGCTTGCTGGCGGCACCCGCCTTGTGCGCGTTCTCGATCTCGACCACCTGGCGACGCACGGTGTCGTTGATCGTCTCCACACGCTCGGCGGCATCCGTGCGGATGACCATTTCCTCCTTCGCCCGGGGCTCCTTGGAGACCACCGCTTCCTCGGCGTTCTTGGCCGCCTCGATTGTGTGGTCCTCAAAGGTACGGTCGGCGTCCGTCAGGCGCCGATCCACGGAGCGTTGCGCCACGTCGACGCGCTCGTCGCGTAGCGACACGCTTTCTTTGACCGGCGTCTCGACCATATAGGACCTCGCACGGACCCGACCGCCCTTAGTGGTGCGCTTGCCGACGCGCAGCGTCCCCTCCGGCGATCGGAATCACCTCACTTCTGGGCGCCGTGCCCATCACCGTCCTGACGGCCGACATGGTGATGGTCGCCTGGGCCGAAAGAGGCTGGGCAGGAGGCGATGTGATAGCGCCGGCTGCCATGCCGACCTCACTACGGCGCGTGTGCAGGGTTTCGCCGACGATATCATGCATCGTTTCAGTAGGCAGCGAGACCTGCACCTTGCCAGTCTCAATAATGCGGTTGTCGATATGGCGGATCTATTCATCGATCGGGATCACCGCCTTGGCAGTTTCGGCCCGCATGGTGGTCGGAATTGCCGTGCCTGTTCCGATGTCGCTCACGTGGGTAGTCTGGCTCGACAGCGGTGTTGGAACTCCCCGGTCGTCATCGGAGCGGCCAGCAGGTCGGCCTGCGAAAGATCCGTCCAGGGCTCGGTCAAGCGGGTGCCCAATCGCTGATGCGGTGCCCTCGCCGTCGATTCCGTCCATGCCTAGCCCTTTCCTCTCCGGGAATAGGGCGGCGTGGCCCACGGGTCCCGCCGCCAGCCGCGGGGGTCAGGCCGCGGTGCACGCTGCTGAACGTCAGCAGGCCCCGGGTGCCGCGAAGTGCACCGAAGATGGAGGCGATGGAACCCAGCAGCATGATCCCGAAGATCGCGAAGATCTTCCAATAAAATGGTGGAACAAGACTATCAGCGTGTGAAACGCCTGGTTAGACCGGGGCTTGGTTTCGGCCGTTTCCATACGGCAGGACGAACACTGGCAGGCTACGAGGTGATGATGAGGAAAGGACAGCTTCCGAAGATCGACGGGCGCGACATGCGGGCCCAAGCCATCCTCGTCGCCGAGCTGTTCCAGCTTGCTGCCTGGTCCGTTGGCTATCCAGGCCATCCGCGGCCCGCCGCAAACTTTGCAACGCAGCCGTCGCCGCAGACGTGCTGAACCGCATGCTCGAGCTCGGCCGCCCAGAGTAGGTCGGCGTCGCATGAGCCCAAACCTGCATAGGGCGCAATGCGTCCATACCGGCGGTCGAGGCAACACGGCGGTAGGTTGGCACAGGGCAGTTCCTCGAGGCATGACGGACGCCCGCCATGCCTTTCAACGCCGATCGCCGGCGTCGCATCGCCATAGCGCATGGATCGGCCGTATCAGTCGGCGTGTGACGGCAGCTCTGGCGCGAAAGCTGGCAAAGCTCGTCTGCCAAAGCCACGACGAACTCCGTGCCTTTCTCCGGTTCCGTGTTTGCCGTCGCCAGCATGCCGCCGCGCGCCGTCGTCGTCTGCTTCACCTCCGTCTTGCCGCAGCGGCACTCGCCATCCCTGGAGCGGCGTAGGCGGATTTCGGCCTTCATCACGTCGTCAGGTTTGGCGCAAGCTGACAGAACCGCAAGGATGGCACGGTGATCGTCCATGATCACGTGGAGTAGCTGGCCTATGCCGCCCTGCAGGATGTGCTGAGAACTTGCGGGGGTAAAACACGGGCCGGCAGAAGACGCAGGCCTACAGGGGCGCAATACGCTCCGCGGCCGAAGGGGCAGTCGTGAACTGGAGCCCAACTTCCGTTCCGTGCGCCCAGACGCGGATGGCAGGATAGGTTGAGCCATCACTCAGCCTCAGAGTTATCCCTTCCGGAAGCACGACCGGATTGCGGAAGCTGACCCGCGCCCCCGTATCCGACATGTTCAGTACGAAGCAGTCGAGCAGTTCGCTCCCGATGATGAGATGTCCGCCTTTCAGCGCTGCCTTGCGCGGAGAACGCGCCCTCATAGCAAGCTGTTTGCTTATTGCCCGTAAGTCAGAGGTCATCGGAGCGTCCCATGCAAGCAGCCCGGCGGCAGGCACGCCACCCGTGGGCGGGGAGGGGGGCGGCCTTCAACATTTTGGCTTGTGTGCGAGCAGTCAGTCGGCAGCGGCAAGACCGGCGTCCGTACATAGTTAGCCAGAGCTTCTATGCTGTGTTTCCAGACGGCCTTGGCGGAAGTCGCATCCGTCCGCGCGAAGCACTGGCGAAAACTTATCAAGTTATAGGACTAGAGGGTACAAATCGGGAAGGTAAATATCCAAGAAGGAGAAATAAAGGAGGGTGGTGCCGTTGGCACCGGGACGCGTCCTATCCGCCTCAAGGTTGCAGCCTGATCCGCCCGCTATCCAGGGCATCTGCGGCGCGCTGCAAACTTTGCAGCGCAGCCCCCGGGGCCGCCCTCGCCCGGCATGCCCCCGCTCAACCGACGACCCGGACGACGACACGGACTGCCGAAATGCCTTATGGAAGTCGAGCTAAGGGGGCGCAGTTCGGGGCGTGAGCGGGCAAAAACACGGGACTACCGCTGCACTCTCCTTTCAGCCGGTCACGCGCTTCGCCGAACGTTCCAGAACAGCGGATTGGCACTCTTGAGCAGGCCGGTAAGGTTGGACCGAAAGGCGGTCGGCTGCGACCACTGTCCGAGAGGAATATAGGGCACCTCCTCGAAAGCGACGCCCTGCATCTCAGACGCGATGCGCTTCTGCGTCGGAAGGTCATCGGCCTTGAACCAGGCTTCCCGCAACTGTTCCAGTCGCGGCGCGGTGGGCCAGCCAGACCAAGCACGCGTTCGCCGATTATGTTTAGACAGGCGGCACGGAGTTAGAGGAGGATGCCTGGCCGGCTTTAGACCGGCCGGGAGGAACAAATGCTAGGTCGAGGTATCTTCGGAAGCCGTCAAGTGGCTCTCCCGGAGGAAGTCGCCGTCCATCTCACGGAAGATAATGAGCGGAACCTGGTCGGCGTCGTGGTGGCGCCCGGCAGTCACCGCGAACTCTCCCTCACGGGCGATCTGCCCAGCGGTCCAGGTCTCGTTCCGCGTGCCGCGACCCTGGCGATCAATGATGGGATCAGAAAGGCTCAGGCGCTTCAGGCGCCGCTCGTGATCATCGACCCTTTCGGGGTTTGGGATCCTGCCTGGGGAGAGCTGCGCTTCCACTAAGGATATTAACTGGGACGAGCTTCGGTGCTGGCGGCCGGATAAGGTGGGCCGGGCATCCGCGCCGCTTCGGGGCAGCCGGCGTTATCTCCTTGGCGGAGAACGGTGAGGGCCCGGGAGGCCGCCTTCGGAGAGGCGGATCATGACGCCCGAACAGTGTTGCGCGGCCAGGAAGCTCCTCGGCTGGCACCAGCAACGCTTGGCCCTTCAGGCTAATAGCTGTGTGTCGACGATCATCGGCTTCGAGACTGGCCAGAAACTGACCCGCGAGGCGACCATTGCTGCCATCCGCGCAGCCCTGGAGGCTGCAGGAGTCGAGCTCATCCCCGAGAACGGTGGCTGCGCCGGCGTGCGGCTGCGGAAAGTCGAGCCCGGACGGGTTCGTTAAGGCTCAGCGTTCCTCCACCAAGGGTACCCATCCGCCGACGGCCGCCTTCCCTGGCCTGGGTGCCCGCTGATCTTACTGACGTTCGTAAGAGTGTCGGTAAGGGCAGGTGGGTGGGATGGAGATCATCAGCGGGGTCGAGCGGCGTCGGCG
>NZ_JBNBZS010000130.1:0-10673 GCF_049629625.1 Roseomonas chloroacetimidivorans | reverse complement strand
TACGAATTAATCCCCAGCATGCCTGAGCACAGGCTCGTCCCGCTCATGACAGCCTTCGCCAAAGCCGTCGCGCAGACCAGCACCTTCAGCAACCTACTTGCTCATGCGCAATGAGGGGATCATTGAGGGACGCCATGCCATGTGGCGTCTTGGCATGGACGATCCTACCCTTCGGGCCAGGCGATGGCGATTACGTCGAACACCGGCGGTGCAGACTGCCAGGAGGATCTGCGAAGAGTCCTCTGACGCATGTCAGGTCCCTCTATCAAGTAGCACCACTTGGAGGAGGGAGGGCTGCGTCACAGTTTGCTCACCGGCGCAGGCTATCGCCCTCGGCATGTTCCGCCGGCCTTTCTTCGCCTGAGGTGGGATCGTGGTCGGGCAGCTCGGGCTTGCCGCGCGCGACGAACTTGAGGGTGCCGTTCGGGTGCGGCCGCTGCAGCTTCTTCGCCACACCCCAGGGCGCCGTCATCGAGGTTCCCGGCTCTTCTGGCTCGCTCAGGATCACCGGCATAGCCTTGAAGTCGATCGGGGCCACTCCCGCATTCGGCTCCGTGGTCAGGAATGCGAAGAGGTCGGCCGTCACCTCGCCTCTCTCACCCTGCGGATCGATGTCCAGCGCGGCACTCATCGGCGGCCGTCCGCACGATCGGAGCTGGGTAATCGGGATAGATGCCCGCGAGCAGCTGCATGTTGCCCACGCTGTCCCGCACGGCGCGTACCATCCGCCGGATCTCGGCCGGGCTGCTGTGGACAGAGTATAAGTTGCACATCTGGCCAAGCGTAATCCGCCCTGCCAGGACCACGAAGGCCGATGAGACGCAATGTGATCGGTCTGCGCATTTCCCAATATCGGAGCAGCCTCGGCAGACTCCATCCGCGCCGTTATCCTCGCGTCATGAAGGACGACCTGCTTCAGCCGGTAGCGGCCCCTGCCAGGCCGGTGCTGCCCTGGGAGCTCCATCCCTCCCTCTCCGAGGAACGGCTCGTGGCCGCCGCCCGCCTCCTGGCCCGCGGCCGGGCCGATGCGATCGCCCTGGCCGACCCTTGGGCCGGGGACGATGCCTGGTCCATCGGCTGCCGGGCCTACGCCTTCACCAAGCACCAGCTCTCCCGTGCCGCCGAAGCTGGGCGTTATCCCTGGCTCGGGGTGCTGGACGAGACCCACCATTTCGTCTTCTTGATCCATGGCGTGCCCGTCCGCTTCTACAGGGGCGAGGCGGATGACCCGAACAAGCGCACGCTCCGCCGGCAGGAGAGCGAGGCCGAGCAGCTCGCCCTTGCCATGGGCAGTGACCGGGCCGAGGGGCTGATGTTCCGGTTTGCGGTCGAGACCGAGCCGGACGGCTCGATCCGGCGCATCATATTCCTTGCGCTGCGTGGTGAGGCTGGGCGCGTTGAGTGTTTCTGGCCCGTCCCCCTGGACACTGCGTCCGGCCTCGCTGGTGCGTCGGGCGAGCGGCGGAACAGCGCCGCGCATCTCCAGATACCTCTCAGCGCGGCGGCGGAGCCGCGGAAGGCTGTGAATAGATCCGCGCGGCGGTACGGTGGACCAGGCCGGGCGGCGCTTCCCGATTCCGGCCTGCCGTTAGACAGCCACGCCGGTGCCGGCTCGTGACGCCGGAGCCTTGTTCCCGCCGGTGATCCCTCCAAAGCGGGTCGGAGGCTGAACGACCGCTCGCCCCCCCTTCCGCCCCCCGTCTTTGTCTCACGAGCTGCACCGGGGGTTCATGAACCCTTCCGATATCGGCGTTCGATGTGCAGTCTCCTCTGGTCCTTGGTCGCCGCACGCATCATCCGCAGCGCCGCGCTGGCCTCTCTCGCCCATATGGCAACTGGCGAGAGAGCAGACGTGATTGACGGAACATCGCCCATCACTCTGCAAGAGCGTCCTTGACCTGCTTGGCAGGGGCGAAGGTCATCTTTCTCGAGGCGGTAACCTCGATTGCCTCTCCGGTCGACGGGTTGCGGCCTTGTCGCGGAGGAACTTGCCTGGTCTTGAACTTGCCGAAACCGGGGAAGTTCACCTCCTCCCCTGACTTGGCCGACTCAACGATGCCGGTCAGAACGGCGTCGGCGGCCTTCTTGGCGATGTTCTTCTCGATGCCAGCACTGGCCGATACGCGCTCGATAAGATCCGAGGTCTTCGTGGTGGCCCTTATTGCTGATCCGATTCGTCCGACGAGCCAGCGCTCCGCGGCGATCAGCTCGCCGACTTCGTGGCGCGGCGCTTGGCCTTTTTCGCGCCGGCGAAGGCCGCGGCCTTGAGCGACGGTGCCGCCTTGAACTTCACCGTCGCACCCGCCTTCACCGCGACCTTCTCGCCGGTGCGGGGGTTCAGCGCCGAGCGCTTCGGGGTCTCGCGAACGGTGAACGCGCCGAAATCCGGCAGCGAGAAGCGGCCGTTCTCGACGATCTGCTCCTTGATGGCCGCAATGATGTCGGCCGCCAGACGCCCGGCGGCCACGCCGGTCATCTCGGAGGATTGCTGGATGACGTCGGTGAGAAACTTCTTCGACATGGCTTGATTGTCGGACCCTTGCTCGTCGCCTGCTCATCTGCAGGCAGGGGAAACTATCCTGACCAGCAGGACAGTACCACCCGTGGGCACAGTACCGGTACCTCAGCCGCTTCGTTCGAGCAACGCAGCGGAACAGCGCTCGAACTTACGGATGAAGTCGGGGCAAGTAGAACGCTGCAAGGCGGGCAGACTGGACCTTCGCGCAGTGACGCACCTGCCGTGATCTCGACCACGGCGGCATGGCGAACACCGTCGATATCTGAGTGCACAGCCAGAGCTCCGCCCGGAACCAGCATATCGAGTAGCGCTCTCCCCGCTACGTTCGGCTTCGTAGGGAGCAGCTTCCGTGACGAGCTGAGCCGTTCGCCGGCTCCACGCTCGCCGGCCAAGCCGAATGCGCCGTTGCTACCCCACCTTGCTGCGGGGGCCGCCGCGGCCGCGCTGTTCGCCGGCACGCGGCTGAGTGGGAAGGAGAGGAAGCAAGCCAGGAAAAAGAAAAGCTCCTCGGTGCAGCGCGGGATTCCGTTCCGGGCCCCTTGGGCCGGACCGGTAATCCCGCCGCCGCGCCGAGGAGAGTAAACAAAATGAAAACGAACGAGACGCGCCGTGATGGCCGCTGCTGCCGCGGCGGCACAAACGACCGAAAGGAGCCAAACCAACGCCGCCTTGCCTGCGGCCAGTTCAAGGGCCAGCGGCGACGCCGGCGAGAGCGCTGGTCCAGGGCTCCCCGCCCCTACCCCGCCATGCCGACCCTCCGGCGCCGGATCATCACCGCCCCCGGTTTGCCGCAAGGCCGGCCACCAAAGGGCTGGGCGTTTTGCTACTCGCTCGCCCGCTCACCGGATGGTGCGCCCTTCTATGTCGGCCAGACCCAGCTGGCGCCTGCCGACCGCCTTGCGCGCCACGTGTCCCTGGCCCGGAACCGAGCGGGCGGGAATCGCCGGCTGGAGGCCCGCGTCAGGCGCCTGGCCGAAGGGGGCGACGAACTCGTCATGCGCGTGGAGGGCATGAGCCCGGCCGGAGATGAGGCCGATGCCGCCGAGCGCGCCTGCATCGCCGAGTGGTGTGCCGAACTCGGTGCGGCGCTGCTGAACCAGGGGTCCGGTGACGAGCGCTGCCCTACCGGGCGGCTGGTACCCGCGGAGGGAGGCTTGCGGACCCGCCTCGCGCGCCGGGCCGAGCAGCGGGAGACGGGATACCGACGCAGCCAAGCCCTCGCCGCCGCCCGCGCGGCGCAGGTCCGGCGGAACGCATTCCGGGCGAAGGAGGGCGCCAGGGCCGGGGCGGCTGTCGCCTCGGCGTTGTGCGCCTACCTCGCCGCCTCACCCGGGGCCGCCCTGGCCGATATCGCCCGGGACCACGGTCTAGACGGGCGCAGCCTGCAGGAGGCCGTGCGCGGTCGGGAGCGGGGCATCCCCGAGGCGCTCGCCTGCGCCGTCCGCGCCCGCATGAACGAGGATGTCAGGCTCTGCGGCCAGGCGCTCGGCCACGGAGCGGCTCGCGTCGACCGCAGGCAGCTGCGCTGGTTGCTGACCGCCTATGCCAGGCCGGGTTCCGTGCTGACCCTGACGGCCATCGCCGCCCGGCTCGGAATCACCCAGGGCGCGGTTTCGCAACTCATCGCCGGACGGAAGGGCCGGCCCCTGCCCCGCCAGCTCCTGCGCGCCTGCCGCGCGCGGGCGGAGGCGGTTCGGCGCGAGGCATACCGCCCGGGAGGCGCCCGATGAGGGATCTCTCCACGCCGCAGGACGGGGATCTCACCGCGGGAACCCGGATCGGGCGCTACCTCGTGCTGCGGGATATCGACGGGCGACGGCATGCCCTTTCAGCCAGCGCCGTGCACGCGGCCTGCGAGGAGGAGGACGGTGACACCGTCCTGTTTCTGCCCGGCGGGCGCGCCCTGCGCATTGGCGTCCCACTCGCGACCGTGCTCGGCTGGCTGGATGGAAGAGGCTGACCGGTGTCAGGCTTCCTCCGGTGCCAGTGCGCTGGGCCGCTCGCCACCTCGGCGCGCTGATCGGTCGCACGGGCCAGGCGGCGGGTGATCGTCACCCGCCGCGCCTCCGGCGTGCGGCGCTGGATCCTGCCTCAGACTGGGCCTGCGCCCGCCGAGGGTGGGAACGCCTCGCGATCCCCGGCCTCTCCGCCAACCCCGGGACGGTGCCGCCGGCGCCGTCCCCCTTTCCCCGCCTCTCCACGCGACCGCGGCGCCTCTCGAAACGCGGCTTCGTCTGTACACCCCCTGCGGCCCCGCGCTGCCTGAACCTGGACCCCGATCATGATCCGCATCGACGGCACTTTTGACATCACTACCCGCCAAGAGCTTGGGCCGATATGACCGGCTCGCCGCGCCAGCCTCGGCCCCGACCGGCAACGAGGTCGAGCCATGACGGCAATCATGCGACGAGCGCTCTCCAAGCCGACGCTGGCGCCCCCGCATTTCTTGATCTTGAGGCAAGCTCCTTGATTGTCGGCCGGGAGTAAGAAGCCCGCCCACTCGATTCTCGAGACCTGCGCCCGCGGACAGCATCGTCTGGATCGGACTTCTGGCACGACAGGCCAAGGAGATCGGCAGTTCGGACGACGGATTTGCCGGCGATCGTCTCCAACTCGGCTTGGTGATCACGGAGAAGGGCGGCACTCATCTTTCATCCCGATACTTACGCGGGATGTCCTCGGACGAAGGCGGATGCCGTTCATCGCTCCTGGCGCAAAGCGTCCGGCTCGCCTTCCGGTCCAATCCCACCCAGTGACCTCCAGCTTCGGCCTAGGACCCAAGGTCCGCCGGCGTGCCCCAATCGGCGTAGAAGTCCTGTGCATCCGGCGAAGAGGCGATGTACTGAGCCACAGCGCGGCTCTGCTGGCGTATGCGCTCCGCGGCAGCCCTTCGCTGCTCCAGGCCATCCTGGCAGGGAAGCCCGCCGCCGCGCCTCCCACTGAGAACCTCCCGTATGGCGATGAGATCGGGCAACGAGCCCTGCATCATCCGATCGAGGGCGCTGATGCCGCCGAAGGCCTCATTCGGCTTCTTGATCCAGCTGTAACCAGTATCGGGTATCCTGAAGGCAAGGCGGAGCTCCTCCTGGATACCCTGCAGTGTCGCCATCCTGAGCGCCGTCTCCGGGGGTACTTCCTCGGCCTCGCCACTCCTCCAGCGATGAAAGGTGCTCTCATCCGGGTCGCCTAGCAGCCGACGGGCCTCAACCGGCGTGAGTTCCCAGTGCTCAAACAGCCCGAAGATGGCCTTCATCGCCGTGCGAAGCTCACCCTGCGTCGATCGGACGGTCAGGTTGAAGGGGCTCGTCACGGGTTCCTCCAGTCCACGATTCAGATCCGTATGAGAGTGGGCGTGACGGACCCTGGATCAAGCATCACCCATGGCGCCGATCGCACGCCAGCCCGCTGCATTCCCATCTCGATCCGTTGCGTTTGGGGCTAAGCTGAGGCGGCAGCGGAGGTAGACCGGGTGGCCTGGCTGCACCTCCGCCAGGAGACGCCGTCGTGCCTCGCCCGCCATCCCGCTTCGCCGCGCTGATCCTGAGCATTGCGCTGCTGTCTCTCCAGCACAGTTGGCCTCGGGCCGAGGCTCCGGATACTTAGGCGCTCCGGGAGCGTTCGCCATCAGGCAGCTGCACCCGCGCTGCTGCGTCTGGCCGAAGCGTTCCCCGGAAGGTCTTAACGGCTTCGTCCAGCTGCTCAGCGGTTAGCAGTGGCTCCTCGTCCTTCCTCGGGTCGAACCCTAACATCGGCAGCGGCCTGTCGCCGCGGCCCCGGGCATTCACATGGGCGCCGACAGCGTCCGTGATCTTCGCCACCGCGGCCCGGTGCGATGTGCCGCCAGCTTGTGCCCTCGGGCAGGTTCCACGCAGGTGCCGCGCGGTCCCGCACGGCCAGGAACTTCCGGGGCACCTCATCATCGACCATCTGCAGCCACTGCTCCAGCGGCTGCCGAGGACGGCGGTCGGGTAGGCGACGAGGTCGGGGCTCCGGCCAACCGATCGTAACCGCCTGTGGAACCCGGCCTGATGGTCCGGAAAGAAGATCCCTGTTCGAGGCACGGGCCGTTGCGCCGGGCCCTTTGGGCCGGTCGCAACGGTCCGCCGCCTCTGAACAGGAGTTAAAGATGACTAAACGTAGCCGTAAGCACAGCAGTGGACCCGTGTCCGGAAACGGAAAAGGCCCAGATGAAAAGCAGAGCACCAAGAAAAACGGGCGCCGCGTTCGGCGCGAGACCCGGCAGGATGAACGCCAGTACCGCCTCGTTCTGCGTGCCCCGCCCGGCGCGAGCCGTCGTCGCAGGAGAAAGGTCCAGATCCCGCAGTATCACCCTCCCCTGCCCAAGCCGGTGCTCCACATCATCGCTGGCCCAGGATTGCCCGCCGGCAAGCCGCCTTCCGGCATGGCCGTGCTCTACCAACTCGCGCCCTCGGCTTCGGCCGTACCGGTCTATCTCGGCCAAACCAAGAACGCGCCGAGGTCGCGGTTTTATAAGCACATCTGGTTCGCCCGCCATTTTGGCGGGATGAACGCCCAGCTCGAGGCATGGATCCGCCAGCGTGTGGTGGCCGGCCAACCCATCTTCATCCGCGTCGTCGGCCTGTATCCCTGGGGCGATGCGGCTGACGCCGCCGAACGCGCTGCCATCGCGGATCTCCGGGCTGATCTTGGCTCGAAGCTGTTCAACCAGGGCCCAGGCGGCGAAAAGGCTCCAGCCGGGCGCCTCGTTTCGCGCGAAGAGCGCCAGCGCGCTGCCCTGTCGCGCCGTCATCGCCAGAGGAGCGCGGCCTTCCGCGCGCATCAGGCACTCGTAAGCTCGCGTCGGCGGCACGCGCCCGAGGTCTACGACGCCCTTCTGCGCGACTTCGCCGAGGCTCCTCTCCATGTCACGGCCCTAAAGATCAGCCAGCGCCACGGCGTGTCCGAGACGGCGCTGATCACCCTGCTCCGCGGCCATGCCAACGGCCTCGTGGTCCGTTCAGACCTCCTGGCCCGAGCGCGCGACGCCCAGACGCGGCGCAAGGCAGCACGGCGGACGGAGAGCGCCCGTGTGCAGCAGATCATCGAAGCCTATCTCGCGTCGCCGCCCGCCACCGCGCTCGCCGACATCGCCCGCGCGGATGGGTTTTCTCCGAAGCGCATCCAGGGCTGCTTGCGCCGAGGCCAGCATGGAATTCCGCACGACCTCGCCAGGGCCGCCCTCGCCCGCATGCGCCAGGATGTGTGCCTGAGGGCGATATCACTTGGGCGCCGTCGGGCCCGCATCAACCGCGTCCAGCTGCGGTGGCTGCTGACCGCCTATAGCCGTCCGGGATCTCGTCTGACCCTCGCAGCGATCGCCGAGCGCCTTGGGGCCACCCAGGGCGCTGTCTCGCATTTCATTGCAGGCCGTGGCGGGCGACCGCTGCCGCGGCGCCTCGTTCGGGCCTGCAAAGCCAGGGCGGAAGCGGCCTCCCGGGCCGCCTTGCGGGCGCCTGTACCGCCATCCGGGGTGTAAGGGACGCAGGGTCCGTCTACCCGCGGGAGTCGCCGTGAGGCTCCGGAGGAAGCGGCCGTTTGCGCCGCCCCCCTTGCGGGTGAAACGGAGATGACCCGGGCGGTCTCCCTGGAGACGCACTATGCCCACTTGCCTATCCGTTAACCGAGGCGCCGCTGTCAGCCAGGCTGTCCTCCTGGATGAACGCCGACAACCTTGTCCTGGGCGGTGTTCCCTGCGACCTCATCCAGACCGTGGTGGGGCTCGTTGCCGTGCTCGATTACCTGGATCGTGCGGCAACGGGGTGCGCCGGCTTGGCACTCCGGCCTGACGCTTTGGGCGCGTCCGTCATAGGAGGAGCCGAGGCTGGCCCAGCTGCCTTCGCAGCGTTGATCGACGAAACCTTCACAGCAACCCGTGCCCGGGCGCTCGCGAGTGCGATCGGCCGGGTCCGCGACCGTCTGGCAGCACATTCCGAGGAACTGACCAGGCGCTTCGATCAGGTCGTTTCGATTGCAGCCGAGGTTTGGCGCGAGGCGGCAAAGGTGCGCGACTGGCTGACCCGCCCTCACATGCTGCTCGGTGGGCGGACGCCACTCGCCATGGCCGTTACCGAGGACGGCGCCGTACGGGTCGTGCAGATCCTGCTGCGCAACCTGCAACACGGCCAGCCGGTGTGACGGATCCATCTCATCCCACAGGCATGCGGCGCGCTCGGCACGGAGGTGCATGAGGTCAAGACGATGACGCCCCGAACTCGGGGATGCCCGGCGATCGACACCGGGAGAACCGGTGCTGGCCCCTGCACCGAGAGGATCCCCGCGCGCTGGAATACGGCCTCACTTCCCGGCAGCTGAGAGACCGCTCGCGTGGTGGGCGACGGGCACAGCAGGGCGAACTCGGCAAAGCTCGTGCAGCGCCTCCTGCCATCATGCCCCTGCGCCGCCAGGGAACAGGGGAGAAAGAGAGATCTCCGATTGGGTGGGGCGCGAGGCCTGCGCTGGGCCCTTGAGGGCCAGCACGGCTCACGCCCCCACCCACTCGGAGATACTGACTATGACAAAGATCGTTTTCAACAATGCCCGGCACAGCCGGGCAGGCCGTCGCAGGGACCGGACCGGCCAGGGCCAGGTTGCCCAGCCCCTGCAACAGCAGGATCAGCAGCTTCACCTACCCCACTCCCAGGGCGCCGGCACGCGCCGAGGCCGGCGTCAGCAGGCCAGCGCGAAGCAGCTCCGCAGCAACTACTGTCCTCCCGTCCCCCCGCCGCGTCTGCAGATCATCGACACGGCAGAGGCACCCGGGGGCGTGCCGCCCACCGGCTTCGCTCTCCTCTACGAGCTCGCCCTCTCCCCGTCCGCACCGCCCATCTATGTCGGCCAGTCCAAGTGCTCGGTGAGGAAGAGGTTCTACAGCCACCGCTCCTATGCCGGGCGGAGGATCGGCAAGAACAAGCGGCTGGAGGCCGTGATCAGGCGCATCGCCCTCGCGGGTGATCCCTTGTTCATCCGCGTCCGCTCCGTCCACCCGGTCGGAGAGGCGACGGACGAGGCCGAGCGCACGGCGATCGCGGCGCTACGTCCCGACCTGGGCGACGCCCTGCTCAACATCGGCCCTGGCGGCGAGCGGGCGCCTGTCGGCAGCCTCGTCCCAAAGGAGATACGCGAGCGTGCCGCCGCCACGCGGCGCCTGCGCCAGCGCACCCCTGCCGCCCGCGCCCACCAGTCCAGGATCTGCTGCCGCCGCGAGCACGGACCGGCGGTCTATGACGCCTTGCTGGCCGACGTCCTGACTGCGGAGCCCGACACCACCGCGGCCGAGCTCTGCCGGCGGCACGGCCTCTCCGATGGCGCGCTCGGAGCCCTGCTGGAGGGCCGGGCCAATCGGTTCGTCGTGTGCCCCAGCCTCCTCGCCCTTGCCCTCAAGGCCTGGGCCCGGCGGCAGGAGCAGCGCCAGGCTGAGACCGATCGCGTCCGGGACCTGCTCCGCGCCTATCTCCAGGCCCCGGCCGGCACAGCCCTGGCGGAACTGGCCCGCGCGCATGGGCTGGACGCCCGGCACGTCCAGCAGCGCCTCCAGCCTGGTGGGCATGGCCTGCCCGAAAACCGCATCCGCGAGGTCCGGGGACGCATGCGGGCGAACCGGAGTGCGTGGTCACGCCGGCAATCCCGTCCCGGAGTGGACCGCAAGTGGCTGCGCTGGTGGCTGACGGCCTATAGCCGCCCGGGATCGCGCCTGACGATCGGGGCCATCGCCTCCGCCCTGGGCGTCACCCAGGCCGCCATCAGCAAGATCCTCGGCGAGGACAGGAAGTGGCCGGCATCCCGCAAGCCGATCTCCTGGCGGCTGAGGCAGGCCTGCAAGGCCCGTGCAGGCGCGGCTTCGCGGGCAGCCCTGGAGCGGGCACGGAGCGTGGCAAGCCGGCCCCGAAATAGGGACGGCCGATGACGGGCAGAGTGGAGGAGGCGCCCACCGAGGGCGCCCGGATCGGCCGCTACGTTCTCCTCCGGGACGTCGATGGCCACCTCCACGCGATCGCCGCCACCGCCCTGAGACCCCGTTTGAGAATGCAGTTCCGGCCTGGGTTGGGCCGGTCTGCATGGCCACATAGGCGGGATGTGGACCAAGGAGCACCGTGCGCGGCAGCTGGCGTTTGAGCGGGGCCGGCGCTACCCGACT
>NZ_JBNBZS010000129.1:0-10714 GCF_049629625.1 Roseomonas chloroacetimidivorans | reverse complement strand
GCGAGGACGCGTGCCTTCGCCATCTGGGCGGAAATCAGTGGGGCACCTGCCATAGCGTAAGATCTGAGCCAGCATCGCCTCCGGCCTGCAAGCACGATCAGTCCAGCGCCAACAACTTGACGGTGCCCTCGGAGGTCCACTCGACAGCAACGCTGTTCACGCAGCTCGCCTCTATGTCGCCCGCTGAACCGTCTCCGACTGGGCGCGGGGGGCGTCAAATACAGTTCGTTACGAACGGCAGGATGTCAGGATTGGTTTCTGCCCAATTGGAGGAGCCTCGGTCAAACGGCACACTTCCGCAGCCGGATCCCGGCCTCCGGTAGCGTCGACGGTGTAGATAAGCGTCCAACCGGGCGATCGCGATCCACCGGATTACGCAGAGCGGCGACCATCTCTCCCTGCACCACGCCCCCCGACGGGCTTCTTCCCATGCGTGCCTGCCGGCTGCCTTGTTTGCGAACTAGGCGGCAAATGCTTTAATCACCGGGATGAGAGTCATCCGTCCTCGCCCGTCTCCGTCTGATCTCTGGGACTGCTACACACGCCTTTCAGCCGGCCCCAAGCTGGTCCTGCGCCTCAAAAGCCTGGTGTTCCTGCCAACCGGCAAGACCGTCTTCTTGGAGTGCCTGACGCGGGCTGGGCTGCGCGCGCCCGATGGCAAGGCCTGGTCCTCCCGCTCTCTCAATGCCGTGCTCGATGATTTGCTCCGCCAGGGGCTGCTGACCGAGGACCTGGCCTGCGCTGCGGCGCTCCTGCATCCGGCCGCGGTCGATGCTGCCGCCTCGACAGAGGGCGAACAGCTCATGGCGGCGGTCCGCCATGCGTTCCCCGTGCGGCGCAGCAGCCCCTATTACTCCGCTGTCCAGCAATCCGACGGGGATGCGCTGCGCCGCCTGATTCGGCTGGCGGTCTACGCGAACGACGCGGCCGCCTTCACGGCGAACCGTGACCTCCACGATAAGGAGTGCTCGCCACATCGCACGGCGGACCTCCTGGCGCTGCTGTTCTCCGGAACCCCGCTCGCGGCCGACTGGCTCGCCAGCCGGCATCCGCTGCTCCAGCTCGCCCTGTTCGACGCCAAGCTCTCCGGCTTTTTCGCGACCGGCGTGCCCGGCCCTGACGTGCTGGCGCTCATCGACCACTACCGCGCGCAGCAGGACAAGGACGGCTTCGCCGCCGTCAGGCCCGTCCTGCTGCACTACGACCTGCTCGCCGGCAGGCTGGAGAGCGTCCGGCAGGGGATCGCCGGGATTGAGGACGCCACGGATGTCAGGCGCATGGCACTGGAGGGGGCGCTCGCCTTCCTCGAAGGCCGGAACGAGGCGGCGGTCCAGCACTACCGAGGCGCCCTGAAGCTGCGTCGCAAGCAGGTCGGCAAGCGCAAGGTGTTCCTGGACGGCGTGCACGGACTGTTCTTCGTGATGGCCCTGCTGCACGCCAACGACGCCGCGCTGCAGGCCGAGATCCAGGCCGGACTCGACGCCATCATATCGCCTGCATCCCCCTATGCCGGCGGCTTCCTGGCGTTGCAGGCGCTGCTCTGGCTGGTCCAGGGGCTGGGAACGAAGGCGCGGGAGCTGCTGGCGCAGTTGCGAGCAGCGATGCCGGCCGAGCCCCTCTCCGCCGCCTGCATCGCGCTCGCGGAGCACGCCGTGGACGCGGACCTCACCCGAGCGCACCGCGCCGACCTGTCCGCCCGTTTCGCGCAGCTCAAGGACGTGCTGCCGCTCATCGCGCGCATCCATGCCGAGCTCCTGGCCGAGGCAGCGGACGCGCCCGGCCCCTATCAGGCCTATTTCGCCGGGGCCGGTCAGGATGTGCGCGTGGCCTTCACCGGGCTCGTCCAGACCCGTCAGCCCTGGGAGCGCGCGCTGGAGAGCCTGGATGCGTTCCTCGCCTCCGGGACCGCGAAGGCGAACGCGTCGAAGGGACCCGGCAAGCCCAAGCGCCTGGTGTGGTTCCTCGACCCCGAGACGCAGGATGTCGAGGTCGCCGAGCAATCGGCGCGGGGCAAGGAGGGCTGGACCGACGGCCGCCCCGTCGCGCTGAAGCGGCTCCACGAGCGGGACCCGCGCCTCGACTACCTGACGGAGCAGGACCGCGTCGCGTTGCGCACCCTGCGCAAGGAGACGGCCGGCTGGTACGGCGACGTCAGCTACTACTTCGACGCGCCGCGCACGATCCCGGCCCTGGTCGGGCATCCCACCGTGTTCGACGCGCGCCGGCGCTCCCAGCACATCGAACTCGTGCGTTATCCGCTGGAGCTGGTCGTCACCGAGCGCCGCGGCGGCTACCACGTCGCGCTGTCGCACACGGCGGACGCGCCGACCGTGTTCCTGGAGCCCGAGACGCCGACGCGCTTCCGTGTGGTCGAGTTTCCCCAGCAGATGCTGGCGGTGCAGGAGATCCTGGGCCGGCGTGGTCTGGTCGTGCCGAAAGATGGGCGTGACCGGCTCGTGGCGCTGGTGCAGCGGGACAACCCGACCCTGCCGATCCGCGCCGAGATCGACGCGGTGGCGCAGGAGGTCCTTGAGGGGATCGCCACGCCGGTCGTGCAGCTCGTCCCGTATGGGGAAGGGCTGAAGCTCACCCTGGTCGTGCGGCCCTTCGGCGCCGAAGGGCCGGCCTATGTGGCGGGCCTTGGCGGGCGCTCCGTGCTGGCGAGCCTCGGCGGGCAGCAGCGGCGCGCCAACCGGGACCTGGCGCGCGAGCTGGCCGAGCGCAGTGCCTTGGTCGCGGCTTGCCCGACCCTGCGCGACCGCGGCGGCGCGGACGCGCACGAGGTGGTCATCGAGGATCCCGAGGGCTGCCTGGAGCTGCTCCTGGAATTGCAGGCCTATGCCGGCCCGGTCTCGGTCGAGTGGCCCGAGGGAAAGCGGCTGCAGGTCTCCCCGCTCACGCCGGACAAGCTGAAGCTCCAGGTTGGCCAGGACCGCGACTGGTTCAGCGTGGACGGAACGGTTGCCCTGGACGAGGACCAGGTACTGGAGATGCGCTTCCTGCTCGAGCGCCTCGACCGCGCCCGGGGCCGGTTCGTGCCGCTGGATGATGGCCGCTTCGTTGCGCTGACCCGCCAGCTACAGGCGCAGCTGCAGCGGCTCGCTGCGGTGTCGGAGCCACATCGGGCCGGGCGCCGCGTGCATAAGCTCGGCGCGCCCGCGCTGGAGGCGGTGCTGGAGGAAGCAGGCGAGGTCAAGGCGGACGCGGTCTGGACGCGCCACGTTGCCCGCATCCGGGCGGCTGAGGGCTGGACGCCGAAGCTGCCCGCGACCTTGCAGGCGGAGCTGCGCGACTACCAGGTCGAGGGCTTCGCCTGGCTCTCGCGCCTGGCACGCTGGGGCGCCGGCGCCTGTCTGGCCGACGACATGGGCCTGGGCAAGACGGTGCAAGCCATCGCCGTCATGCTGGGTCGCGCGGAGGAGGGACCCTGCCTCGTGGTGGCGCCGACCTCGGTCTGCCCGAACTGGGAGGCGGAGATCGCGCGCTTCGCGCCGACGCTGACCACGCACCGCCTCGCCACCGCGGGCGACCGCGCCACGCTCGTCGCCGGACTGGGGCCGCGCGACGTGCTGGTGTGCAGCTACGGCTTGCTGCACCAAGAGGCCGGGTTGCTCGGCGGCCGGCCCTGGCAAATGGCGGTGCTGGACGAGGCGCAGGCCATCAAGAATGCGGAGACCAAGCGGGCGCAGGCCAGCCTCCAGCTGCAGGCCGGGTTCCGCCTGGCGCTGACCGGCACGCCGGTGGAGAACTACCTCGACGAGCTCTGGAGCCTGTTCCACTTCGTCAACCCCGGCCTGCTCGGCTCGCGCGAGGCTTTCCAGAAGCGCTTCGCCGGCCCGATCGAGCGCGACCGCGACGCCGCCGCGCGCCAGGCGCTCCGGGCGCTCATCCGGCCGTTCTTGCTGCGCCGGACCAAGGCCGCCGTGCTGAGCGAACTGCCGCCGCGCACGGAGCAGATCCTTCGGATCGAGATGGGGGACACGGAGCGTGCCTTCTACGAGGCGTTGCGCCAGCGTGCCCTGGAGAACATCGCCGCGCTGGACACCCCCAAGGGCAAACGGAAGATCCACATCCTCGCCGAGATTACCCGCCTGCGGCGGGCCTGCTGCAACCCCGCCCTGATCGATTCCGCAGCGGGCGTGCCGAGCGGCAAGCTGGACGCCTTTCTCGACCTTGTCGAGGATCTGGTCCGCAACCGGCACAAGGCGCTGGTGTTCAGCCAGTTCGTCGGCCATCTCGGGTTGGTGCGGGAGGTGCTGGACGCGCGCGGCATCAGCTACGAGTACCTGGACGGCAGCACGTCGTCCGCCGAGCGGGAGCGCAGGGTCGCAGCGTTCCAGGCCGGCAAGGCGGAGCTGTTCCTGATCAGCCTGCGCGCGGGCGGCACCGGGCTGAATCTGACTGCGGCGGACTATGTGGTCCACCTTGATCCCTGGTGGAATCCGGCCGTAGAGGATCAGGCCTCGGACCGTGCACATCGGATTGGACAGGAGCGGCCGGTGACGATCTACCGGCTGATCATGGGGGACAGTATCGAGGAGCGGATCCTATGCCTGCACCGCGATAAACGCGGCCTGGCCTCCGAACTCCTGGAGGGAGCGGAAGTCACCGGACGCCTGAGCGAGGATGAGCTGCTCAACCTTATCCGAGCCTGACGGGGCTCGGCTCTGATGGAACTTCCCACCCGAGAGCCACACCGCTTGGCTGATGATCTCGGCCGGGAAGCGGTACCCAGCGAAGCTGGGGCAGGCGGGTGCGGTCATCCCACCCGACTACCCGGAGGCAGGCCGCGCGGGCAAGCTGGCGGCCAGCCGACTTGACTATGCCCCCGGCGGTCACGTCGGCGGTGCGGCATCCGGCAGGTCATCCGGTCGTGGTACGTTGTCCCGGCCTGCCTTCGCCAGGATCGCCTTCCCCCGCCCGGGTGTGGCACGCCCGCCACGGGCGGCGAAGTAGCGCTCCGCCTCGGCCTGAGCACCGACGCGCGCGGCGAGGGCGGTCGCGATATACTGGTTCAGGCTGACGCCGGCCGCCTCGGCCTGGGCGCTCGCGCGCTCCTTGAGGTCATCCGGTAAGCGCAGGGCGAAGCCGCTCATTGATCGATCCTCCTCAGCACCGTGCTTGGCCGCTCGACTGGGATTCCGAAGCGAGCGGCACCGGCTATCATGTCCTTCAGGTTGAACGAGGTCACCACATCGGCGGCTCCATTGATCGCCGTCTCGAGAACCAAATCATCATCGGGGTCACGGGCCGCTGGCCGCCAACGATAGTCGAACGCCACGGGTGCACAGAGGCTGGCCAGTTCGTCCAGGACGGCGACCACCTCGGCCGCATCCAGCCCTGAGCGGGCCAGGGTGGAAGGGCGGGTGAGCACGTCCTCGTACTCCAGCATCAAGGGCGTCGAGAGGAGCAGACGCGCCCGCCCATCGAGCACGGCCAGTAGGAGTTGGCGTGACGCTCCTCTGGCGCTGTCGAACGCCGCGAGCATGACATCGGTATCCAGGACCAGCCTCAGCACAATGATATCATATATGATACCGCATTTAAACTACAAGCCTGTAGAGCTGCCATCGACGGGGCGGATGGCAGCCAGGTGGATCGAAAGGCAGCTGGAAAGCGGTCCGTCAGGGCCCGACCTCGGGCGCGTCAGGTTCGGAGGAATCACGCAAAGGACGGTTCCCGGCGAGACGAACTCCTGCTTGGTCCTTCATCTGCTCTGGAAGGCAGTGTGGCGCCTCACGGAGCCGCCGCGGAGTTCATGCCCCGCCGGCCCACAGCACCTCAGCCGCCGGGCCGAGACATTGGAAGTGCCAAGAGCACTCCCCAGCAGCCGCCCCGTTCACCTGCTGGTGGACAGCACGGGGCTACGACTATGTGGCCCGGGTGAGTGGCTGATGGAGAAGCACGGGACTAGGACACGCCGGTCGTGGCGCAAGTTGCACATCGGTGTGGATGCCGATACCGGGCTGTCGCGCGACAATCTGGACCCGTGGTTCAGCGACAATCAGCGACACATCCACCAATTGCATCCCCGCGCTGACCGGATCCTCGTCAAGCCCGAAGCCGCCGCAGGCGGTGGCCTGAAAGGCCAGGCTTTACGGGGGTTCGGTCAGCAAGGACGATCGGAGGCGGATGCAACTATGAGCAGCGCCGTAATGTTCGCTCGCGGCGCCCTGATTGTCGCGGGCGAGCAGGTCCAGATTGTCGCGCTACACCGGGCGGATCGTCGCGGCCGAGTTGACAGCGCAGGAGGTCGATGACGCCACCCAGATCGGGCCCTTGCTCGCGCAGGTCGCGGACCCGATCGCCCCGTTCACCGCCGATGGCGCCTATGATCAGGATGGCGCCCACGCTGAAGTCGCTGCACGACACCCCAATGCTGCAGTGATCGTGCCGCCCCGGTCCAGTGCCGTGCCGAGCACCACAGCCGAAACGGCGCAAACCCAGCGCGACCAGCACCTCCGGACCACCGTCAAGCACGGGCGCATGGCTTGGCAGAAGGCGTCTGGCTACCACTGGCGTGCCCTGGTCGAGGCGGACATTGCGCGCTTCAAGAGGGTCATCGGCTGCGGACTGCGCACGGACCGGCGCCGTGCGACCGAGGTGGCCATCGCCGTCCGCGCACTCAACCGCATGCTCGACCTCGGACGCCCGGAATATGTCCGCCTTGCGTGATCGAGGGCGTCAATCGGCGTACCGCGCCTACACGCTGGAGCTGTGCAACGCAGTCGCGGTCAGCCCAACCGCTGCCCCCATTTTACTCCGCCCAGCGCTCCAAAGTTCCTCCGGCGTTGACACCTGGTCGTCTATTGCTCGCGGAAGGCGCGGTGGAAGCTGTCGAGGATCGGTTGGATCAGGTAGCGGAGGAAGGACCGCTCACCAATCTGGATCTGGGCCTCAACCGGCATGCCTGGGCGCAGCTCGACATTTTCCAGTCGGCTCAGCTGGCCCTCGTCGATCCGCACCTGCACGCGGTAATACTCGCGGCCTGTGCGCTCCTCCGTGGTCACGTCACCGGCGACCACAGTCACCTCTCCGTTCAGGAAGGGGACCAGACGCTGTTTGAAGGCAGGCAGGCGGACCTCTGCCAGAAGGCCGGGATGGACCACGTCGATATCATTGGGGGCGACGCGCACCTCGGCGATCAGGCGGTCGCGCGCCGGCACCAGCTCCATCACCGGTTCGCCAGGGCGGACCACGGCACCGGGGTTGAAGAAGCGGGTGTTCAGGACCGTCCCGTCCTCGGGGGCCAGGATGTCGCGGCGGGCCGAGACGTCGTTGGCCGCGCGCAGCTTCTCCTCCGTGTCATTCAGCCGGGCGCGGACGTCACGGGCTTCGGTGGAGGCCTCCTGCATGCGCTGGTCGAGCACCTGGCGGATCTGCGCCTGGGCCTCCCCGATCTGAGCCTTGGCCCGGTTCACCTGAGAGCGCAGGTCCCCAATGCTGCCCTCCGCCGAGGCGATCTGGCGCTGGAGGGCGAGCAGGCGCGGCATGCGCTCCAGCCCCTGGCGGACGAGATTACGGACATCCGCCTCCTCGCGCTGGAGCAGCTCGAGCTGCCGGACCTGGCCGTTGATCTGCGCCTCGGCCGAGCTCACGGCGGATTGGTACTGAAGGATCCGGGACTCCAGCACCTGGAGCTGGCTCCGCAGATTGGCCTGGCGGGTCGCGAAGAGCACGCGCTGGCCGTTCATGGCCTCACGCGCACGGGGGTCATCGGACTGGAGCAGGGCCGGGGCGAAGGCGATCTCAGAGGCGCCCGCGATCTCGGCGGCGATGCGGCTGTCCTGCGCGAGCAGTGCCCAGCGCTGGGCGCGCAGCGCTTCCTGGTTTGAGGCGGCCTGTACGTCGTCCAGCCGCATCAGCGGCTGGCCGGCCTTCACCACATCGCCGTCGCGCACCAGGATCTCGCGAACAATGCCACCTTCCAGATGGGCGATGGTGCGGCGGCTGCCTTCGGCCTTGATAATGCCGGGCGCGATCGCGGCCTCGCTCAGAGGCACGAAGACCGTGAAGGCGGCCAGTCCGATCACGAAGGTGAGCAGGGCGGCAAGGCCCAGCGCCATCGGCCCACCAGTGCGCGGCCGGGGCATGGTGATGGCCGGCAGCCCGGATTCCGGGGTCCGACGGGCGGGAAGGCTCGGGGAGGGGAGGGACAGGCTCATGCGGCCACTCCGGGAAGGCTGGGGCCGGGCCGCTGCTGCCCGGGCGGTATGGCGCGTGGCGTGCGCAGGCGATTCAGCACCTCGGCCCGCGGGCCGAAGAGCTCCGCCGCGCCGTCACGCATGACCAGGACCTTGTCGACACCCTGGATCAGAGAGGGGCGGTGGCTGACGAGAACGATGGTGGTGCCGGTCGCCTTCAGGGTCGCAAGCCCCTCGCGGAGCCGCGCCTCGGCATCGCCGTCCAGGCTGCTGTCGGGCTCGTCGAGAATGACCAGGCGCGGGTTGCCGAAGAAAGCGCGGGCCAGACCGACCATCTGCCGCTGCCCGCCCGAAAGCGACGGGGCACCGTCGGCGATCTCGGTTTCGAAGCCCTGCGGCAACCGCAGGATCGCTTCATGGCAACCGGCGAGCGTGGCGGCGCGGTAGACCGCGTCCGGGTCCACCTCCTCCTGCAGCCGGGCGATGTTGCGGAAGACCGTGCCCTCAAACAGCTCCACATCCTGGGGCAGGTAGCCGACATAGCGACCCAGATCCTCGCGCGGTCAGGTCGAGAGGTCTGCCCCATCCAGCCGGGCGCTGCCGGCGATCGGCGGCAGGGTACCAGCCAGGAGGCGGAGAAGCGTGGTCTTGCCCGAGCCTGACGGGCCGATGATGCCGAGGACCTCACCCGGCTCCAGCGTGAAGGATACGCCCTTGATGACGGCGTTCTGCTGGCCGGGGACGGCCCAGGTCAGGCGCTCTGCGGTCAGGCGGCCCTTGGGGGCGGGCAGGGGCTCGCCATCCGGCCGTATGCGGGGCAGGGCGAGGAAGGCGTGCAGGCGCTTCAGAGCCTGACGGACATTCACGAGCGCCTTCCAGCCGCCGATCAGCTGCTCCACCGGCGCCAAAGCTCGGCCCATGATGATGGATCCGGCGATGGAGGCACCCGAGGTGAGTTCCTGGTTCAGGGTCAGATATGCGCCGACGCCCAGCACGGCAATCTGCACAGCCAGGCGAACGAACTTCGTCAGCCCCATCAGCATCGCCGAGCGGGTGGCGGCAAGGTCCTGAAGGGGCAGAGCCTTGGCCGTCGTGCCCTGCCAGACCCGCAGCAGCGCGGGCAGCATGCCCATGGCGTCCGCGGCCTCGGCATTGCGCGCAATGGCATCAGCGCGCTTCTGGGCCGCGATACCGGCCGTTCCGGCCTGGCGCAGCGGACCGGAGGTGGCCAGTTCGCTGGTCAGGGCCAGGGCGAAGAGGATGACGGCGCCGGCGAGGGCGATGCAGCCGAGGATCGGGTGCAGCAGGAAGATGACGGCAAGATAAACGGGCACCCAGGGCACGTCATAAAGCGTGAGCGCCCCGGCCCCGGAGAGCCAGTTGCGGCAGACCGAGAGGTCCCGCAGTGCCTCCATCCGATAGGGGCGGTTCCGCAGCGTCGCTTCCAGCGCCCGCGCGAAGCCCTCCGGCGCCACCCGGGCCTCTACCCAGGTCGCGAGCCGCTGCATAATCTGGGACCGCACGCCCTCGAGCAGGGAAAGGACGGCAATGGCGAAGATCGCCACCACCGTCAGCCAGAGCAATGTGTCCGTGCTGCGGGTCGCGAGGACCCGGTCGAACACCTGCATCATATAGAGGGAGATCGTCAGCTGCAGCAGGTTCAGGACCAGGCTGAAGACGCCAACGACCGCGAATTGCGTACGGCATGCCGCCAGGGCATCGGCCAGGGCGCCTCGCGACGAGGGCAGTGCCGGGGGGGGGGTGTGTTGCACCGGTCGGCATGGCGATAAGCCTGAGGTAGGATAGCGAGGGAACGATGCCCTGCCATCCTCGAGGGGGCATTGGCAAGTTGATAGGCGGTGGTCGGAACGACCGAGCCGGGGCAGTCTGACGGGATGACGTCAGCCTCCGCCACCTACGCTGGATACCGCTTCCCGGCAGAGATCATCAGCCACGCTGTGTGGCTCTATCATGTGTTCAGCTTGAGCCTGAGAGACGTGGAGCTGATCCTGGCGGGGCGGGGCATCACCGTCACGCACGAGAGCATCCGGAACTGGTGCCGCAAGTTCGGTGCGGGGTTCGCGGCCAAGCTGCGGCGCCGCCGACCGAAGCCGGGCGACACCTGGCACCTCGATGAGGTGTTTTTGCGCATAAACGGAGTGCTGCATTACCTCTGGCGAGCAGTGGACCAGCACGGCGTGGTGCTGGATATCCTTGTTCAGGATCGGCGGAACGGGAGTGCAGCCAAGCGGTTCTTCAAGCGCCTACTCACGGGGCTCAAGTACAGGCCGCGCCGGCTGGTCACCGATGGGCTGAAGAGCTACGGCGTGGCAAGGCGCGAACTCCTGCCAGAGGTCCGGCATCGGAGCAGCCGTTTCCTGAACAACCGGGCGGAGAACTCGCATCGACCCACCCGTCGTCGAGAGCGGCAGATGCAGCGGTTCATGTGTGGACGGCGCCTGTGGCGCAAGAGGTTTTCAGCCGTGATTCCTACCGGTCGGGTGCATCCATGTGTTCGGCCTGTTTGCGCAGCGCCCATGGCTGCTGGCCCTGATGAAGTCCGCGGATCG
>NZ_JBNBZS010000128.1:0-10859 GCF_049629625.1 Roseomonas chloroacetimidivorans | reverse complement strand
AGACCCTTGTCAGGATCGCGCCTCACCGCCGTGGTCCCCCCGGCCGGGCTACGCCCGACCTACGGGACCACGGCGGCGATTCTCATCCTGATCGCCGGGCCGTTCTCATCCTGATTGCCGCGCAGCAGCTGTACTCAGCGCGATTTCGGGTGATGCGGCGATCACCCGAAATGACCACCCACTGTCCTTCACGACTTAGCGCCGTGCTCCACTCAACATCACTGATATCGACCGGGAACCTCTCACGAAGCGCCACCACCTCGTGCTCTGGCTTGAAGAGCTCGCGGAAGGCTCGGGCAAGTGCCGGGGAAAGGTTATGGTCGAAGAAGACCTTCACGCCGCGTGTAGGGTCTGCTCGAACGCGACAGCGTCCCGGACCACCCCGACAGGAACATCGTAGAGGCGCGCTGCTCGCTCCACAGTTCCCTCGGCGCCCACTGCATCAGCCAAGACAATCGTCGGCACGCCATAGCGAGCAGCAACAGGCTGACCAAACGACCTAGTCGGGTCGATCACGATGGACGCCTTCCCATTCAGGGGGCGCCATCGGGCAACGGCATCGTCCTCAATGTCCAAGTCCCGGAAGGTCCGCTCTATGACCTGCTTGATGACATACTGCCGCTTTCGCAGATCTAGCAGCTCGCCCGTATCGGAAGCGGACATGCTGTCGAGGAAGATGGTACGGCCATCAGTCCTGAACTGGCGTGTCGAGAACGGGCGGTCGTCATGCACGCATTCTCGCGCGAACTCGATGCACCGGCGGATGGTGAGCAGCCCTACCCCGGCATCCAGAAACGCCTTCACGAAACGCAGCTCGATCAGATCGCGAAAGCCAAGCTCGAGGTGCTTCTCTGATCGGGGTAACTGCGGCGTCCAAAGGGGAGGCATTCCCACCGTCCGCCCACGCTTGGTGAACTCATACCCGCCCAGCCAGCGGTTGATGTTGCGCGCCGACATGCGCAGCAAACGGCCGACCTCAGGCGCGGTGTAGTAGCCCACACCGAGTGGCACTGCCGGCACCGAATCTGGGTCAAGGTTGGCCATGGGATTCGCGGTACCCTAACGAGCCGGTTGGGTCAGTTCCAGCATGTGTGCCCCATCTCACTCCCCGGTTTCCAGGTAGGCCGCCGCTCGCGCGCTGGCAGCCTCCATGGCCGCTTCCCGGCTCTCGGCGCCGCCCACGTCCACCTCCATCTCCGCGCCGTCATCCTCGGATACTTCGGCGACCTCCCAGGTCCACGTCACCATGGGGGAGGTTGGATCCTCCCAGACCCGTAGAATCAGCTCCAGCTCGCCGCCGCGGCCGGGCTGTCTCTTCTTCCAGGTGCCGGGGGTCGGCTGGGTCCAGTTCTCGACCTCGCTCAAATCTCCTCCCCTCCGCGCTGGAGTGCCCCAACCGGCAGGATGATGGTGCAGTGCACGCCGTTGGGCGTGAACTCCCGCCGGACCTCGGCTTGCAGCTGGTAAGGCAGGGCCTCCTCTAGGAGGATGGTTCCGAAGCCACGCCGTTCAGCCGGCTCCGCCGGCATCTCCACCCCGCTCTCCCGCCATTCCAGGATCAGCCGCCCCGGACCGTCCTCGCCCTGCTCCAGCCGCCAGGTCACGGCCAAGCGTCCCCCCGGCTGCCCCAGCGCACCGTATTTCGCGGCGTTGGTCGCGAGCTCATGAAGGGCCAGCGCCACCGTCTGCACCTTGTCGCCGGGGATCTCGACAGGAGGTCCCGATACCGCCGCCCGAGTTGACGTCCCATCCCCCACGGCGGCCAGTTCCACCCTCACAAGTTCGGCCAGCGGCACGGACCAAGTGTTGGAGCGGGAGAGGAAGCCTTGCACCCGGCCAAGCGAGGACAGGCGGGCATCGAAGGCCTGGCGCTCCGACGAGGGGCCGAGGCTTCGGTGGGCGATGTTGCGGACCACTGCAAGCAGGTTGCGCGTCCGGTGCTGCAGTTCGGCGACCAACAGCTCCTGCCGCTCAGAAGCCCGTTTCTCTTCGGTCACGTCCCGCGCGACGCCTCCGACCTTCTCTATTCTTCCCGCCTCATCAAGGAGTGGGAAGACGGTGCTGCGCGCCCACCGCACATGCCCATCCGAGGGGCGCATGATCCTGAACTCATGGGTGATACGCTCTCCGCGTCGTACGCGGCGGAAGTTGTCCAGAGCGACCCTGCGGTCCTCCGGGTGCATCAGCTCGGCCCACTGCTTGACATTGTTGCCGCTCAGCACGCGTTCGAGGCTTTCGCCATAGATCGTCTCGAACGCCGGGCTGAGATACTCGAACCGGAGCGTCTCTGCATTCCTGATCCAGAGTAGGTCCGATGACGCTTTGCCAAACTGCCGAAACCGCTCCTCACTCTCGCGCAGCTTGTCTCTCATCCGCTTACTCAGAAATGCCTGCAGTATGGCGGGGGCAAGTGCTTCAGCCGCTTCCAGGTCCTCGGGCCGGTAGCCGCCCTCACGGTTGCCCAGCCCGAGCATGCCGATCGTTTGATCCGCATGGACCAGCGGCACACCCAGGAATGACCTCAGCGTCGGGTGTCCCTTGGGCGTGCCAATCCGGTCTGGGTGCGATGCAGGATCATTGGCGATAAGGCTCTTCCCGTCGAGCAGCACCCGCCCATAGATGCCGTGGATCCTGAAGCCCGTCGGCGCCTTCCCCAGAGGGAAGGCGGGATCGTCCATGGTGAACGCCTTCCAACCACGCTCACTGACGGAGAGGTCATCAAGCCGGCCCGTTCTGAAGTTGATCTCACCCATGAAGCTGAAGGCGCTCTCGGTAACCTCCTCGGCGACGGCGAGGCAGACCCGGCCGAGTTCCTCCTCCGGGCGGGCGGTCAATGCCTCACGGAAGATGCGGTTAATGGCTTCAAGCACGGCATTTTTCCGCCTAAGCCCCTCTTGGGCCCGGACACGGGGCCTAACCTCGCGCCCAACCATGTGGACGCATACGATCTGGCCAGCGTCGTCCCGAACGGGCGTGAGTGTGGCATCAAATACGTCAGCGCCGAGCTTATCGACGCGCGTGTCCAGCGGCTGAGCGGTGACCTGCACGACATCACCCCCGAATGCCCGAGCGTAGAGAGGGCCGGCCGTGCTCCAGCCTTCCGGGAAGGTGTCCGGTAGACGTCGCCCAAGCGCGGCCGGGTGCCGGCCGCCATACATCCGGGCGGCAGCATCGTTGTAGATCAACGTCCGGTCGGGTCCACAGACGAGACAGGAGACGGTCGGGCTCGTCAGTACGAATTCAACCATCAACTTGAGCCGGCTCGACCAGGTCTCGATCGTTCCAAGTGCCGTCGCAGACCAGTCGAAGGTCCGGATGCGCTCGGCCATCTCGCCCGTACCAGCGGGCCATGAGGCTTGTTCTACCTGCCGCTCGGTCATCGCTAGGTAACGCTCGCTCAGCGCGCTTAGCCGACCTGTTTCCGCATCCGCACCCCCGCTCCTTCCCCGTTCTCGGGGACAAAGATCACACCAGCAGCCTCCAGGGCCTGCTGGAGCGCAGCCAGCGTGCCTGTATTGACCGACTTTCCGGCCTCCACGCGAACCACTGTGTTCGGCGCCACGGACGACCGCTCTGCCAACTCCGCCACCGTCAGCTTGAGCATGGCGCGTGCCCCCCGAACCTGGGCGCCTGAGATCATTTGCATTCCTATCGCAAAAACATGGTCGGCCATCGCAATATTGGCTGCGATATCATCGCAATGTTGGTTGGTTATCGCAGAAAAGAGGTTCCAGCAACCATGCTTGCCCTCCACCCCCGCATCAACCCCGCCGTCTTCACGCAGGCCGAGCTGTTCACCGACGGCCGGATCAGCGACGAGGTTCTGCGGTCCGTCGCCTCCATGCGCGGCCTGCCCCTGCTGATCGAGCCCGGCGCCGCGCCGACCCTCGCCGAGATCGCGGCCAAGGCGGAGCGGGAACTGGTGGGCGCCATGTCCAACCTGCTCGTCTGCCGCAGTCTCTTCGTCGCCGCGTGCCGCCGCATCGGCATGGCGAACAAGCGTCCGGCCGCTGAGCGCCGAGCCGCACAGGCCGCTGCCATGCGGGGCATGAACAAGGCCCGTGCCGAGCTGATCCGCGCCGAGCGCCGCGAGGCCGCCGCCCGCGCTGCCCTGGCCTCCCTGGCGAACTGAGGCGGCCAGATGCTCTCCCCCGCCATCCTCACCAGCTTCGTGAACCCGCCCGTGTCCGTGCGCTGCTTCGACTGGAGCGCGACGCTGCACGGCTACGGCGGTGAGCCTTCCGAGCCGATTGGTCGCGGCGTCACCGAGGCAGCCGCCGTGCGCGACCTCCTGGACCAGATCGAAGAGGAGGAGCCCGCCTTTGCTGACGCGCAGCCCTGCACCCTGCGCCTGTCCACCGAGGCCATGCGCTGGCTGGATGCGGACCTGGAGGCCGCCGTGGCTGGGCTGCTGCGGGATGAGGCGGCAGCGCGAGGGGAAGGGGACGCGGGCGCCATCCGGCAGGCGGCGGCGGATACCCGTCTCGGCGGGATGGTGCTGGCCGCGCTGCGGAGCGCTAGCCGGTGACCGCCCGCACCATGGAGCGCCACGCCAGAAGATCAGCGGCCCAGGGGGAGACATTCATCCTTCTGGGCAGTGATGGCCGCCACGTCCTGCTGGGGCGCCAGTGTGAGCCGGATGCGGCCGAGGTGGGGCAGATTGCCGCCCTGCTGGCCGCGAAGAACCTGGGCGGCTGGGTCGCCCTGATGCGGGGCGACTACTGGCACCGCCAACGCCGCGTGAGCCTGGAGCGGATCCGCGAGGCCGCCCCTTCCTCAATCCCATTCGATCAGGCCGAGGCCGCCTTCCAGGCGATCCGGCGCGGCGCGCTGGCGCCCTGATCCGATCCCGCGCCCGGCGGGCAATCCCTCTGATTGGGGGAGAACTCCGGGCAAAGTCGGCAAATTTGCCGGCTTAAAGAGCGGCCGAGCCGCAGGGGTGGACACCCTGCAGCCCGGCCAGACCATCAACCCGAGCACCACGCAAGGAAAGCCGATGGCTACCGCCACCGATACCACCGCAGGCAGCACTAGAAGAAGAGAAACCGGCTTCGCCGCCCTGGTGATGACACCAGACCTGCGTGTGGCGATTGAGCGGAAGGCCTGCGGCCTGCTCGACGCCGCGGACTTCTGATTTCCTTCCTCGACGCGGCCGACGCGCCGCAGATGGACATCGAGCCCGACGTGGAGGGCGAGGCCGAGCCGGAGGAGGCCAGCCAGCAGCCGGTGACGCTGGTTCCCGACTGGGCGCGCCCGGTGCAGGTCGTCCGCCCCAGCCATCGCGAAATGCGCGAGGCCTACCGCCGGAATGGAGACCCGATTCCGGCCAATCTCCGGTACGACATTTTCGGGAGGGCGCGCGGATGATCCGGCGTCCCTTCAGCTGGCCCGCGCCCTACGTGTGGCCCCTCCCGAAGAAGCCGGCGCCCTCGCGGGCGGGAGGTGGAAAGTGAGCGCCCGCCCGTTCCGCGCGCTGCCCCAGGCGCCCACGACCCTGCCCCAGACCTCTCCCAAAAAGCCTCCCGTGAAGCCGCCCCGCCGCGCCTTCCTGGGCGCCGTGGCCGTGTTGGTGCTGCCGAATGCCGGCGTGGCCCTTCCTTCCGGTCCGGTCATTGTCGGCGGCGAGATCATCACCGATCCAAACGAGGTGCAACTGATCCGCCTCTATCGCAGCTTGCCCGAGCACATGCACGGGCCCTTCGTGCGATGCTTCGAGCGCGCGGCAGCCGGAATGCCTCTTCGCGATGCCCTGATCGGCTTCGGGGCGGAGTGCGGCCAGGACGAGGCCAAAGCCATGGCCGAGGCGGTGGTGACGTGACCGGCGCGCTATCTTGGCCGCAAAGGGGCTGGGGCATGAGCCCCACCCTCGCCCACCGGGCTTGCTGCATTTCCTTATTCGTCCGATGACGGCGCGAAGAGGGCGGCCATTACCTCGGTGAGTAGCTCGTCAAGCTCTGTCAGGTGCTGGACTCGGGCATAGTTGGCCAAGCCTTCTATGGCCCGTTCCAGGGCATTCTCTGCTGAAGGAGCGCCCGTGTCTGCAAAGTGCTGATCAGCCACCCCGTCCTCGGATTCCACAACGTTAGGTTGCGGCGTTGATATGAACCTAACCATCACACGTTAGTGCGTCGCATCAACACGCGCTGTTGCTGCGGACGGGGAACATTTCCGTGTATCATCGTTCTGCGGAGCGATATGCGCCCAGGGACACACAATGGCAGCTCAGTCGGATCCCCCGGCCGGTGACGGTCTGGAGCACGCTCTCGTGGGAGCACTCGACGCGGTGCTCGCACGAAGAGCAACCGGTCAGGACCGGGTTGAATTGTTGAAGGGTCTACGTTCGCAGTTGGAGAAAGTCCTCACGGAAGCGCCGATCTCAGAAGATGCTCTGGCGGCGATCGCGTTCCGAGTGCGTCTGGCCGCGCTGTGCGATGCCGAGATCACCCGGCTGGAGCGTGCCCTATGCGCGGCTATTCCGGCCCAGTCCGCGGCCACAGGTCCCAAATGGCCCGGATGGCACGGCTCTCGGAGGCGATGCGCTCTTCGTCCGAAGGGGGTGTCTTGGGCGCGAAAAGGGAGGCCAGTACCTCTGTAAGCAGTTCATCAGCTTCGGCGAGATGCTGGGTTCGGGCATAGCTGGCCAAGTCCTCTATGACCCGCTCAAGGGAGCTGTCCGTCATAGGCGACCTTGGCTTTGCGAAGTGCCGGTCCGTCGCGTTCATCAAACCTCCTCCGCCGCACGCCGATATTCCTAAGAGCAAGCCCCTCAATGCTGATCACAACGCCCGCTACAACTCCAGGTTACGAGTCAGACAGGTGAATGCCGCAGAGGGAGAACTCTGGCCGTGTCACGGCGTTTGGGGCCGGAACCTGCGCCAGGAGAGCAAGCCGTACATGCCCGATCAGTTTGACCTCCCTAGCCGTGACCGCTTGGAGCAAGCGCTTGCCACTGCGCTCCAGACGGTCCTCCGGCAAAGAGCGGCCGTTGAAGGGCAGGCTGAAACCCTCAAGATCCTGCGTTCGCAGCTGGGGAAAGTCCTCGCCGAGGCGCCGTTCGAGGGCGATGCTATCGAGACGATCGCGGTCCGAGCCCGTCTGGCGGCGCTGTGCGATGCCGAGATCACCAAGCTCGAAGCGCGAGTGAGCTAGCGCGGGAGCCTCATATAATCCTGGCACCGGCTGGCACGCCATGTGTAGGCTCGATCCGCTGAGGCGTTCCAGAGTCTCGCATCAGCGCCTTCGATCAGTAGAGACCCGGAGGGGGCACCCTCTAGGCGCCTGGGCAAAGCCCCGGGCTTTGTCACTTAGCCGCTCGGCGGATCGGTCATCCCGACCCGTCGAGCGGCTTTTGCGTTCGGGGGGCGTTTCGCTCTGGCTTCTGCCATTGGCGGCGGTGCTGGCGGCTGGGACGTTCCAGTCAACTATGGCGCTTCGAGTGGCGCGAAAGTGGTACGACTACAGGGTAATTGAAGGCGCCGGAACGGCCAGCTACGCCGGTTGACACGCGGGTGTAGCTCAGCGGTAGAGCACGACCTTTCCCAGGTCGGGGCCGGGGGTTCGAACCCCTCCGCCCGCTCCAATCCCCGGGCGACGGGCTCTTCCACCGCCCACCGGATCCAGGTCGCGCGCATGATGGTGCGGAGGGCGGCGTTCATGCCGAGATCCTGGCGTCACGACGGATTTGGGACTCCGCGGGAATCTGCGGATGAGGTGGGTGGAGGATCGGCTAGGGTTCTCATCCTCCAGGATGTGCCAGCGCTTTCTTAGGGCTACCGATCACGTATTTCGCCGATGGGCGGGCAAGAAGCCTCTTGCCTCTCCGCGTTAATGCTCTTGAACGCATATGCCCCACAACGCATATTGCGCCTATGCCCTGGCAGGTAACCTTCCACCCCGAGATGGCCGAGGATTTCGCGGCCCTCTCGCGGGAGGTGCAGATCGCCATGGCTGCGACGCTGCGGCTTCTGGAAGCCGGCGGCCCTACCCTCGGGCGTCCCACCGTGGACACCCTCAAGGGCAGCAAGGTCGCCAACCTAAAGGAACTGCGGTTTGCGGCCGATGGAGGGGTGTGGCGCGTCGCTTTCGCCTTCGACGGCCAGCGGATCGCAGTCCTGCTGGCGGCCGGAGATAAGGCCGGCGTGTCGGAGGCGCGGTTCTATCGGACGCTGATCGCCAAGGCGGAACAGCGGTGGAGGACATGGGAATGAACAAGGCCAAGGGCGTGTCCCTGGACGAGATGATCTCCCGGATGCCCCCGGAGGACCAGCGCGAGGTAGAGGAGCGAGCGGCCGTGCTGATCGCCCAGCACATGGCGCTGCGCGACGTGCGGAAGGCCATGGGTAAGACGCAGACTGCGGTGGCGCGGCAGCTCGGCATCAAGCAGGAGAATGTAGCCCGCATCGAGCAGCGCGGCGACATGCTCCTCTCCACCCTCCGGGGCTATGTCGAGGCCCTGGGCGGGCGCGTAACGCTCAACGTGCAGATGCCGGGGCTTCCTCCGGTGGAGCTGGAGGGGCTGGGAGACTTGGCACCGGAGCCAAAGGCACCAAAGAGGACCGCTCGGGCGCGCCGCGTGGTGACGGCGTAGGAGAGGGCCCCACATGCCCATCGTGCAGGACAATGCCCTGTTGCTCCTGAAGGGCATCTACGACCAGTCAGGCGGGGATACCGCAGAATGGGTTGATGTCTCGAAGGTATCTCACCCGCTGGGCATGACTGAGCCATCGGCGCGCGCTGGAGTGTACCGCCCGCGTTTGCTGAGACACCTGAGTGAAGCCTACGCGGCGAGGGCCGCGGTTGAAAGCTGATCCTGACGCACGGCGTCTGGTGTTTTGAAGCCGTGTCGCTCGATCAGCCATGTCGAGTTGTAGGTTTTGCGGAATTCGAGGAGCGCCTGGCGCAGGTCCTCGATGCTGTCGAAGGTCCGCACCCAGAGAAGGTTCTCCTTGAGGGTTCGGATGAAGCGCTCGGCGCATCCATTCCCCTCGGGTGCCCGCACGAAGGGATAGCGTCCGTCAATGTGGTGGAAATTGCTGATGAGCTTGAGGTGGCCACGGCTCAGGCGGCTCTGGGTGGAAGTTGCAGGGTTTCGTTGGTGGGTGCTGGGTTGAGCATCTCGCCCATGGCCTCGACGCCCATGTAGCGGTGCTGCATCTGCCATTCGTCGTTGGCCTCGAGCAGCACGGCGCCGATGAGGCGGATGATAGAGGCTTCAGAGGGAAAGATGCCGACCACGTCGGCGCGGCGCTTCACCTCTTTGTTGAGGCGCTCCAACGGGTTTGTGGAGTGCAGCTTGGTCCGGTGTGGTACCGGGAACGCCATGTAGGCGAGCACGTCGTCCTCGCTTTCATCCATCAGCTTGCCTAGCTTTGGCCAGCGTTCGCGGAGTTGGTCGGCGACATGGCGCCAGGTCTGCTGGGCGCTCGCCTGGTCGGGCTGGAGAAAGGCCTGGCGCAGCGCGGCAGAGGCCATGGACTGATGGGCCTTGCCGACATGGGCCAAGGCGTTCCTCATCCAGTGGACGCGGCAGCGTTGCCAGGTCGCGCCGAGCACGCGGGCGATCGCCGCCTTCAGCCCCTCATGGGCATCGGAGACGATGAGCTTCACGCTTTTCAGACCGCGCTTGACCAGGCTCTTGAGGAAAGTGGCCCAGAAGGTCTCAGCTTCCGATGGCCCGATGTGCAGGCCGACGATCTCGCGGCGCCCCTCGGCATCGCAGGCCACGGCAATTATGGCGGCAACGGAGACGATGCGGCCGCCCTCGCGCTGGCGCAGGTAGGTGGCATCCAGCCAGAGGTAGGGCCACTCGCCCGAGAGCGGCCGGTCGAGGAACGCCGTGACCCGCTCGTCAATGTCCTTACACAGCTTGGAGACGGTCGACTTTGAGATGCCGGACAGCCCCATCGCCTGCACCAGCTCGTCCACCCGGCGGGTCGAGACGCCGCCGATCCAGGCTTCCTGGATCACCGCCACCAGGGCCTTCTCCGAAGTCTTTCTGGGCTCCAGGAAGGGCGGGAAGTAACTGCCCTGCCGGAGCTTGGGGACCCGCAGTTGCAGCGAGCCCAGCCGGGTATCCAGCGTGCGGTCGCGAAAGCCGTTCCGGTAGTTCAGCCGCTCGCCGGTGCGCTCGTGCCGGGCGGCGCCGATCTGCCCCTCCACGTCCGCCTCCATCAGCATCTGCAGCACCGCCTCGGCGACACCGCGTTGGAAATCACCATCTCCTGCTTTCGCCAGCAGGTCAGCCAGTGGCAGTCTGTCCTCGGTCATCGGGTCCTCGTCGGCCAGGGGTGGGAGCTTCGCAACTCCATCCTAGCCGCCAGGTCCGATGGCCACCCAAGCCCTACACCCCGGACCGGCCGGATTTTCCACCACCTCCGTGGACGCTACCTGGCCGGTGTCGGCGTCGGTCGCGAGATGGAGCTTCCGCCATGACCGGCGCCTCCGTGTCCCATGCTTCTCAACCAGCCACTCGCCGGGTCCGCACAGCTGCAGGCCGGTGCTGTCCACCAGCAGGTGCACGGGCTCTCGCCCGCCGTGCGGCCGTGGCACGTCCAGCGTCCCGGCCCGGCGGCTCAGGGTGGTATGGTCCGGGACCGCCAGATCCAGGCCGAGCAGCCGGAGGAGGGAGCCGATCAGGCCCTCGGTCTGGCGCAGTGCCAGACGGAACACCGCCCGAAGGGTCAGCGCCGTCTCGATCGCCAGGGCGGAGTAGCGGGGCTGACCACCGCGGGTCGGTAAGCGTCAGCCTTGCGACGCGGGTTGACGGCTTGGCCTGAAGTTCCAGGGCAGCAGCTCGTCGATGCGGTTGACGGGGTGGCCGCTCGCGAGGCGGTCGAGCACGGTGGTGATGTAGGCTTCTG
>NZ_JBNBZS010000127.1:0-11085 GCF_049629625.1 Roseomonas chloroacetimidivorans | reverse complement strand
GGGCGACGTCAACGGCGACGGCAAGGCCGACTTCCAGATCGAGGTCAACGGCCACTACGCCTTCGCCGCCTCCGACTTCGCCCTCTAAAGCCAACACAACCCACGCCCCGCCCTCATTGGGCGGGGCGGGATCAAGGCCACGCCTTTGCTCGCTTCAGAGGTTTTCTTGTCCGCGGACAGGGTGTAACCCGGGAGTTGCAGGGATGGGTGGCCGAGCGGTCTAAGGCAGCGGTCTTGAAAACCGCCGCGGGTGCAAGCCCGCCGTGGGTTCGAATCCCACCCCATCCGCCACACTAGGCCAAGCCTCTCCAAGAGCCAGTTCTCCGGCAGTAGGCCATTCTGCTTCGGATCGTGGCGAAGCCTTACCCAGGGCAGGCCCAGTAGCTTTGCTCCCCAACAAGGTCAGCCCACTTTCGGACTACGGGCTGGGCGAAAAATCCTGCCACCTCCATTTGAGTGCTCACATTCAGGTGAAACCTGTGGTAGCATTTCTGTGATCAACATGACGGGCCGGTAGCGGCCCCGATTAGACCTCCTGGGTGGCCCATGAACGCCGATCGTGAGTTCGACCTGAACCTTATCAAAAGGGTCTTCCTTTCGGCCCTGACTGGAATGGCATCACGCCGTGCGTCCCATGAGGACCGCACCGAGACCCTCGAGCGACTCCGCCGCTCTCTGCTGGAGGCGCTGAGTTCCGGACCGATTGATGGGGACCCAGTCCGCACGATGCGTCTGCGTGCCACAATCGCTGCGGGATTCGAGGCCGCAGTCCTCGAGGCAGAGAAGCAGCGGCTGTTCGTCCAGACATCAGCAAGTCTGCAGGATTGAGGCTGCCCGGCAGCCAACCCATCTCTTGTTAACATTTTTGCAGCTTTGTCAGCCGCCGATCGGAAGATCGCGCGGCTGATTTGCTTCGACGGGCGGCGCTTGGCGCGAAGCCTGTACCCGGCTGCACGGTGCAAAGTTAATATTCTGTGCCCTGGAACAACAGGGTGGCGCCTGGACGCAACACAAGGGCAGTGCCCCGGCGTATCAAGCTCGGTCCGGAGTAAAATTTTTCCGCTGAGGGACTGAATTTGTGGCTGAAACGCCACAAACCGCGGCGATCGCTGTGTTCACAGGGTCGTGGCGCAAACATTCAGAGGCTCAATCGTAAACCCGGTCAGCCAGCCGGAAGGTACCACTACGTTGAACGAGATCCTCAAAATCCCCCCCGCTCAGCAGGCCGCCGCACCGGACCAGAATAATAATTCGCCCCGGAATGATCGTTCTTCCGAAGCCGACACCGCGGCGCTTCTCGCGGAACTCCGGGCTACTTTTGACCGCCTGCTCACCTCTTTTGACGGGAGACAGAACACAACTGCTCCTACAGCCGCGCCGGAGCAGCCCTCCGAAGCGCCGCCTGCCGGTCCCGATGCAGGGGAGCTGAAACGCTTGCTGAAGCTGCGCGCCAGGCGCCGGCGCAAGCTGTCAGACGAATTCGGGGAGTGGCCGGCCTGGGACATGCTGCTGGACCTCGCCGCTGTCCGGGCAGAGGGCGGCCATGTTTCCGTCTCCTCGGTCTGCATCTCCTCCGGCGCGCCGCAGAGCACCGCGCTCCGCAAGCTGGCGGCGCTGGAGAATGCGAAGCTCGTCCGCCGCTACTTCCATGGCCCAGACCGGCGCCGCGTCTGCATCGCGCTGACCGACGAGGCCGCGGAGATGGTCATGGAAGCGGTGCGTGAGGAGGCGGAGTTCTTCCTGGGCGTGCAAGCCTGACGGGCAGGGCGGGCCCGCACGGTCCGTCCGCCGCCATAGGATCTCACGAGGCCTTCGGGCGAGTGGCTTCCAACAGAGGCACCGGGACATGTCGTTCGGAAGATCGCCATGGGCGGCTTTTGCGTGAGGGGCTGCCGGCCCGCGGAAGCGCTGCCCGTGCTCAAGCGTCCGGCTTCGAATCCCGCAGAGGCAGCACTCCGTCCTCAACCATCGCCACCATCATCTGCAACGCCGTCGGAATCGTACTGATGCGGGCATCGCGGAAGAACGCGCAATCAGGGCGCCAAGTACACAGGGTCTGGCCGCGCTCGTCCTGGATGACCAGCTCCCAGGCTCCGTTCCGCCCATAAGCAGCGGCCTTCATGGTCTGCTTATGATGTGTGAAGCAGCAGACGAATTGCGGGGTTGGCATGCGACCTCGGACACATCTCGGTCATATTCTGTTGCAAGGACGCTGATCGTTGTAATCACTTCGCCGCTGGCAAGTTTCAGGGCAGGCTTGGCGGCTTTGTTCGGTCCGGCAGCCATGGACGGTGCCAGCACGGAACAGGAAAAGGCATCAAGACCGGGCGGCATGTTCATCGGATCCGTTGCCCCGCGCGGCAGGAAGTGGCACCAGTCCGCCCATGATCCGCCCTGGCCGTCGGTCCGTCCTGTTCCTCCCCGCCCTGCTCCTGGCCTCGCCCGCGCTCGCCCAGCAAGGCAGCTTCGATTCCTTCCTCGAAGGGGTGAAGGCAGATGCGAGGCGCGCCGGGGTTTCTGCCGCGACGCTCCAGCGAGCCTTCGCGGGCGTGCAGCCGGTGGACCGGGTCGTTGAACTGGACCGCCGCCAGCCCGAAAGCACGCTGACCTGGGACCAGTATCGCGACCGCATCGTCAGCCAGGCCCGCATCGACAACGGCCGCCGTGCCTATGGTGACAACCGCGCCCTGTTGCAGTCGCTGGAGGGCCGGTTCCGCGTGCCCGGCCGCTTCATGGTGGCCATTTGGGGCATGGAAACGAATTACGGCCAGAACACCGGCGGTTTCGGCGTAATTGAGGCGCTCGCCACCCTCGCCTGGGAGGGGCGGCGAGCTACCTTCTTCCGGGGAGAGCTGATGGCAGCGCTGCGGATCCTTGATGCCGGGCATGTCACGCCGGAGCGGATGCGTGGCTCCTGGGCCGGGGCGATGGGGCATCCTCAATTCATGCCGAGCAGCTTCGAACGCCTGGCAGTGGATGCGGATGGGGACGGGCGAAAGGACATCTGGGACAGTCGGGCGGATGCGCTCGGCTCCATCGCGAATTACTTGGCCCGCTCGGGTTGGAGAGAGGATGAGCGCTGGGGACGGGAAATCTACCTGCCGGCGGGCTTCGACCCCTCGCAGGCCAGCCGTGACAATGTGCGGCCGTTGCGGGAATGGGCGCGGCTGGGCGTGACCTTTGCAGATGGAACACCGGTACCGCCATTGGACATGACGGGAGCCGTGCTGATCCCGGGTGCCTCCACCGGTGGCACGCAGGCGTTCCTCGTCTACCAGAATTTCAACGTGATCCGGCGCTACAATCCCTCGAACTTCTACGCCCTGGCGGTCGGCCTGCTCTCCGACCGGGTGGCGTGAGGCGCGCCGCCTTTCTCCTGGCGCTGGGCCTGCTTACAGGCTGCTCGCCGGAGCCCGCGCCGCCCGCTTCCGAAGCCCGTTACATGGTGGGCGAGCCCTATCGGCTGCGGGATCTCTGGTTCTACCCGCGCGAGGATTTTGGCCTGGTCGAAACTGGGCTTGCCAGCGTTGCGGCCGATCGGCGCGCCGGCCGGCGCACGCCGAACGGGGAGGTACACGATCCAGCGGCGCTGATGGCGGCACACCGCACGCTTCAGCTTCCGTCTGTGGTGACCGTGACCAATCTCGAGAATGGCCGGTCGCTGGTCGTGCGGGTGAACGACCGCGGCCCGGCCAGTCCGGGGCGGGTAATCGAGCTGTCCCGCCGTGCGGCGGAGCTGCTTGGCATTGACTCCGGGCGGCCGGCGCAGGTGCGGGTTGCGGTCGACGGTAACCTGTCCCGCAGCCTCGCCTCGGGCCTGCCTGCCCCGGAGGGCAGCCAACCCGCCATCGCAGTCGCGCCCTCAGGCACGGTAGAGCGCGAAAGTCTGGCGCCGATCGCGGGCAGCCGGCAGGCGATGCAGCTGCGGGAGGGGCGTGGCCCGCTGGTCCAGGTTGCCACCGCGGCGCCGGAGCAGGCAGGGGCGCCGCTTGTCCTGCCGGAGCGTGTCTCGCGGGGGGCCGCCACGCCTGGGCAGCTGTACGTTCAGGGCAGCAGCTTTACCAACCGGTCGGCGGCTCAGCGCCAGGCGGCGCGCATGGGCGGGGCACGGGTGGAAGCGTTCGGCCCGGCGGGGCGGCCCGAGTGGCGCGTGCGGCTGGGCCCCTTCGCCGTTCCCGAGGAGGCCGACAAGGCGCTCGACGGCGCCCTGCGCGCGGGCGTATCGGAAGCGCGGATCATCGTGGACTAGGGTAGTACCGCTGTGCCTGACCGGGCATGCGGGTGCCGCAGTTTTGGGGGGCATGGGGATGCCAAAGCGTCGGAATTTTATCGCGGGCGCAGCTGCGATCGGCCTTTCGGCCGGGTTGATGGCGGGCGAGGCGCGAGCGCAGTCCCGCACCCAGCGCCCGGCCCGCGCGGCGGCGCCGCCGCCGCCGACCTCACCGGCCAACACGCCGCTCGGGCCAGTGGATACGCTCGGGCGCCAGGTTATCCTCATGGATGCCGACACCGGCGCCGTGCTGATGGAGAAGAACCCGGACGAGCGGATGCCGCCCTCCTCCATGTCCAAGCTGATGACGATGTATGTCGTCTTCGACCTGCTGCAGCAGGGGCGGCTGCGCATGGACCAGGAGTTTCCGGTCAGCGAGCGTGCCTGGCGCATGGGCGGCAGCAAAATGTTCGTGGGCCTCGGCGACAACATCAAGGTCGAGGACCTGATCCGCGGCGTGATCATCCAGTCTGGCAACGATGCCTGCATCGTGCTGGCGGAAGGCATCTCGGGCAGCGAGACGCAGTTCGCGGATCTGTTGAACGACTATGCGAAGCGTCTGGGGTTGCAGAACAGCACCTTCCGCAACGCGACGGGCTGGCCCGACCCCGAGCACCGGATGACCTGCCGCGACCTGGCGATCCTGGCGCGCCATACCATCAACGACCACCCCGAATATTATAAGATGTACGGCGAGCGCAGCTTCCGCTGGCACGACATCAATCAGGAAAACCGCAACCCGCTGCTTGGTCGTGTCGCCGGTGCGGATGGCCTGAAGACCGGGCATACGGAAGAGGCCGGATACGGCCTGACCGGCAGCGTGAAGCGCGGCGATCGCCGTCTGATCCTGGTCTTCAATGGCCTGCCCACCATGGCCGCGCGCCGCGAGGAATCCGAGCGGCTGATCGAGTGGGGCTTCCGCGAATTCGAGAATGTCACGCTGTTCCGCGCCTCTGATACCATTGAGGAGGCGCCGGTCTATCTGGGCGAGAAGCTGAAGGTGCCGCTGGTCGGCGGGCGCGACGTGGTGTTGACGCTGCCGCGCCAGTGGCGCCGCAATCTGCAGGTGAAGATCCGTTATGACAGCCCCATCCCCGCGCCCGTGGCCAAGGGGCAGGAGCTCGGTCAGATGAACGTATCCGGGGCGGGCGTGCCGGAGATGACCCTGCCGCTTCTGGCAGGGGCGGATGTGGCGCGGCTTGGGCTGATCCCGCGCATCCCGGCCGTGATCGGGCGGATGGTCAGTGGGGCCTGATCGGCCCCGCGGCCGGTTTATTACGCTGGAAGGCGGGGAGGGGGCGGGGAAGACCACCCTGTCCCGTGCCCTCTCGGCCGCGCTCGCGGATGCCGGCCTGCCGGTGCTGCGGACCCGCGAACCGGGGGGCGCGCCTGGGGCGGAGGCGGTGCGCGCCCTGATCCTCGGCCAGGGCCCTTGGGACCCGATTGCCGAGGCCATGCTGCATTTCGCGGCACGGCGGGAGCATGTGGCGCGCACCATCGAACCCGCGCTAGAGGCCGGGATCTGGGTGGTCTGCGACCGTTTTGCCGACAGCACCCTGGCCTATCAGGGCGCGGGGCAGGGGCTTTCGCGCGAGGTCTGGGAACGGCTCTGCGACCTGGCCCTCGGCACGCTGCGGCCATCCCTGACGCTGGTACTGGACCTGCCGCCGGATCGCGGCATGGGACGCGCGCTCTCGCGGGGCGAGGTGAACCGGTACGAGATGCAGGGCACCGATTTCCATATGCGGGTTCGGGCCGCCTTCCTGGCCATCGCCGCGCAGGAGCCGGAGCGCTGCGCCGTGATCGACGCTTCCCGCCCGCCGCAGGAGGTGCTGCAACGCGCCCTGGCCACGATCCAAGAGCGGCTGGAGGTCACGGCGTGAACCTGCCGCCGGAGCCCCGGGCGAATCCAAGCCTGTTCGGGCATGATCATGCCGCATCGGCGCTGCGGGATGCCGCGCTGTCCGGCCGGATGCATCATGGCTGGATGTTGACCGGGCCGGCGGGGGTCGGAAAGGCGACCCTCGCATGGCGCTATGCGCGCTGGATGCTGGCCCGCATGCCCCGCGAGGTGCCACCGGGTGAAGCGCCGCTTTTCGTGCCACCAGGTGATCCGCTTTTCGCCCGTGTCGCGGCTGGCGCCCATGCTGATCTCCGCGCCTTGGTCCCGAGCACCGGGGAGAAGGGCAAGAAGGTCATCATCCGCGTGGAGGAGGTGCGCGAGCTGACGCGCTTCCTGGCCATGACCCCGGCCGAAGGCGGCTGGCGTGTGGTGGTGATCGAGGCGCTGGAGGCGATGAACGAGCAGGCGCAGAATGCCCTGCTCAAGACGCTGGAGGAGCCACCGCCGCGCGCCGTGCTGGTACTCACTTCCTCCGCCCCTGACCGGCTGCTCCCCACGATCCGCAGCCGGGTGCGGCGCATGGACCTTTTTCCGCTCGAGCAGGCGGAGATGGATGGCGTGCTGGCGCGCTGGCTGCCGGATATGGAGCCGGGCGATCGCGACGCGCTGGCACGAATGGCTGCGGGCAGCCCAGGCCGGGCGCTGGCTCTGGTCGAGGGCGAGGGGCTGGCCATGGCAAGGGAGGTGGAGGGATTTCTCGCCCGGCTGCCGCGGCCGGACCCTCGGGAATTGCACGCCCTGGCTGACCGGCTGGCCTCCAAGCGCGACGGCACGGCCTTTGTAACCTTCTTCACGCTTTTGCGGGACAGCATCGCCGCGGCGCTGCGGCGGGCCGGGCGCGGGGAGGGGGCTCCCCCCTGGCTGGCCGGTCGCGGCCTTGCCGAGTGGGCAGGGCTGTGGGACATGCTCGGCCGGCTGGCCGACGAGACCGAGACGCTCAACCTGGACCGCAAGCAGGCGGTGCTGACCGGTCTCTCGCGGCTCTCCGTATAGCGGAGGCCCGGATCGCGCCGGCAGGACATGGCGCGGGATCGGGACAATGAGCGAGGCCACGGTGCAGGGCGGGAAGCGGTTCTTCCTGACGACGCCGATCTATTACCTGAATGGCCAACCCCATATCGGCCACGCCTATACTTCTATAGCGGCCGATGTGCTGGCGCGCTGGAAGCGGCTCGCGGGGAATGAGGTCTTCTTCCTGACCGGCACGGACGAGCACGGGCAGAAGGTCGAGCAGGCGGCCATCGCGGCCGGGCTGTCGCCGCAGGAGTTTACGGACCAGCTGGCCGGTGACTTCCGCTCCATGGCCGAGAAGATCGGTATCTCCTTTGACGACTTCATCCGTACGACGGAGGAGCGCCACAAGCGCGCCTGCCAGGCGCTTTGGAAGAAGCTGGAGGAGGCCGGGCATATCTATCTCGGCCATTACGAGGGCTGGTACGCGGTGCGGGATGAGGCCTTTTACGGCCCCGACGAGATCGAGGAGCGCGACGGCAAGAAGGTGGCCATCGCCTCCGGCGCGCCGGTCGAGTGGACGCGCGAGCCGTCCTACTTCTTCCGGCTTTCAGCCTGGACCGAGAAGCTGCTGGAATTCTACGAGGCGCATCCGGACTTCATGGCGCCTGCCAGCACGAGGCGTGAGGTGACATCCTTCGTGAAGGCGGGGCTGCAGGACCTCTCTATTTCCCGCACCTCCTTCAAATGGGGCGTGCCGGTGCCGGGGGATGAGGCGCATGTGATGTATGTCTGGTTGGATGCGCTGACCAACTACATCACGGCCTGCGGCTATCCCGACACCAATGCCGAGCGCTGGGGCTACTGGCCGGCCGATGTGCACATGGTCGGGAAGGAGATCACGCGCTTCCACTGTGTCTACTGGCCAGCCTTCCTGATGGCGGCTGGGCTGGAGCCGCCGAAGCGCGTCTATGCCAACGGATGGCTGACCATCGAGGGGCAGAAGATGTCCAAGTCCCTCGGCAACGGGTTGGACCCGCTGCAGCTTGCCGAGGAGTTCGGGCTCGACCCGCTGCGCTATTATCTCCTGCGCGAGGTGCCCTTCGGCAATGACGGCGACTTCTCCCGCCGTGCCGTCATCGGGCGGCTGAACAGCGAGCTGGCGAATGACCTGGGTAATTTGGCGCAGCGCACCCTCTCGCTGATCCAGCGGAATTGCGAGGGGCGGCTGCCCGCGCTGACACTGCCGACCGAGGCGGACCGGGAGCTTCTCAGCCCGGTCGAGGCGCTGCCGGCGCAGGTGGATGACGCCATCTCCCGCCAGGCTTTCGGCGAGGCGCTGGAGCGGATCTGGGTGGTGGTTCGGCTCGGAAATTCCTGGATCGACGCGCAGAAGCCCTGGTCGCTGAAGAAGACCGATCCGGAGCGGATGGCTGCGGTACTGCGGAGCCTGCACACGGCGCTACGCGGGTTGGCCACCGTGCTGCAGCCCTTCATGCCCGGAACCATGGGCGCCATGCTGGACCAGCTCGGGGTCGGGGAGGGGGCTCGCGCTCTCTCCGACTTATCCGCGCCGCTCGCCGACGGCGCGGCCCTGCCTGCGCCTTCGCCGCTGTTCCGCAAGATCGACGAGGCGGCCTGATGCTCGTCGATAGTCACTGCCACCTCGACTACTATTCCGAAGAGGAGATCGAGGGCGTGATCGGCCGCGCCCTGGAAGCCGGGGTAGGCCGGATGGTCACGATCGGAGTGCGGGTTGGCCAGGCCGCCACGGTGAAGGCGCTCGCCGAGCGCTTCCCCCAGGTCTGGGGCACCGTCGGTGTCCACCCGCAGAATGCGGGCGAGGAGGTTATTCCGACGGTGGATGAGCTGGTTGCCCTGGCGGACCATCCGCGGGTGATCGGGATCGGTGAGTCGGGCCTGGACTACTTCTATGACAAAGCGCCGCGGGATGTTCAGCAGGAGAGCTTCCGGCGGCATATCCGGGCCTGCCAGCGGACTGGCCTGCCGCTGGTGATTCATGCCCGAGACGCCGATGACGACATTGCCGCCATCCTGGCCGAGGAGCGGGCGGTCGGCGGCGACTTTCCGGCGCTGCTCCATTGCTTCTCTTCCACGCGCGCGCTGGCCGAGGCGGTGGTCGCGGCAGGCGGCTATGTCTCGCTCTCCGGCATCCTGACTTTTCCAAAAAGCGAGGAGCTGCGGAGCATCGCAGCGGACCTGCCGGAGGATCGGTTGCTGGTGGAGACCGACAGCCCCTATCTCGCGCCTGTCCCTTTGCGTGGAAAGCGCAACGAACCGGCGCTGGTGGCGCATACGGCCGCCACGCTGGCGCGGGTCCGGGGCTGGGACAGTGCCAAGGTGGCCGAGGTGACAACGAGAAACTTCATGCGACTGTTCAGCCGATGCGTGTAGGTTTCTGATCTTGCTGAAAGTTACGGTGCTGGGCTGTGGCGGTTCGGGAGGTGTGCCGATGCTCGGCGGCCCGGACGGCCATGGGGCTTGGGGCGCCTGTGACCCCAATGAGCCGCGCAACCGGCGAACCCGTTCGAGCATCGTGGTGCAGGCACCTGATGGTGCAACTCTTCTCGTCGATGCGGGGCCGGATCTCCGGGCGCAGCTCCTGGCCAGCGGGATCGCGCGGATCGACGCCGTGCTGCTGACCCACGCCCATGCAGACCATGTGCTTGGGCTGGACGAGCTGCGGATCATGAACCGCATCATGGGGCGCGCGCTGCCGCTCTATGGAACCGCACGGACGCTGGAGGATGTGACGCGGCGGTTCGAATATGCCTTCCGACCGGTGACGCCGGGCTTCTTCCGGCCGGCGCTGGAGCCGCGGCTGGTCGAGGCCGGTCAACTGGTCCAGATCGCCGGCCTGCCAGTTCGGCTGTTCTCCCAGGACCACAAGGTCATGGAGACGCTGGGGCTGCGCATCGGCGGCTTCGGCTACTCGACCGACGTGGTGGAGATGCCGGAGGAAAGTATGGCCGTGCTTGAGGGCGTCCGGGACTGGATCGTCGGCTGCTTCCAGCGGGAGCCACATCCCGTGCATGCCCATCTCGCCAAGGCCGTGGATTGGTCGCGCCGGATCGGCGCGAAGCGGACCGTGCTGACCCATATGGGGCCGGATCTCGACTGGCAGTGGATGCGGGAGTCGCTGCCCGAAGGCGTGGAAGCCGCTTATGACGGAATGGTGCTGGAGGCGGGCTGACATGCAGTCATATTTTTACATAATATACATTACGCGACATTGGTCCTTTACTGCGTTTCAGCCCTCTAACCCTTTGCTTTAGAGTCAAAAGTCTGGCGCCCGTCCCTCACCCTGCGACGGATGATCGGCCAGAGTCCATATCTAGTCGGGCACAGGGAAAAATGCCGCGCCAAGGCAAAGACCGTGCCATCAGGACAGAATTCCGGAACGCGAACACAAAAAAGCGGCCGGGGATGAGGACGCCCCTCACCCGCCGGCCGCTGTGATGCTGCGGGCCGGATTTATAACGCCGGCTGAGGCTACGGAGCTTCCGACGCGCTCTTTCTATGTCGGTTGAGAACGGGCTCCAGTGGTCACGAAGACCCTCCTACCCGTGCGCTTTTGGCGACCGTCTCCCTCGCTATCGCTCTTGCCGCGTGTCCATCCACGCCGCCGCAGCGCCACGATTCTACCCACCCGCGCGCCCGGCGCCAGGGTTATGTGGGGGCGACAATCCGAAAGAAATCGGTTCCGATCTGCCGTTTGCGAAAGTCCAATTTTCAGCAGATCAAAACGCCCCCCGCACCAGCCACGCGACCGCCAGCACGAGCACCAGCGCGGCCACGCCCGCGACCGTGAGGGCCGCGAAGACGAGGCGCTGGTCGCGCCAGGCGCTCATGAAACGAGGGCCGCCGTCCCCAACGCCCGCTTGACCCACCCCCACTCGAACCGCTCCTGGCTCGGGTTCGCCTCGGCGATCTCCAGGTA
>NZ_JBNBZS010000126.1:0-11234 GCF_049629625.1 Roseomonas chloroacetimidivorans | reverse complement strand
CCGACGTCTCGGCCAGCGTGGTGTCACCGCCGTGCGTAGCGCAATCTTCAGTCCCCGTTGCGCTTGGTAGCGAGGCTCTCACCGGGGGAGATGCCGCAATGGCAGAGCTTGTATTCCGTCTGGCACCTATTGAGGATTGTCTGGGTGATGCGTTCGCTCATCCGGGCGAACGGTCCAACACACGCCGCACCTGCCAAGGTCGCCATCCTTCCTTACCGCGCGGGGTGCGGACACCACGGGCGGTGAGTGCGTCGGCGAGTTGCTGCAGGGTGGTGGCGCCGGCCCGGCGGGCGGCTTCGATGTAGGGCTGCACCTCGGCCGCGCGACGCCCTGCGGCAAAGGACCAAGCCTTGCGTGCGTTTGCCGCAGTCGTGTTGTCCCCCGGCCTGAGCCTCGGGTTGCCGAGCTTCACGCCGCGTGCCTTGGCGGCCGCGAGGGCAGCCTTGGTCCGCGCCGAGGTAGCACCGGCCTCTTCTTCGGCGACGAGGGCCATGACACCGATGGTGAGGCGGTTAGCGTAAGGCATGTCGGCGGCGAGGAACTCGACGCCAGCCTTTTCCAGGCCGAGGAGGAAGTGGGCGTCGCGGGCGAGGCGGTCGAGCTTGGCGATGAGGAGGGTGCAGCGGCGGAGGCGGCACTCGGCCATGGCAAGCGCAAGCTGGGGGCGGTCACCCCTGCGTCCGCTCTCGACCTCCTCGAAGGCGGCGACAACGGATCCGCTGCAGCCGGCAGCGTGGCGCGTGACAGCCTCGCGCTGGGCATCGAGGCCGAGCCCCGAGCGACCCTGTTTGTCGGTGGAGACACGGTAGTAGGCCACGAAGCGTGGCCCGTTTGGGGCGGTCACCACGGGCGGCTTGCCGGGTGAAGATAGGCGCCGGAGGCGGCGAAGTCGCGACCGGTACAGAGGATCGGCCGCCCCTCAGCCCGGGCGCAGCCGAGCACCATCAGATCGAGAATGTTGAGGAGCCCACCGCGGCCATTACCCCGCCCGTGCACCGCGTTGGCCTCGACCGCGTGGCGACTGGCCTCCGCCCCGAAGGGCAGGACGGAAGCCCTGGCGTCGAGCAGGGTGTCGACCAGGGCCTCGGCCTGCGGGTTGCGGGCATTTCCCACACCGGCGGCGACGCGGGCGAACTCGAGCAGCACCGGGGCAGGCAGGAAGCTTTCCTCGCGCACCAGGGCATCAAGGAGGGGGCCGTAGCCCTCCTCGCGGCGCAGAACAGCGACGAGGGCAGAGGTGTCGACGATCACCGCGGCTGGCCGCGCTCGTCGTACTCGTGCGCGTCGAAGGTGGCGATGGAGGGCACGGCGGACGAAGAAGCCTGATCGAGGATGGCCTCGATGCGGGCGCGGAGCTCTGCCTCGGCGTCATGGGGGAGCGGCATCCGCTCCAGGGCTTCCTCGATGATGCTGGCCTGGGAACGGCCGCCGCGGGTGAGGAGGGCGAGACGATGGGCGGCGCGGTCGGACCGGATAGTGATGGGCTGCTGGGCGCGGCGGGTCATGGAGAAAGAATAGCGAGACGTGCAAGCCCCATCAAGGATCGTGCTTGCACACCTGTGTGGACCATTTCACAATCTGAAAGGACGGTTTAGCTCAAAAGAAGCCCTATGTTTGCAGACAGATACAATGCCCGAAGGTCGGGAGGTCCCTGCAGCGGAGTAAGGCTGGAGTGGCCTTATTTCGACCGGACTGACCCTCATCCGTTTCGGTGGACACGGGTTACGGCCTACGTGGCCGCGGCGCACTGCGCTCCCGCCTTGCCATCGAGTATCCCACGGCGGTGATGGCCAGGATCGCCAGCGAGATGTGGAACTCGTTGATCTGAACGCGCCCGATCTTCGGCAGCGCGTCGGGGAACTCCGCGTCCAGTCCCTTCGCACCAGGGAAGGCGAAGCTCAATGTCTGGGACAGAAAGAATGCCGACGGGAGAGCCGCCGCGATCGCCAGATCCTGTTCCGAAGGGTGTGGCGCGCGCCGCAGAAAGTGGAGGCTGCCCAGCCCCGCGAAGGTGCCGAGGAGGATGGTCATGGCATCGTGGAACCTGGCGTGGGGCGGCCAATTCGGATTGAACAGATGGGTCCGGTTCCAGTCGGCCACGAAGCCGCCGAACACCGTGACCAGTCCGACCGACTTCAGAATCTTCATGCCCAGGTTGCTTCCTGTCATCGCGCTTCGTCGCCTCTCGTTGTCCGTATTTCGAGCCGAAGCGTCAGCAGCAACACCAGCACGCTGACGCCGAGTACCATTGCCGGCGGGATTGTGTGGGAATACTCGCCGTGCAGGACGACGGTCCCGACCACTGCCAGCATAACGGCGCTCCCAAGGAGCGCGCCAAACAGGCGGAGAGGCCGCGTCACCAGCAGGATGGCCGCGGCGAGTTCCAGGCATGCCGTCACGTAGTGGAACCAGTCTTAGTGGAACCAGTTTGGATAGCCCCAGCGCTCGTAGTCGGCGGCGATCTCGGCGCTGACGAAGGCGCTGCCGATGCTGCCTACCAGGAAGAACGCGGCCAGCAGCCAGGCGAGGATGTCTCTCCAAGGCAGCCTAGGCATGCGGCGCTCCTCCCCGCTCCGGCAGCAGGCCGTTCAGGAACAACCAAACGGCCCCATCGACGATTCGCGAGGTCTCCTCGGTGGGAACTGGGAGTGCATCGAGCCCGATCAGGCTGCGGAGCTGCGGCTCGGCCACGACCAGGCTGATGAACTGCTGCGCCAGCGCCAGGGAAGGAAGGTTGCTGCCCCAGGCGTCCGAGCGTTCGCGGTGCCGCTGGAGGAAGGCGCTCAGGATCAGCGCGGCCCTGTGGTGCCCCACTTGATAGACGGCGTGGGCGAGTTCGGGAAAGCGCCCCCCTTCGGCCACCATGAGACGGTGCAGGGCGAGCGTGCGGGGATCTAGAACGATCCCGAGCAAAGCCCGGCCGAACACATGTAGCGATGCGGTCAGGTCCTCGTCCTTCAGCGGCAAGGCTTTGATCGGCTCGGCCATCTGGTCGCAAAGGCGCCGGACCACCTCGATGAAGAGACCCTCCTTGCCGCCGAAATAGTCGTAGATGTTGCGCCGGGACCCCTGGCCCGGGCGATGATCTCGTCCATCGAGAGGGCGTCGCAGCCGCGCTCCAGAAACATAGCGGCAGCGGTATCAATTTGCACCCGAACGCGCAGTTCACCGCGCGAGGTTCGAGGAGTTTCGGTCATCAGTCTTCCACGTTCATGATATGGTACGGTATCATACCGTACCGCTTAACGTGAGTAGCTTCTCAGCCAATGCTTCAAGCCCCACCTCTGTAGGCCATCCATTTGCGAGCGGAATGATGGCGTCCGTTTAAAGGCGTGAGTAGTCCTGCAGAATTGGGGCACATGAGCGGGCTAAATCGAATTCTTGGTTCTATTGTTACGGAGTTCCAAAGCCGGCTCTGCCATGGACCCGCCAGCGCCTACCGCCTCAAGCGACCTGGGTGGCCGCGAGCATGGCCCGTCGTACCTGGGCGGGCGACCAGCGTCGCCCGCCGCGTGGCGCTGGCACGCCGCGGGCCATGAGAGCCTCCGCGATCTCGGCGAGCGTGACGGCGCCCGCGCGGCGGGCCTGGTCGATGTACGGTGCGACCGCGGCGGCACGCCGGCGCGCGTACTCCCGCTGAGCCGCGTTGGCCTGCATGGAGTATGCTGGCTCGCCCGCAAGTAGCCGCGGGTTGCCGAGCCGCATCCCCCTCTCCTTCGCCGCGGCGAGCGCCGCTTTCGTGCGAGCCGACGTGGCGCGCGCCTCCTCCTCGGCGGCGGCGGCGATGACGCCTCCTGCGCCCGCGACATGACGGGCGGCGGCCTCGCGCTGGGCCTCGAGCCCGAGGCCGGAGCGGCCCTATCCCTCAGTCGAGACGCGGAGGTAGGCGACGAAGCGGCTCTTCGGGGCGGTCATCACCCCCGACTGGACCCTCTCCGCCCCGTATTTTCAACTCTAAACGACCGGACACTGTTGGCGAAGTCGAGCGCGGCACGGGGTGAGACAGGCTGTGGTGACCTGGAGGTCGCTACCATGTCGCTCCGCCCGCAATGCGTCGTTCCGCCTGTTCCCCAGCAAACCGGGCAGGTTGCCCGAGCCGCGTTCCCGCGCGGCAACCCCTACCTGCTCCTGCGCGACCGGCTCGGCGTCGTGTTCGAGGACGCCGATTTCACCGACCTCTACCCTGCCCTCGGCCAGCCCGCCTACGCGCCGTGGCGACTGGCGCTGGTCACGCTGATGCAGTTCCGCGAGGGATTGAGCGACCGGCAGGCGGCCGAGGCGGTCCGCGGCCGGATCGACTGGAAGTACCTGCTGGCGCTCGATCTGGCGGATGCCGGCTTCGACCACAGCGTGCTGTGCGAGTTCCGCACCCGCCTGCTCCGCCACGAGGCCGGAGAACGCCTGCTCGCCCGCGTGCTGGACGCGGCACGTGAGGGCGGAATGCTCAAGGCTCGCGGGCGGCAGCGCACCGATAGCACCCACGTGCTCGCCGCGGTGCGGGAGCTGAACCGGCTCGAGTTGCTGGCGGAAACACTGCGCGCGGCGCTGAACGCGATCGCCGTGACGGCGCCTGGCTGGTTGCGCGCACTGGCACCGGCCGGAGTGGCAGCAGCCCTACGGCCGACGCGTCGAGGACATGCGTCTGCCAGAGACCGCCCCCAAGCGCGAGGCCTATGCCTGCCAGGTCGGTGCCGACGGCTACCGGCTGCTCGAGGCCCTGGCAGATCCAAAGGTCCCGCCCGGCGTCGTCGCGCTGCCCGCGGTCGCGGTGCTGCGCCGCGTATGGGCACGGCACTTCGAGCGTGGCGGGGTCGGACCGGACGAGAACGGAGCGGGCACTGTGAGGCTGCGGCCGGCGCAGGGGCGTGGGCCCGGGGACCGGGTAGAGTCGCCCTACGACCCCGATGCCCGGTTCCGAACCCGCTCCGGTAAGCGCTGGAGCGGCTACGTGGTCCATCTGACAGAAACCTGCGACGCCGATGCGCCGCATCTGGTGGTGCACACCGACACCACGCCGGCCAACGTGCACGAGGCTCCCCGCACAGGGCCGATCCACGCTGCCCTGGCAGCTAAAGAGCTCGCCCCCTCCCAGCACCTGGTGGATTCTGCCTACATCAGCGCGGATCTGTTCATCACCGCCCGCGAGCAGCACGGCATCGATCTGGTCGGGCCAGGGCGACGTGAGCTGAGTTGGCAATGCCTCACCGAGGGAGGCTTCGACCTGACCAAGTTCACCTTGGATTGGGACCGGCAGGTGGCGCGCTGCCCTGAGGGCAAGGAGAGCGCCGTCTGGTCGCAGCATGCCGGAGGATCTGACTGGCGTGATCACGTCAGCGTCCACTTCCGCGCCGCCGACTGCCGCGGCTGTCCCTCGCGCGCCCGCTGTACCCGCTCCGCCTCGGGCTACCAGGGCCGCGTCCTCACGCTGCTGCCCCGGCGCGAGCACGAGGTGCTCGCCGGGATCAGGGCACGGGAAAGCACGGCCGAGGGACGGCACCTCTATGCTCAGCGCCAGGGGATCGAGGGTACGCTCTCGCAGGCCGTGCGCGCTTTTGGGCTGCGCCGGGCTCGCTATCGTGGCCTGTCCAAAACGGGCCTGCAGCACTTTGCTACGGCGGCGGCCATCAACCTCGACCGCATGGCGACCTGGTTCGCCGGAAGGCCGCTCGCCCCCACCCGCGTCTCCCGCTTCGCCGCGCTTGCCACCTGATCACCGACTTCGCCAACAGTGTCCGACCGTTTGGCCTCCTTACAGACGCTCCATGGCCGCCAGCGGCGGGACCCCGGCGCGCAGCCAGTCGCGAGCTTGGTCAGGGTGGGCGATGACCAGGGTGGCCTGACCGGGACGCGGGTAGAGCCGGATGCGGGTGCCGTCACCAACCTTGAGGACGTCGGCTGTTTCGAAGTCCGCCATGTTGGCCGTCACCAGCAGGTCAGCCTCGCCGGCGACGGCCACCTCCAGCACGTGCCGGTCTTCCTCGTCACGCAGGGGGTACACGCCGCCACCGACAAGCGCGTGCGGGTGATCACCGGCCGGCCCGAACGAGGCCACGCCGCCGATGGCGCGGACCAGGGTCTCGGCCGCGTCCGCCTCGACCTGGAACTCCCGTGTCAGGACGAGTGCCAGGCGGTCGAGCATGCCGAGCGAGACCACCAGCTGCAGCGGGCCGGCTTGGCAGGCGCCGGACCGAACCGCGTCGGCCAGCCACGGCGAACTACCACCCCGCCTTCCTCGCCGGGTGCCCAGGAAGTCCGCCACCCACACGTTCAGGTCCAGGCACAGTCGCAGGAGGGCCGGCGTCGGACCGGCTGGCGGCATCAGCGCGGCGCCGCGGTGGCCCGCACAGCCTCGGCCAGGATGGCCTCGTCGGTGTCCAGCTCGTTCTCGCGATCGAGCCGCATCCCCTCGGCCACCCGCCTGCGGGCGACTTCGTACTGGGCGGACGCCACGGTGCGGCCGATAGCACGTAGCAGGTTGTGCCGGTCTTCCGGGGTGCCCAGGGCCTCGACGTCGCGCAGGGCGGTGCGGACCGTGCCGGGCAGGTCGAGATAGAGCTTGAGCGAGGCGGCGGTGAGCTGGGATGGCGTCCGGCCCTCGCGGGCGGCGACGCCGCGCAGCTTGTTCACCGTCTCAGCGTCGGCGTGAGCGGAGATGGACTGGCCAGCCATGATCAAACCATAGAATATATAGGTCCTATAGATAGCAGATCCCTACTGTCTTCGACAACCAGCTTGGCCTTTTGACGAGAACTCTCCCTTCAACTCAGGTTCTGGTCGACAGCCCAGTCCGCGAGCGGAATCACCGTAGCCGCCAGCAACGGCTCCGGGTGGCGCCGCATGTCGCGCCCGAACGGGCCGTCGGCCACGACAACACCCCTAGCGCCCATCGCCACCGCGAAGGCCACGTACAGGGTGGGGACTGCCGCGAGATTGGGGGTGCGAGGCCGAAGGGGGTACTTTCAGGCCTATTTTCCCGTCGAGGTAGAGATAGCGTGGCCTGGATCGTGAAGCTGGTGAGCCTCGGGGCCGAGGGCGAAGAACACAGCACCGATGTCATGCGGATCGCCAAGCCGGACGACCTCACCGATCTGGCCAGCCTGGGCCTGACCTTGGCCGAGGGCAAACGGCTGCTGGCCAGCGTCCAGCGGGAGATCGTCGCGGCCCAGGCCCGGGTCCATGCCGCGCGCCGTCCGGCGTGCCCCGGCTGCGGTGGTGTGTGCCGAGTGAAGGACTACCGCCAGCACGGGATTGCAACGCTGTTCGGCCAGGTCAGGGTTTGGCTGCCTCGCTTTCGCTGCGGTAGATGCGGCGTGACCGAAACCGGCGTGGGATGGCCATCGCACGTCCGCTCGACCCCAGAGCTGGACCGGCTGCGGGCGCAGTTTTCCGCCCTGATGACCTACCGGAGCGCCGCCGAGATGTTGGCGCAGCTGTTCCCGGTGGACGCCGGTGCGGACCCGGAGACCTTGCGCCGTCACATCTTCAAGGTCGCCGGGAGCCTGCCGGTGCCGGCGACAGCCGAGCCGGCATCGCCTGCCGAGGCGATCGTGGTGACCTTGGACTCGACCTTCATCCGGAGCTGCGAGGAGGGCGAGCGGCACATCGAGGTCCGGATCGGCAATGTCGAGACGACGGCCGGAAGACGGCAGGTCTTCGGCGCTGTCGCCAAGACCGACACGGATCCCGCAGCGCTGATCCGCCGCAGCCTCGACGCGGTCGGGCGCACCAGGGGCACGGTGCTGACGGCGTTCACCGACGGCTGTCCCGGGCTGCGACGTCTTCTTTTCAAAGCTGGCGTTAATGGGCTCCCGATCCTGGACTGGTTCCATGTTGCCATGCGGCTGCAACATCTGACGCAGATTGCCGGAGGTCTGTCGTCCGACGATCCGGAGCGCGCGGCCGCGAAGGCGGTGATCGCCGAGGAGGTCGAGCGCCTGCGCTGGCGATTATGGAACGGCAAGGCCAAGGATGCCGGGATCAGCATCGATTGCATCCGCGCGGTCATGCACCACTTCCGGGGCGAGCCCGGCAGCCACAGGTCCATCGCGCCCTCGCGCAAGCTGTGGACCGCGTTGCGGGCACTGGACAGCTACCTCGTCGGGCAGAGCGACTGGCTCGTCGACTACGGCGAGCGGCACCGGGCCGGGTTGCGGGCCGGCACGGCGTTGACCGAGGGCACGGCCAACTTCCGGGTGAACCGCAGCATGAACAAATCGCAGGGGATGCGCTGGTCCCGCCGAGGCGCCGATCGACTGCTCCAGGTCCGCTGTGCCGTCTACAACGGCACGCTCGGCACCGGCTTCGGGCAGCGCTTCTCGGCTGCCAACGACTATCACCTGCAAGCAGCTATCGCCGCCTGACCCCAGTTTTGCGGCAGTCCCCTGATGCCAACCGCGGCCGCAAGGGTCCGGTCGCTCAGTCCAGCCTCGAACTTCAGACGCAGTACGTCGCGGATCCGTCGCATCGACAATCTCTCGGTAGGCATCAGGCAGACCCCGTTCGGAACGAGATCCCTTAGCCGGCTCAGACTGTCGGCAATCCACCCCAGGCAACCCTCAACAGGGTGCCCACGATCCCATGGAATCAGTGCCCATCATGCCGTGGAATCACTGCCCACGATGCCGTGGAATCACTGCCCACCATCGCGTCGAATTCGCAGCCAGGCCTGCCATCGCTTCTCGCCGTTCGGTTCCGCCATCGCGTTCCACAGGCCTCCCGCACCCGTGCATTGACCTGCGTCAAGCCGGGGTTCAGAATGTTCGATAATCAGTAAGAAGTTCGTTATTCGAACATTCGCTTTCGGTCAAGCCTTGGCTGGCCGGGTTGAGCGGGAGGAACAGGCGCGTGAGATCCTTTGCTCGTCGGCCCGCGATATTGCTGCCGCTGGCGGCGTCGCTTCCGTTCGGGGCGGCGATATCCGAGACGGACCGCTATCCCAACCGGCCCGTGCGGGTGATCGTGCCCTTTCCGGCCGGGGGATCGAACGACATCTCAGCCCGGGTTGCGGCGGATCAGCTGCGGGCCCTCTGGGGCCAGCCCTTCGTGGTGGAGAACCTTTCGGGCGCCGGCGGAAATGTCGGCGCCATGAACTTCGCGCGGTCGGAGCCGGACGGGTACACGCTGCTCGTCACGCCTGCGGGACCGCTTTCGATCAACCAGTTCCTGTTCCGGAATCTGGGCTACGACCCCGCGACCTTCGTGCCGGTGACGGTGCTGTGCGAGACGCCCAATGTCGCCATCGTTTCCGCCGCCAGTGGAATCAAGACGCTTGGGGAGCTGATCGCGCGGGCGAAGGAGAAGCCGGAGTCCATGACCTATGCCTCCCAGGGCGTGGGCACGACCTCGCATCTGACGGGCGCTCTGTTCCAGGATCTGACGGGCACGAAGCTGGTGCATGTGCCCTATCGCGGTGAGGCGCCGGCCATGACGGACATCGTGGCGGGGCGCGTGGACATGATCTTCTCCAATGTCACCGGCGCGCTGACGCAATACCAGGCCGGGCGTGTGCGGATGCTGGCCGTGGCGGATACGGAGCGCGCGCCGGAGATACCGGACGTGCCGACCGCCGCGGAGGCGGGCTTGCCGGGATTCCAGGCCACCGCCTGGTTTGCTGCGGTGGCGCCACCCGGCACGCCGGCACCCGTGGTGGCGCGGCTTTATGAGGGGCTGTCGCAGGTTCTGCGATCGCCGGATGTGCAGAAACGCTATCGCGAGCTGGGCGCCACCACGGTGGGCGGCACGCCGGAGGAAACGGCGGCCTTCGTGGTGGCCGAACGCAAGCGCTGGGGCGACGTGGTGCGCCGCGCCAACGTCACTGTGGAATGAGCGGAGGGATTGTCATGCCCGACCATAACCTACCCGATCAGTACCGTGATGCCGGGCTTTCTTCCCCACCCGAGGTGCCCTGGCCGGAGGGACTGACGCGCGTGCCCTATTGGGTGTTCCAGCGGCCGGACGTGGCGGCGCTGGAGCAGACGCGCCTGTTCCGGGGCGACACCTGGAACTATCTTTGCCTGGAGGCGGAGATCGCTGAACCCGGGGATTACCGGGCGACGACGCTGGGCGGCGTGCCGATCCTGGCGGTGCGCGACCATGACGGCGAGATCTATGCCTTCGAGAATCGCTGCGTGCATCGTGGTGCGCTGATCGCGCTGGAGGATTTCGGCAAGACGCGGGAATTCACCTGCGTCTATCACGCCTGGAGCTACGACCTTCAGGGCAATCTGAAGGGTGTGGCCTTCAAGGACGGGATCAACGGCCAGGGCGGCATGCCCGAATGCTTCCGCATGTCAGACCATTCGCCGCGCAAGCTGCGGACGGCGGTGGTGCATGGGCTGGTCTTCGCCTCGGCTTCCGACAGCGTGCCGCCGATCGAGGAGTATCTGGGCGAGGAGATTCTGGACCGGATCGAGCGCGTGCTGGGTGGGCGCCAGATCGAGGTGATCGGGCGCTTCACGCAGGAACTGCCGAACAACTGGAAGCTCTATCTGGAGAATGTGCGGGACAGCTATCACGCCTCGTTGCTGCACCTGTTCTTCACGACCTTCGAGCTGAACAAGCTGAACATGAAGGGCGGGCTGATCGTCAGCGAGTCCGGCGGAAACCATGTTTCCTACTCCGCCATCGACCGGGAGGCGGAGGCGAGGGCCAAGGCGGCGAATGAGTATGCGGCGCAGAATATCCGTTCGGAGAGCGATTACCGGCTGAAGGACCCGAGCGTGCTGGAGGGACAGGACGAGTTCGGGGATGGCGTGACGCTGCAGATCCTGTCGGTGTTCCCGGGCTTCGTGCTGCAGCAGATCCAGAACTCGCTGGCTGTGCGCCAGGTGGTGCCGCGCGGTGTGGACCGGACGGACCTGCACTGGACCTATATCGGCTTCAAGGACGACACGCCGGAGCTGCGGAAGATGCGGCTGAAGCAGGGCAACCTGATCGGACCGGCGGGTTATGTCTCCATGGAGGATGGTTGCGTGGGCGGCTTCGTGCAGCGCGGTGTTGTTGGCGCGTCCGACCGGCATGCTGTGCTGGAGATGGGCGGATCAGAGGCGAAGAGCACGAGGACGCGGGCGACGGAGGCCTCTGTGCGGGGCTTCTGGAAGGCGTATCGGGAGCATATGGGGCTTTGAGTGCCGTGCTGATGACCCGTTTCCAGATCACCGACATCATGGCGGTGCAGGCGCGTTATGCGCTCTGCATCGATAGCGACCGGTTGGAGGAATGGCCGGAGTTTTTCC
>NZ_JBNBZS010000125.1:0-11482 GCF_049629625.1 Roseomonas chloroacetimidivorans | reverse complement strand
AGCCAGGCGAGGCCCAAGCCGCGGTGACAACGCCGGACCGCGTTGCAGAACTGGAGGCCGAACGAGACGCGCTGAAGGACCGCTGGCTTCGGGCGGAGGCGGAACTGGCCAATCTCCGTGCGCGCGCCACGCGAGAGGTCGAGGATGCGCGCCAATATGCGATTCAGAAGTTCGCACGGGACGTGGTCGAAGCTGCGGAAGACCTCCATCGTGGTCTCGCCAGCTTGCCAACACCCGCGCCGGAGGAGCCGGAAATCGTCTCGCGGCTCCGAGAGGGCCTGAGCGGGATCGAGCGCAGCTTTCTGGCTACCCTCGAACGGAATGGAGTCACGCGGCGGGATCCGACAGGAAAAGCTTTCGATCCGAACTTCCATGAGGCGGTCGCCGATCAGCCGACCACAGACCATCCTCCTGGCAGCGTCGCCCAGGCCTGGAGTTCGGTATGGCTCCTGAATGGCCGGCTGCTCCGTCCTGCCCTGGTCGTCGTCGCACGAGCCCCAGCTCAGCAGGAGGGACACGCCGCCGCTCCCTCGCAGGCCGACGATGGGCCGCCTCCATGAGCCGGTGAGGCGGTCCAGGCCGCCGACCGGCGCGCCAGGGGAAAGCCGCTCCCGCCATTATCACGGGCCGTGAAGCGGTGCCTGCGGGCCGGGTGCTCGGAAGCGTTCGGCTGCGCCGAGAAGGTGCCCAGGGCTTCAGGCCCTGGGCACCTGCGAGGGTCATCCGGCCTTGATCGCGATACGCTTGGCCTTGTTCTGGCTCTCCGGCCGCTTCGGAAGCGTCACCGTGAGCACCCCGTTCTTGAACGAGGCCTCGATCTTGTCCGGATCCACGTCCGCGCCGAGCTGGATCGAGCGCTGGAACTTGCCGTGCCACCGCTCGGTATAGGTCGGGCTCTCGTTCTCGGACTTCTTCTCCCCCTTGAGCGTCAGCACGTCGCCGTTCAGCGTGAGCTCGACGTCCCTCTCCTCCAGGCCGGGGAGTTCAGCGACGACGCGCACGTCCTTGTCCGTCTCGGACACCTCGACATGCGGCCACGCACCCGTCCAGCCCCCCTGGGCAACGGGAAGACCAAAGCCACGCAGGAAGTCGTCGAAGGTGCGGTTCATCTCGCGATGCAATGCGAGAAGCGGGTTTTCGTCCCCGGAGTAGCGGGACGCCGGCACGTTCCGGTCGCGGCTCCAGGGCATCAGGCCTTTCATGTCCATGACACACCTCATCTCATACGAACAGGAGGCGTGGGCGCCAGCTCGCTGACGCCCACACCGACTGTTTGTTCAAACGACCGGCTGTTGGTCAGGCCGCCTCGCTCTCGATCTGCTGCGGCTGATTGCTGTTCGCGATCTCGATGCGCCGCGGCTTCAGAGCCTCGGGCACCTCGCGGACCAGATCGATGCACAGCATGCCGTTCTCCAGGCTGGCGCCGGCAACCTTCACGTAGTCGGCCAGGCTGAACTGGCGCTGGAAGGACCGGCCGGCGATCCCGCGGTGGAGATACTGGCCACCGTTCTGCTCGGCCTTCTTACCGGCGACAACCAGCGAGTTCGGCTGCCAGGTGATCGTCAGCTCGTCAGGCGTGAAGCCCGCGACGGCCAGCGTCACACGGTACGCGTCCTCGCCCGTCTTCTCGATGTTGTAAGGCGGGTAGTTGTCATCCGGATTGAGGCGCAGAGCGTCCTCGAACATCCGGTCGAAGCCGATCAGCGACCGGCTGAGCGGAGCAAGATCTATCATTCCCATAACCACATCCTCCTTCGAGCGACATGGATACAAGATGCACATTGCCTCGCCGGGCCCTTGTAAGCGCCCGCGCGATTTGCCGGCCCGAACTGGCGACCGGCTAAGTTCGATCTAGTTGAATTGCCGCCGCCTTCAAGAGGGTCCGCCACGGTCCACACGCTGTCCGAGTTCACTCGTGTCCTCCATGGGCTCCTTTTCCGGAACAAGATCCCCTGGAGCAGGCACTTTCACCCTTGAAGGGATGTGACAAGATGACTGCCATTTTTGACGTGCCACTTGGGTCGGGGCTGAGGGTCTGGAAACAATGTCTGGCGAGAACAGATTCCTATTTCGTGCTGCGGTGGTCACGGCCGCTCTGCTGACGCTCGCTGTGGTGTGGCAGACGATACCCCTCATCCAGGCTGAGCTGCTGGCCTCACGTGCTACGCCCCGCCCCGTTATCCCGCGGGGGGACCTAGCGGAGGATGAGCGGAGCACCATCGCGTTGTTTGAGGCAACCCGTGGCTCGGTGGTTTACATTGCTACTACCGAGCGCGTCGTGAACCCATGGACACGTAACCCGTTGCAGGTGCCGCGGGGTACCGGCTCGGGTTTTGTCTGGGACCATATAGGGCACGTTGTCACGAACCATCATGTTGTCGCTGGGGCCTCGAGCGCGGCTGTGCGCCTTGCCGACGGGCGGGCGTTCAGTGCGGTGCTGGTTGGAGCAAGCCCTGAGCATGACCTGGCAGTGCTGCGGATCGGGGTAGGTATCGGAAGGCCAGATCCGCTGCCCGTCGGGACCAGTCACGATCTGCGTGTCGGACAGAAGGTGTTTGCCATCGGAAATCCGTTTGGTCTCGACTGGACTCTAACGGCTGGGCTGATCTCTGCCCTCAATCGGGAGCTGCCGGCCGATGCGGGGAGTGTCATCGAGGGTCTGATCCAGACTGACGCGGCGATCAACCCCGGCAATTCGGGTGGTCCACTGCTCGACTCCGCTGGCCGCCTCATCGGCGTGAATACAGCAATCTACAGCCCCTCCGGCGCCTATGCAGGAGTCGGGTTTGCGGTGCCGGTCGATACCGTGAACCGCGTCGTTCCGCGACTCATCGCCGCAGGACGGTATGTCCGCCCATCGCTCGGAGTGCGGACTGAGCAACAGATCAATGCCGCTCTCTCCGCGCGCCTTGGACTGGAAGGCGTCTTCGTCCTTGACGTGGAGCCCGGTTCCGCGGCGGAGAAGGCCGGGATCAGGCCGGTACGGCTTGGGCGCGACGGCAGCATCCAAACTGGCGATGTGATCACGTCAGTCGGAAGCCGGCCGGTGCGCCTCGTGCCCGACCTGCTCAGCGCACTTGACCAGTTCGAGCCGGGCCAGGAGGTGTCTCTCACGCTTCTGCGTGACAGCGAGCGGGTAGAACTCGCTGTAACCCTGGACGCCGGCCGCTGATGAGACGTTGCTACGCGGTTTGGTCGGCGGCAGCGTAATGACGCAATCCTGGTGCGCGAGGGGCGAGGAGCAATGCCTCATGGGACGCCGACGCCTGTCCGATACTGCTGCTGCCCCCTTGGACCTGACAAAGGTGGTACATGCGACCACCGATAGCGGCGTGTTCGAGGTAATAATCCCGCGCCCACCGAACGCCCATGATCCGATGAGGCGGCTTCCTGTCCGCGGCGCCTGAAGGCCTTAGCTCGACTCGTATGAGGCGGATCGGCAAGCGGCTTTGTCGTGGCGAGCGTCGTTTGGGCGAGGGTGAGCCGGGCAATGGCAGCGAGGGGCTCGCTGCTTCACTCGTATCCGGCGGAACATGGCGTTCCCACCAAGATGCCTCATTCAGGGCAGGCCGGCTCGGGGTGGTGGGACCCATCTTTGGCGACGGTTTTGAAACCCCGTCGAGCTCCGGTCACACACCACCCCCGCCCGGCACGACGCGTCGGACTGCGACGCCCCGGCCGAACCTTGTTGATCAGACGGTTGCCGTCTTCAGGCGTGCTCCCTTGGGCACGAGCCCGGTTGTGACATAGCGCCACAAGGCAACCAGCAGCTTCCTGGCCAGGGCAACGGCGGCAATCTTGCGCATGCGCCCGCGGGTTCCGTTGCAAGTTTGCGGCGCCTCCCTGAGCCGGTACAATCCTTGGCATGGCGAGACGGCGGCGAGTGGCCTCGGTGAGGCCGGACCAATCCTTCAAGGGGCGGCAGTTCACCGCCGAGGTGATCCTCTGGGCGGTTCGCTGGTACCTCATGTTTCCGGTGAGCTACCGCGACCTCGAACTGATGCTGGGCGACCGTGGTGTTGAGATCGCCCACACCACCCTCTTTCGCTGGGTCCAGACCTACTCGCCGAAGATCGAGAAGCGGATCCGGCCGCATCTGCGGCCGAGCAACAGCTCATGGAGGGTTGACGAGACGTATGTGAAGGTGAAGGGCCGCTGGGTGTACCTGTATCGTGCGGTGGACAGCCGTGGGCAGACAATCGACTTCCTGCTTTCGGCCAGGCGCAACGCGGAGGCCGCGAAGTGGTTCTTCCGCAAGGCGCTCGGGCAGCCGCATACGGTGAACCCACGCACGATCACGGTGGACAAGAACCCAGCCTACCCTTGCGCCCTTGAGCAGTTGAAAGAGGACGGCGAGCTGTGGCGACGCTCGCGGATGCGGCAATGCAAGTTTCTCAATAACATCGTGGAACAAGACCACCGGCGCGTGAAACGCCTGGTCAGACCAGGGCTGGGCTTCGGCGGCTTCCATACTGCACGACGTACATTGGCAGGCTACGAGGCGATGGCGATGATCAGGAAGGGACAGGTTCGGAAAGTCGGTGGACGAGACATGCGGGCCCAGGCCAACTGCGTCGCCGGGCTGTTCCAGGCCGCCGCCTGATCTGGAGCCTGTCGCTGCCATTCGCGATCTGCCGCAAACTTCGCAACACAACCCCTCGGCCTGCTGGTTGACCGCGAGGCGGCCGAGCGGGAAACCCGGCGCCTGACGACCCGGCTCAAACACGCCGCACTCCGCCACAATGCCAGCATCGAGGACGTCGACCTGCGCACCCCGCGCGGCCTCGACCGGGCGCTGTTCCAGAAGCTGGTCGCAGGCGACTGGATCGACCGCCATGAGGGGCTGCTGGTCACCGGCCCGACCGGCGTCGGCAAATCCTGGCTGGCCTGCGCGCTTGCCCACAAGGCCTGCCGCGACGGCCGCCGCGTGCTCTACCAGCGCGTGCCCAGGCTGTTCGAGGCGCTGGCCATCGCCCGTGGCGATGGTCGCCACAGTCGTGCCCTCAAGGCTCTGGCCCGGGTCGAGCTGCTGGTGCTCGACGATTGGGGCCTGTCCGTTCTGACCCAACCCGAACGCGAAACCCTGCTGGAGATCCTGGAAGACCGCCACGGGCGCAGCTCCACCATCGTCACCAGTCAGGTGCCGGTCGAGGGATGGCACGCGGTGATCGGCAGCCCAACCCTGGCCGACGCCATCCTGGACCGCCTCGTCCACAACGCCCACCGCATCGAACTCAGCGGAGAAAGCATGCGACGCATCACCGCCAGACGCGCCACGACCACCGAAACGCTTGACGCCAAAGAGCCTTCCTGAACGATTAGCCAATCGGCTTGAAGCCTGCCCACGATGCCGTGGAATTCGTGCCCACGATCGCCTGGAACTGCTGCCCACGATCACTGGAATACGCACGCGACTGCGTTGCCTAGCCGCTTGCGGGCCGGCGCGTCGCTGAGCGCCTCAGTTTTGGATCAATCCTACTGGAGAAAGCCGATCCAGCGGCCCGCAAGGATCACCCCGCCCCAGACAAGAAGGGATGTCGCCGCGGCCACGCGCAAGGACCCGTGCATCGGGCCGCCCGCGAGAGCGACGCGCCAGCTGGGATTTGCATGGAGAGCGACGACGTTTACCAGGCCCAGCCCGATCAATCCGAGCTTGAGAAGAAAGGCCGGGTTCTCGGCATAGGCTAGCGGGCGGGTACTGAAAAGGAGGAAGCCTGTGGCTGCGGCCAGGGTAAGCCCGCAGGCGGCAACCCGCACCGCAGGCCTCGCGACAGCTGCGAGCGGGATGTCGCGGAACAGGCCAAGAAGCCGCAGATCCAGGACCGCGATAGCGCCGAAGAGCAGAGCAAGTGCGAGGATGTGGGCGGCGTTGATCAGCGGGTAGGCGATGGCGGAGCGCGAAAGGGCTACGCCGATCGGCCAAGTGGCCAGACCTTGAAGAAATGCCTGCAGGGTGAGGCTCAGCTCCGGATGCGTTCTGGGTAGATGTCGTAAGTTCGTTCGCGAACCTGAAGACGCACGGCCTTCATGCGGCGCTCTCCCCGTTCACGAGCCCGGTTGCCGATGGCCAGGACCATGTCGCCGGCCTTGGCTGAGTTTGCGTCGAAGCCGGCCCGCGCGGTCTGGCTGGGGTTCCCAAGCTCCACCAGCCACAGGCCGTCACCGGGAACCTCAACGCGCAGCGTGGGATGGGGCTGGCCAACATAAACCTCGCGAATGGTGCCCCGCAGTTCCTGCTGTTCGTCCTCCGCCCACGACCAACCATGATGCGCCGCCGCGCTGGTCAGGCTTGCGGCTGCCGCGAGCGCCGAGAGCACGCCAACGCCCAGGAGTTCGCGCCGACCTGTTCTGCCTGCCATCGGATCGTTCCTTTCGTTCATCCACGCGCCGCAAATAGGTTGCCAACCCGCGGATTCCAGCACTTCCGGAGTTCAACGTCCGCAACAGCCGAATGCCTTAGCGGTTTGGTGCAAGCCACATGCCCCAAGGCCGGCACATGGCCATTCCGCAGAGACCTTGGTGCATGGGTCGTCCGGCTGGGCACCCTCGGGTAGGTTGGCGTGAGGGCTAACCCTCGATGGCTAATGAGGCGCCCGCCATGCCGTACAAGGCCAATGCCGACCGCCGGCACCGCATCCCAAAGCAGCGGCACCGGGTGACGAACTGGCCCTCCTACGAGGCTGGTCTGCGCGCCCGCGGCAGCCTTACCGTGTGGTTCACGGCAGAGGCGATCGATGCGTGGGGCGCAGAGCCCCGCACTGGCCGTGGTGGTCAGCCCCGCTACTCCGACCTGGCCATCACGACGGCGCTGACCCTGCGGGCGGTGTTCCGCCTGGCGCTGCGCCAGACGGAAGGCCTCATCGCCTCCATCATCGGCCTTCTCGGGCTCGACCTCGCCGTGCCCGATCACAGCACGATAAGCCGCCGGGCCGAGACGCTGGAGGTGCCGCGTCCTTGTTCTGGGCGCGAGCCCGTGCACCTGCTGGTGGACAGCACGGGATTGAAGCTCTGCGGACCCGGCGAGTGGCTTGTGGAAAAGCACGGCACAAGGACGCGGCGCGGGTGGCGCAAGCTCCATCTTGCCACCGATGCCGACACCGGGCGGATCATCGCGTCGGCGTTGACCGACAAGGAGACCGATGACGGCTCGCGGGTGGGGCCTTTGCTCGACCAGGTCGACGGGCACGTGGCGTCCTTCACCGGCGATGGAGCCTACGACCGGGACGACGTCTACGCCGGGGTTGCCGCGCGGCACCCGGCGGCCGGCGTCATCGTCCCACCCCGATCAAGCGCGGTGAGGAGCGATACGGCTGAGACCGCGCCGACGCAGCGGTCCGGAGTACGTCCGCCTCACATGAGCCCCGATCAGGGTAGGGCGCAGTCCGGCCACACCCGCGAGCCATGCAACACGCTGCCGCCGCATCAGACACCGCTGCCGGCCGGCCCGGTGCAGAGGGCGGCGGCTTCAACTCGACCGGTGCTCCTGTACGAGCCCGTGAATAAAGCGAAGCTTCTCGACGGCCAGGGGCGACAGGACGAAGGGATACAGGTCCGGCTGTCCCATGGAGCGGTTCAGGCTGTTGGCGGCTTGGGACAGGGGCAGCCAGTTCTCGATCATCAGATCGAAGGCCGGGGGCCGATAAGGGTCGAACTCGATGGCTGCCCGGAAGCGCTTGGCGCCGTTGCGCGGATGGATCTCCATGCCATGTGCCGCTGCGGTCTCCAGCGTATCGACCATGTGAAGGTAGTGCGCCCAGGACTCCGCGAAGTCCTCCCAGGGGTGGGCCGTGGCGTATGCGGTGATGCAGCACGACTGCCAGCCGGTAGGGGGCCCTTCGGCGTAGTAGGTCCGCAGAGCCTGGCTGTAGTCCACACCTTCATCGCCGAACACCGCGCGGCAGGCCTCCACTTTGTCTCCGTCCCGAACCAGCCGGTTCCAGAAGTAGTGCCCGGTCTCGTGCCGTAGATGTCCAAGCAAAGTGCGGTAGCGCTCACCTAGAACCTTCCGCATTCGCTCGCGCTCGACATCGTCGGCCTCGCGCAGCGCGATGGTGATCAGGCCGTTGCTGTGGCCCGTCATGACGCGCGGCGCATCAGGGTCGGGTGGGTCATCCAGGAAATCGAATGCCAGGCCATCCCGCTGTTCGTCTCGGGTGAGCAAAGGTAGCTGGAGCTTCACCATAGAATAGAAGAGCCGGTGTTTGGCGCCCTCGAGCTTCCGCCAGCGGGCAAGGTTTTCACTGTGCGTCGGGTCGGAAATGCAGCGGTTGTGACGGCATGCCAAGCAGAGGCTGTCCTTACTCTCGGCCGGGACCATCCAGTTGCAGACCTGAAGCCGGGCATTGCTGCAGAATCGGTAGCGCCGCCCAGGCCAGACACGAGCGAGCCAGACCTCTGCTTCGCTATGCAGCGCTTTGGCCGCATCCTGAAGCCCCACCTGCTGCAAGGCCTCCACGAGTTCGGGGCTCACCTCGGGCTCCAGGGCGGACATGAGACCGACCTCGGGCAGATAGCCCACATGCGAGGAGCAGGTTCCGCAGCGGGTATTCTCAAAGTAGACCGTCTCACCGCAAGCCTGGCACCTGAACAGTCTCATTCAATCCCCCAACAGGGCGTCATCCAGAGGCGATAGTGCTCCTGGGATGCTTCGGCTCCGCCTCGTCCAGCTCGGCCAGAGGGTTCTTCCGGAGGCTGATGATCTTCCGGATCATGAGCATGGATCAGTGGGCACTCCTGGACCGGGGCCTTCCCCCGACTTTCGAGGGCGCGGCGTTCGGGCAGCTGAGGAGCTCTTCCGGAGGAGTGGGGCGCGGATCAGCCGGGAACCTCGTCCGTCTGCACAGCGAAGCTGCTCAGGATGTTCGGGCCGAAGGTGGTCGTGATCGCGACGTCCGTCGCATCTTGCCCGCGCGCCAAGAGGACGCGACCAATCCGCGGTGTGTTGTTACGCGCGTCGAAGACATGCCAAGCTCCCCCGAGATAGACCTCGAACCATGCCGCGAAGTCAGGAACCCCCCAGGGTTGTGGCGTTCCCATGTCCCCCAGGTATCCGGTGCAGTAGCGTGCAGGAATGTTCAAGCAGCGGCAGAACGTGATGGCGAGATGGGCGTAGTCTCGGCACACGCCTGTTCCCTCACGGAAAACTTCGGCAGCAGTGCGCGTGGACCGGGCGGCTTGGTAGTCAAAGGAGATATGGGCATGAACGTAATCACAAATCGCCTGCACGCGCACCCAGCCTGGGGTCAGTTCACCGAAAAGCCGAAAGGCCGTATCGGACATCAGATCCGTTTCGCAGTACCGGCTGCCGAGTAGGAAACCGATTGCCTCGTCGGGCAGGTCTTCGATGCGGTGTTCCATGGCGGAAGGAGCCAGCACATCCGGCAGGCCACTGTCCTGTACCAGTGCGCTGTTGGACAGGGTGAAGCGCCCGGGAGGTGCGACCAGGCGGGTTCCGATATTTCCGAACTTGTCCGTATACGAGAAGGCCGGAACCGGTGGATCGAAAACCGGCCTCTCGGGAACAAGAATGTCACTTGCTCGACTTGGATGAATATTGAGCATCATCACCATCGGCGTGGCTTGCTGAAGCTCGTAGACGAGTTTGTATCCGACCTGGATATGCATGCGGCTTCCCTCGATGAATGGCAGCGCGCAAGTTCAGCAAGGCCCCAGTGGGCGGTGCATGGGTTCTTATCGCGGGCGAGGCCTGCTGATAGCGCAATTTCGAGGCTAATGTCGATGAACGTTAGCGGATCGTTCCAGAATAGCAGAGGCAACCAATGAGCGCTGCTCGTGGTATTGCCGCGTCGTTTAACCCTGGCCGGAACGGAGCTGCCGGGCCGCTTTGGCCGGATGTCGTCTGAGAGCATGGGCAACGTGTCTGATGAGAAGACGAGTTAGCTCGCCCGATGGAGGGTATGGCAGAATCACCGGTCCACTTGGACGTAGGTCCCTATCGCCTGCCCCGGAAGGCTCTCCCACCGGGCGCGCTGGCACTCGATGCCTGCCATCAGGTGCGGCGCGGCACCGTGTTGCATGGCTCGCGGGTGTGGGCGGACTGCGCCCTACCCTGATCGGGGCTCATGTGAGGCGGACGTACTCCGGGCGTCCGAGTTCGAGCATGCGGTTGAGCACGTCGACGGCGACGGCAACCTCGGCTTCCTGACGCCCGTCGGTCTGCGAGCGTAGGCCGTCGCCGATGACGCGCTTCCATCGCGAGATGTCGGCCTCCACAAGGGCGCGCCAGTTGTACCCTGACGCCCGCTGCCAGCCCATGCGGCCGCGCTCGGTGATGGTCTGCAGATGTTGGTCCCGCTGCGTCGGCGCGGTCTCAGCCGTATCGCTCCTCACCGCACTTGATCGGGGTGGGACGATGACGCCGGCCGCCGGGTGCCGCGCGGCACGGCGACTTATCGTGCTGTGATCGGGCACGGCGAGGTCGAGCCCGAGCAGGCCGATGATGGAGGCGATGAGGCCTTCGGTCTGGCGCAGCGCCAGGCGGAACACCGCCCGCAGGGTCAGCGCCGTCGTGATGGCCAGGTCGGAGTAGCGGGGCTGACCACCACGGCCAGTGCGAGGCTCTGCGCCCCGCGCCTCGGTCGCCTCTGCCGTGAACCACACGGTAAGGCTGCCGCGGGCGCGCAGACCAGCCTCGTAGGAGGGCCAGTTCGTCACCCGGTGCCGCTGCTTTGGGATGCGGTGTCGGCGGTCGGAATTGGCCTTGTACGGCATGGCGGGCGCCTCATTAGCCACCGAGGGTTAGCCCTCGCGCCAGCCTAACCGAGGATGCCCAACCGGGCGACCCATGCACCAACGTCCTCCCGCGCTGCAAGTGCGACTTGAGAGTCTGGCATGTTGGTTGGGTGCTGTCTTCTGTTCGCCCTGTTCATGTAGTCGATAGGAGACTGCGGGCCCTGATAGAGTCTGCGAATCAGATTCCATTCTGCTTCGCGAGCTATGATGCCTTCGACAAACTACGGGTTGTCTCTGTTCCCGGCCTGACCGGTCTCGCCATCACGTTGCGTCGTTAACATTACGAGCCGGTCCTCTGTTCCTTTGTCACGGCCTGTGTCAGGTGATCGATCATCGGATCGTGGATCCCGAGACGCTGCAAGCCATCCTGGGTCTGGAACAGGTACTCCGCCGCTGTTCCGAGCTGCCCCTTTGCCGTCGCGAGACGCTGGATGACCACGTCCTCGGGCAGCGCGGCATATTGTGGCCCGCTCCGGTTAATGGTGAAGGCGAGCCCAGTGCCAAACACCTGTCCCGTGCTGTCGTGCAGCGCGACCCAGTGCGGGACATAAGCTCCGGTCAGCATCTCCCGTCGCCAGACGATGGAGAGCTCCTCGAAGAGCGCCTCTTCGGCGATCCGGAAGGCTACCCCGGTGCAGGATCCGCCACGGTCGAGGGCAAGGACCAGACCTGGATTGTCCGGGGTCCCGCGTCCGGCCGGGGTCGAAAGACAGAACGTCCTCTGCCAGTC
>NZ_JBNBZS010000124.1:0-11508 GCF_049629625.1 Roseomonas chloroacetimidivorans | reverse complement strand
CAATCGACAACAATTTTGCCGAGCGGCAGCTGAGAGGGATCGCTGTCACGCGGAAGAATTTTCTATTTGTCGGTAGCGACGCCGGCGGGCAGCGGGCTGCGATCATATACACCATCGCGGAGACCGCCAAGCTAAACGGCTTGGATCCAGAAGCCTACATCACCACCGTGCTCGACCGCCTCGCAAGCGGCCACCCCGTCAACCGCATCGACGAGCTGCTGCCCTGGAACTTCAGGCCAAGCCGTCAACCCGCGTCGCAAGGCTGACGCTTACCTCTCAACGCAAGACACACCAAGAGATGTGGGTAATTGAAAGTGAGGGCTGACGCTTACCGCATCAGCTCCGCGATGCCCCGGGCATCATTGCGGTCATTCTTGTTCCGGAAGCCCGCCTGCAGGGCGGCCGCCGCATGCCGGGCATCGATACACACAGCGGGATGTCCAAGCGTGCGCAGTTCCAGGCAGAGCCAGGAGGAGGTCCCTCCGGACTCCAGGCCGATGTGCTCGCAGCCGAGCTCATTCTCCTGGAGAAAGCGGCTGATCACCTCCGGATCCGTCGCCAGCTTGGTCTCCCTGACTACCCGGCCATCACCGTCCACGACACAGAGCGCGGTCTGCTTCAGAGACACGTCCAGTCCGCAATAGAGCATGGCACCGTCCTCCAGAGCTGGGGCATGAGGCTGGCAGGCGATCGCCAGCCCTCCAAGACCAGACACCCCGCTCCGCCCAAACAAGGGCCAGCGGCTACACCAGGCCGGGATACCCCATCTCGTCAACGTGCCAGGAGCGGCTGGCGGAGCCGCCCTTTCCTTGCCGGCGCTGCCGAAGGCCGCGGGTCAGTATCGGTGCGATCTTGGCCTCCCAGTCCCAAACCGCCTCATGTCTGAATACAATGCCGCAGATGAGGAACATCTCCGCCAAGTCCCGCAGGGTGAGGCGGTAGCGCAGGCGCCAAAGCACCACGAGCGCGATGACGTCGCTCGGATACTGCGCCCTGTTCAGCACCCCCGAGCTGCGCTCGTTGAACCCTCGGTCGCAAGCGCGGCACCGGAAGCGCCGGTAGCCCTGGGCCGTACGGTCCCGCCGCTCAGTCACCGCCGAACCGCAGTCCACGTACTCCATCCCAGGCTCCCAACTGCCCCTCAACCCGTCAGGAGCCTATCCACGCCTGCCCCACCTCGCCAATCCGGGCATCCCTGGCGCGAGTTCTGACAGATCCCACCAGGCTAGGCCGTGCTGTCGGGTGTCCCTTCGGAGCCCGTTCCACCGACGAGCGATCACGCGTCGTCGTCGTGCCCGCGGCGCCGGAACTCGTCCATGCCGACGAGCTTGGCGACAAGCCGCATGAAGGTGGCGCGCTCGGGCCGGGTCAGGGGCGAGAGCAGCCGCTCGCCGATGCGCGCGCGCACGGCGCAGACCGCTGCGATCACCTCCTCACCGCGAGGGGTCACGTGGAGGCGCTTGATCCGCCGGTCCAGGGTGTCGACCTCTCGCGTTAGGAAGCCGCGGGCCTCCAGCCGTGCGACGATGTTGCCGACGGTGGCGCGGTCGATGCAGATCAGCTCGCTGAGGCGGGTGGCGTCGATGGACGGGACGTCGCTGATGGCGACGAGCATCGAGAACTGGACCGGCGTCACGTCCAGCTCCGCCGTCTCCTCCCGGAACAGGGCCCAGGCCATCTGGTTGGCCCGTCTGATCAGGTGCCCGGGCTGCTCGTAGACGAACCGGTCAAGGCGTTCCTCCCTCCGGGCCTCCTTCTCCCCTCGCGCACTCGCCATCCGCCTCCAAACACCCCCAGCCAATCACATGGGGGTGATAATGGACTTCCGGACGGGGAGGCAAGCGATAAGCCTCTACACGATCATATTGTATGCATTCATATAATTCGACACCCAGGTAAGGAGCCGCCGATGGATGCCACCCAGACACCGGCCTTGTCGAACGAGCTGCGCGTCCAGCGCGAGGAGTTCTATCGTGACCTGAACACGCACCATTCCGAGGCACTCTGGAACGCGCTCGGCGCCATCGCTCAGAACGAGCCGCGCGTCGCCAGCATCCCCTACATCTGGCGATGGCGGGAGATGCGGCCAAAGGTGCTGCGCTCGGGCGACCTCGTCACGGCGCAGGAGGCCGAGCGGCGGGTGCTAATGCTCATTAATCCATCTTACGAGGCGAAGACTCTTCGCACGGTCGGCTGCATCTATGCCGGGATCCAGATGGTGTTGCCAGGCGAGGTCGCCGATGCGCACCGGCACACGCCGTCGGCCCAGCGTTTCATGATCGAGGGCTCCGATGCCTACACCACGGTCAACGGCGAACGGACGATGATGAGAAAGGGCGACTACGTCACGACGCCGCGGCTCGCCTGGCACGATCACGGCAACATGTCCGACAGGCCGGTCATCTGGCTCGACGGCCTGGACATCCCGTTCGTAAACATCCTCGACGCCAACTTCTTCGAGGACTACCCGTCGCCGGAGCCGCAGCCCGTGCTGCGCCAGGACGAGGACTCGGTCTATCGCTGGAGCCGCAACCTGCGTCCGACCTGGGAGGAGCCGCAGGCCGATCACACGCCCCTGCTGAACTATCGCTGGACCACCACACGCGACACCCTGCACCGGCTGCGCGACGACGCCGGATCTCCGTATGACGGCATCCTGCTGGAGTACAGCAACCCGCTGAACGGCCGGTCCACGCTCGCCACGATGTCCGCCTACCTCCAGCTCCTCCGAAAGGGGGAGCACACGAAGGCGCACCGCCACACCTCCAGCACCATCTACCACGTGGCCGAAGGCGGCGGGTACAGCATCATCGGCGGGCAGCATTTCGCGTGGGAGGAGGGCGACACCTTCACCGTGCCGTCCTGGGTTCCCCACGAGCACGCGAGCGAGGGGGGCGAGGCGGTCCTGTTCTCCTACTCCGACCGACCGATCCTCGCCGCCTTCGGCCTCCTGCGCGAGGCGGGTTGCGAGAGGGCGTCGTAGGCCGCGCCGGCCCGCCCGATCCGACGAGTCGGTCAGAACGAGGCGCCGGGCGGCAATGCCGCTGCCCGCACGGCGACCGTCATCGTTCCGACGTGCTGGACCGTGGCGGCGATTGTGTCGCCGGGCTGCACCGGACCGACGCCGTCCGGCGTGCCGGTGAGGATCACGTCGCCGGGGTGCAAGGTGTAGAAGGCCGACGCGAAGGCGATCAGCTCGGCCACGCTCAGCACGAGATCGCGCGTGTTCGCGGACTGGCGGGTCTCGCCGCCGATCATCAGGGAGAGGTCCCAATCGACCGGCGGCGGGCAGGTATCGGCCGTGACCATCCAGGGCCCGAGCACCGTGAAGCTGTCCACCGACTTGCGAAGGCTACGCTCCTCCGATCCCCGCGCGGTCATATCCAAACCGATGCAGTAGCCAGCGACGTAATCCAGGGCGCGCTCGACGGGAACGCGGTCCGCCTCCGTTCCGATAATGGCGGCCACCTCGACCTCGTGGTCGTTCCGGCGCTCCGGGAGGCGGATGGCGACCCCTTCGGACGGGCCGACGACCGAACTCGTCGCCTTGAGGAACAGGCCGATCTTGCGGATCTCCTCGATTTTCGTGTTGTGGTGCACGCCGGCGTCGGCGCGGGCCTCTTCCAGGTGCTTGAGGTAGTTCACCGGCGCCGCGACGATCTTGCCAGGGTTCGCGACCGGGCTCAGCAGCCGTACCTCGTCGAGCCGCCGCCGCGGCGCGTCCGCCGCGCGCGCCTCCATCAGCGGTCGCAGGCGCGGCAGGTGCGTGATCAGCGGATCGGTCCGCGGCAGCGGGTAGCGGACCGCCGGCAGGTGTTCAATCACCTCTGTGACGTCGCGGATCTCGTCTCCGTCCACGATCCCGACGCGCTCGTCATTAAATCGGCAGATCCGCATGGAAAGTTCCTTCGCCAGCTTGTCTTGCGCGGCCCGGAGCGAGATAGTATGTATTCAGTCAGATTGCAAATCCAGTCGGACGGGGTGCATGGCGCAGTCAGGGAAGCCGGTCGTGGTGGGGGGAGGGGGCCTCGGTGGGATGTCCGCAGCCCTGGGCCTCGGGCGGAGTGGCATCCCCTGCATCCTGCTCGAGCAGGCCGATACGATCGGAGCGATCGGCTATGGAATTCAGCTCGGCCCCAACGTGTTCTGGGCCTTGCAGGCCCTCGGCGTCGCCAAGGCCGTGCTCGCCAAGGCGCACGTGCCGCCTGCTATCCTCGCCCTCGACGCCAGGGACGGTTCGGAGATTCTGCGGATTCCGACTGGGGATGAGTTCCACTCGCGCTTTGTTCATCCCTACGTCGTCATTCACCGCGTGGACCTGCACGAGATCCTCGTCGAGGCCTGCCGCCAGCTCCCGAATGTCGAGCTGCGGACCGGCGTCGCCGCCGAGGCGGTGTCGCAGGACGGCGACGGCGTTCGGGTGCTGACGAGCGGGGGGATGGTCGAGGCGCAAGCCTTCGTTGCAGCGGACGGGATCCACTCGCGCTTCCGCCCACAGGTCGTTTCGAGGAATGCGGCACCACAGCCCTCCGGCTTCGCCGCCCACCGCACGACAGTGCCGCGCTCTTCACTCGCGCCACACCTGTTCCACCGAGAGGTAATCCTCTGGGCGGGCGACGGGTTCCACATTGTTGCCTATCCGTTGCGGGGCGAGACGTTGTACAACGTCGTCGCGGTGTTCCGTACTGCGACCTTTGCCGAGCGCAAGAATGCCGATGCTTATCGGCAGGAGGTGCAGCACACGTATCGTGACGCGCATCCCGACATGAAGGCGCTGCTGGCGCTGATGGATCTCGAGCGCAGGTGGCCCATCTCGGACCAAGTCCCGACCCGTCAGTGGACCCGGGGCCGCGTCGCGCTGCTTGGCGATTCCGCGCACGCCACCCTGCAATCCCTCGCGCAGGGCGCCGGCATGGCCATCGAGGACGCGGTCTGCCTCACCAACTGCCTGGTCGGCGATCCGGACGTGGAGGCCGCGCTCCAGCGCTACGCGCGGCTGCGGCACCTCCGCACGGCGCGAGTGCAACTCGAATCCCGCCAGCTCTGGGAGATGTACCATTGCGGCGGGATTGCCGCGGACGTGCGCCGCGACACCTTCGCCCATCGTTCAGCGCGGGAATATTACGATTGCCTCGCTTGGCTCTACGACAACCCTGCCGCTGCAATGGCCATGCCGGACGAGGTTGGCGTCCAGCAACGGGAGACGGCGTGATGGTAGGCGCGGACGCGCCGCTGCGCGCGGGCCTGCCGGGCCCGCCGGGGTAGGCGGCGGGGAGCGAGTCCCTGCCGGATGGTCCGTGCCGGCGAGCGCACCTGTCAGCTCGCCGGTGCGGCCGCGCGTCCGCACCTTGCGCGGAGATTCGGACCACCGCGCCAACATGACTAGGAAGGAAAGGGAGAAACGATGTTCAGGACCCTGCTGGCCGCGGGTGTCGCGGCGATCCTTGGGGCGACCGCCGCCTCGGCCCAGATCAGCGGCGACGTCGTCCGCATCGGCGTGTTGAATGACGGGACCGGCCTCTTCCAGGACACGAATGGCCCCGGCTCCGTTGTCGCCGCCGGGCTGGCGGTCGAGGATTTCGCGCGCACCAACCCGGGCCTCCACGTCGAGGTGATCCAGGCCGACCACCAGAACCGCCCCGACGTCGGCTCCACCGTCGCCCGCCGCTGGCTGGACGTGGACGGCGTGGACATGATCGTGGACGTGCCGAACTCCGCCGTCGGCCTCGCCGTGAACACCATCGCGCGCGACACGCGCATGACCTTCATCGCTTCCGCGACCGTCACCTCCGATCTCACGGGCTCCGCCTGCTCGCCCAACACGGTGCAGTGGGTGACGGACTCCTACGCCATCGGGCGCGCCGCCGCCCGCGCCATGATGAGCCGCGGCGGCAAGAACTGGTACTTCCTCACGGTGGACTACGCGCTCGGCCACGCCATCCAGCGCGACGCCTCCGAGTTCATCGAGGCAAATGGCGGCCGCGTCCTCGGTGCCTCCCGACATCCGCTCGGCATCAGCGACTTCTCCTCCTTCCTCCAGCGCGCGAGGGCCTCGCGGCCCGACGTCATCGGCATCGCGAACGCCTCGCCCGAGGCCGGGAACGCCCTGAAGCAGGCGGCCGAGTTCGGGGTTAACCGCAGCGTCCAGATGGTCGCCTTCCTCATGTTCGTGAACGACGTCCACGCGATCGGCCTCCCCGTCGCGCAGGGCCTCACGCTGGTCGAGGCGTTCTACTGGGACATGGACGACCGCACCCGCGCCTTCTCCGCCCGGTTTCTGGAACGGATGGGCCGTCCGCCGAGCGCGAACCAGGCCGGCGTCTACTCCTCGACGCTGGCCTACCTCAACGCCGTCGCGCGGGCCGGCACGGACGATGCGCACCGGGTCGTCCCGGAGATGAAGCGCGTCCCGGTGGACGATCCCCTCTTCGGTCCCACCACGATCCGCGCGGACGGCCGCGCCGTCCATGCCATGCACCTGTTCCAGGTCAAGACGCCCGAGGAGTCCCGAGCCCCGTGGGACTACTACCGCCTCGTCCAGACCATCCCCGGCGATCAGGCCTTCCGCCCGATAAACGAGGGGAACTGCCCGCTGGTCCGCTAGGAATTCCCGGCTCACCGATTCGGGCGATCCGGTTCGGCGGCAACGTCGTCCGGGCGGGAGGAGGGTCCTCGGCCCAAGGAGCGGCGGCGCGCCCATGGGCACGGAGGATCCCGCATCCTCTCAAGGAACCGTCCCCGGGTCGGCACAGTCAACTTGTTGGCCGTGAGGACAACCGGAAGCCTGCAGGACGGAGAGTGAGCTTGGCTTCAGACCGCGGCGGCGCTGCCGCTGAGCTCTGCCCATGTCTTGAACGCACGCGCCCTTGCGGCACGGTGCTGGGCGGCCTGTACGTGGTCACGGCGGAGGTGAAAGAGGTTGTTGATCCCATCATGGGCAGAGAGGAAACACTGTGCCTGTCCTGGTGACTTGAACCGCTTCATCTGCCGCTCTCGTCGTTGCGTCGGCTGGTGCGAGTTCTCCGCCCTGTTGTTCAGGCCCTTGTGCTGGCGGTGCTCAACGGAGGGCATCACCTCCTTCTTGCGGCGCCATAGCTTGCGAGCTTGTCAGTGATCATCACCCGCGGCACGCGCCGGTGCCGCTTCAGCAATTTACGGAATAGCCGCTTGGCCGCTTGCTTGTCGCGCCGGCTTTGCACGAGGACGTCCAAGACGATCCCGGTCTGGTCTACAGCCCGCCAGAGCCAGTACGTCACCCCGGCGATCTTCAGGACGACCTGATACTGTCGGCGAATTCATGCGGCGTGAGCCAATGCTGCGAACCGCGTCACGCGCGTCTTGGCTCGTGGTACGCCATCAAGCCACCGCACGACACGCGACACATTGATTGCAGCCGCCGTGCAGACTTCCTGTAAGCCTGTCTTCGCCAAGCCGATGTAGCGGCTCTGGCGCATACCGAAGGCGCGTATGCCTTGCGAGAGCGTGCCTTCCACTCCGGCCCGCTTGTTGTAACGCTCAAGCCAGGCGGGATCTTCCGCCCGTGCCCTTGCCGCGCACAGCGCCTCGTATTCCTCACGCTGGTGGAACTGCATAACCCGGCGCGCGGTCTTCGCCGATGCGCAAGCCGAGCGTGCGGCACAGGCACCACAGTCCGAGCGGCTAAACTGGACCTGAATGCGCGGGCTGCCATCCGGCAAGCGCAAGGTGCGCCAATAGACTGATGTCTTGCCTTGCGGGCAGGTCACCTGCTGCCGATCCCAATCAATCCTGAAATGCGGCAAGCTGTAGCCTTGCCCATCGCGCATCTGTCGGCTCGACACTCCCCGGACTGGTCCCTCAAGAGAAAGACCATGGTCCCGCTGGCTGCTGACCAGCAGCCCTGCGTCCACATAGCCAGAATCAACGAAGTGCTCCGCAGGGGGCAGGCCCTTGGCTGCGAGGCGATCGTGAATGCCGGCCGTGCTCGTCATGTCGGGCCGCATCGACGGGCACGTCGCCACATCGGTGATCACCTGCGCCATGTCGTCGTCGCACGTCTCCGTCACGTGCACTTTGTACCCGGTCCAGTGGAGCTGCCGCTTCATGCTGAAGTGCGCCTCTGGGTCATATGGTGACTGGACCCGCTCGGCCACCGGCGGCAGCTCTGTCGTGGAACGCCAGCGCAGCCGCCCGGCCTCGCGGGCATAGTGCACGCGCCATACGTCGCGCAGCGTCTGGACCATGGGCACTGCGCAGGCCGCGGCCGGTGCGCCTGGCCCATCCAGGGCAGCCAGGAGGAGGAAGCCGTCCTCCCCGACCAACAGGGCGAAGGCCTCACGCTTGTCCTGACCCTTGGGAAGGCGGTACTCCTCGGTGCGGCGCCCATACCGCTCGAACCAGGCCGGGGGCGAGATCGTGCGCAACCAATCCGGCACGACGGCAGCAAGGTCGTCGAGGGTGCGCGAAGCGTCTCGGCCACGAGCTCCAAGAGGTTCAGGTCGTGCACAGCAGCCAGCACGTGTGTGCTGTCGGTGCGCTGCTTGCCGCGAGCCTTGACCAGACCACGATGTTTGAACCGCTCGAGCATCTTGTCGAGCAGAAGGTGCTCTGCCCGGCCCGCCACCAGGCGGGCGCGGAAATCGCTCAGAACACTGAAGTGGAACCCCGGATCGGTCAGTTCGAGCCCAAGGGCGTACTTCCAGTCGATGCGGGCCCGCACGGCATCGGCCGCCTGCCGGTCACTGAGCTGCTCGAGAAACTGCAATACAGTCACCAAGGCCAGTCGCCATGGCGCGAGGCCGGGCTGACCCCGACTGGAATACAGTGCGCGGAAGTCCGCGTCCTCGAAAAGTCCGGCGAACTCCTCTCGAAACCGCATCACCAAGGTGCCCCTGGGAAATGCGGCCTTGGCAACGCGTGCCGTCTCGGTCGGGATCTCGCCTATGGGCATCGGGTGCAAGCACATTGGAAAGACTTGTGGGAGCCGCCTTGACCGGGCAACCGGTCCAGACCTCAAAATTCCGCCCGTTCTGATGACCTCGTATCGTCCCCAGACGTTGCGAGGTCAGGTGGTATCGGTCCCGGATTAACCGACAGTATCACGACCTCGTCCAGGTGCCACTTGTCACCACCACATGGAAGGCGGTCCCTATCCGAGGAGGGTCCGGAGCTAGGGATAGCGATCAGGCGCCTTCTGATTCTACCCAGGCCAGGTCAGCGCGGTAACTCCGACACGCTGCTAGCGTTGAAACTAACAGGTAAAGAAATCACCGATTTTACGGGATGTTCTGTATCGGAACCCGGTGCCTGGGGGTCGTGGGTTCGAATCCCGCCGCTCCGACCACTTCCTCCCCTCCTTCTTCTTTGTTCCGCAAGCCGCTTGCGTGGGCCCATTTGGCCCGGCATGGTTCCCGCCGAGCCGCGAAGACGGCGTTAAGGGAATGGGGCGGACTGGGTGCAGGATTACATCCTTGAGACATCAGGGCTGACCAAGGAGTTCCGCGGCTTCGTCGCGGTCTCGGACGTGAATCTGCGCATCCGGCGCGGCACGATCCACGGACTGATCGGTCCGAACGGGGCGGGCAAGACAACCTGCTTCAATCTGCTAACCAAGTTCATGCAGCCCTCCCGCGGTACCATCCGCTACGAGGGGGGCGACATCACCCGCATACGGCCGGCCGAGGTGGCGCGGCTGGGCCTGATTCGCTCCTTCCAGATCTCGGCCGTCTTCCCGCATTTAAGCGTACTGGAGAATGTGCGCGTGGCGCTGCAGCGGGAGCGGGGCGGCAGCTTTGACTTCTGGCGCAGCGACGCGGTGCTGCGCCGCTATGACGACCGCGCGATGGAGTTGCTGGCCGATGTGGGGCTGACCGCCTATGCGGCACTGCCCGCAGGCACGCTGCCCTATGGCCGCAAGCGCGCGCTGGAAATCGCGACCACGCTTGCGCTCGATCCCACGCTGATGCTGCTGGACGAGCCCACGGCCGGCATGACGCATGAGGATGTGGACCGGATCGTCGCCCTGGTGCGCCGCGTGGCCCAGGGCCGGACGGTGCTCATGGTCGAGCACAACCTGAAGGTGGTGGAAGGCCTCTGCGATGCCATCACCGTCCTCACCCGTGGGCGCGTGCTGGCCGAAGGACCTTACGCCGAGGTTTCTCGCAACCCGGAGGTGATCGCGGCCTATCTGGGCAGCGATCCCGCTGTCTCAGGTGCCAGCCAGGACGGGATGACCGCGCATGCCTGACGCCCTGCCGCCGGCGATGCCCGAGACCGCCACGGACACCATGCTCGCCATTCGCGACCTCCAGGCCTGGTATGGCGAGAGCCATGTCCTGCACGGCGTCTCGCTCGACATCCGCAAGGGGGAGGTGGTCACGCTTCTCGGCCGCAACGGAGCCGGCAAGACGACCACGCTGCGCGCCATCATGGGGCTCACCGGCCGGCGCAGCGGCTCCGTGATGTTTGAGGGGCGCGAGACGATCGGGATGAGCCCCGACCAGATCGGTCGTGCCGGCATTGGCTACTGCCCCGAGGAGCGCGGCATCTTCGCCAGCCTGAACGTCACCGAGAACCTGATGCTGCCGCCAAAGGTGCGGGAGGGCGGGCTGGACATTCCAACCATCCACGCGCTCTTCCCCAATCTGAAGGAGCGGGCGAACAGCCAGGGAACCAAGCTTTCGGGCGGGGAGCAGCAGATGCTCGCCATCGCCCGCATCCTGCGGACTGGTGCGCCGCTGCTGCTGCTGGACGAACCGACGGAGGGGCTCGCGCCCGTGATCGTGCAGCAGATCGGCCGCATGATCCGTGAGATCAAGGCGCGCGGCTTCACCGTGCTGCTGGTCGAGCAGAACTTCCGCTTCGCGCAGACCGTTGCCGACCGCCACTACGTTATGGAGCACGGCCGGGTGGTGGACAGCGTCACCAATCAGGAGATGGCGAGCAGCCTCGACAGGCTGCTCAGCTATCTCGGCGTATAGACGCGCGATTTCCTGCGGGCCTCCGGCCCGATGGCTTCGCGCGAGCCGAAGAACAACGAACTGGGAGAGACACAGGAATGACCATGGACCGTCGTACCCTGCTGGGTGGCGCTGCCGCCCTTCCGGCCCTGAGCGCATTGCCTTGGCGCAGCGCCCGGGCACAGGCGAACAACACGCTCAAGATCGGCGTGCTTACCGACATGTCCGGCACCTATCGCGATGGCAGCGGCCCGGGTTCCGTCGCCTGCGTGCGGCAGGCGGTGCAGGACAGCGGTGTCACCGGCCGCGGCATCAATGTCGAGGTGCTGCAGGGCGACCACCAGAACAAGCCGGATGTCGCCTCCACCGTCGCCCGTCAGTGGATCGACCGGGACGGCGTGGACGTGATCATCGACGTCGCCACCTCCTCCTGCGCGCTGGCCGTGAACAGCGTCGTGAAGGAGAAGAACGGCATCATGCTCAACTCCACGGGCGCCACGGCGGATCTGACGGGACCCGCCTGCAACCCGAACACCATCCACTGGACCTATGATACCTGGATGCTCGCCAA
>NZ_JBNBZS010000123.1:0-11520 GCF_049629625.1 Roseomonas chloroacetimidivorans | reverse complement strand
TCCGCCCTCCCCGCTACCCTGCCCTACCCGGCCCTCAGAAACGCCGCCCACGGCGCTCCCAGACGCGTCTCTGGCCGTGTTGGGGGTCATGGGCGCGGGTCCCGGGAACGCAGAGCCTGCCGGCACTCCTCAGCCACGATCAGGAGGCTGTGCAGAGCGTCGCTTAGGTACGACTGGGCGGGGCTCTCCTCATTGATCCGACACGCCGCAACGTGCACCTGGCTGGCAGCCTCGAGCGCGTTGGTCATGCACACCGAGAGGTGCATCCGGGTCCGGGATGCCTTGGCCTCTAGTGCCTTGATCGCAGCCTCGGGATCGTACTCGTCCTGAGCGTCCATCACTTCCCCTCCCCCGCGAGTTGCCGGCGGGCTGTGACGACCCGCCCAATGGCCAGTGCCGCCTCCCGCAGCTCCGCCGGCGTGTAGGACAGCGGGTAGCGGCCCTGGCGGTGCAGCTCGATCTCCGCCAGGCACCGCCGGATCTGGTCCGTCGTCATGGCTTCCAGGGGCACCCCGTCGAGCACCACCTTCACGCCCCCTCTCCCCTCGGCGCGGACAGGCGGTCGCGGAGGGACTGGAGGCGGGCGCGCTTGGCAGCCAGGAACGCCGCGTCATCCTTCGCGAGAGGCACGCCAGCAGCGGCGTGGGCGCGTGCGGAGATGTCCATCTCCAGCAGCAGGCGATCGAGGGCGTAGGCGGCTTCCTGGTCGGCCACGCGACGGCCGAACTCGGCGGGCGACAGATCAGCCACGGAACAGCACCTCCTCGGCCAGCCGCGCCTTCGCAGCCTTGAGCGTGGCCGGCTGGAAGCTGCTCTCGGCTCGACCGTCGATGATGAGGGCGATCATCCCGGCCGGGCCCTTGCCCTCCGTCGCGCCTCTCCGCAGCAGATCCACGGCCCGGTCCACGCGGTGCCAGTCCAGGCCAGCCGCGCGCGGCTTCTCCTGCCTCGGGGACTTCCAGGGCGGGCGGGGCATCAGCCGGCCCTCCGGCGAGGGCTCGAGGTCGGAAGTGGGTTTAGTGCCTTTAGTGCCTCTTCGCCGCTCCCTTCCCGTAAACTGTCCTTCTCACCCTCCTTGCATACCTTATTCGGCAGCGTGTCATTCTGACACTTTCCGCGCGAAGAAGGAGAGAAAGCCACTAAAGGCACTAAACCCACTTCCTTCATCACGAGTTCACCCCCTCGACCTGCCAAGTCGTGGTGCCGTCGATCATCGGCATCTGCTTGATCCGGTAGCCGTCCACGATCCGGTCTTTGTGGTTCATCAACCACTTGCCGAGTCGCTTCCCGTTGATGACGCCGCCGTCCCCAGCGGCTGCCAGCAGCGCCTCGCGGAACTCCGGAAAGCGCAGTTCGGGCTTGGCGTTGAAGTCCACGCGGCCGTTCTCCGCGGTCGGAATGTGCGTCGAAATCGCGCGCTCGATGATCTTGCGAACGCTGAGGCGCGTTGTGCCTATCGCCTCTCTCCAACCCGAGAGGACCGCTGACAGCGCCTCGAGCTTCGGATCGCTCTTGCGGGCCTCGTCCATGCTGTCGGTCGGGTCTTCCTGGCCCAGCCACAGCAGGGCGTCACGGACGACCCGGCTCCAGTCCCCGAATGAGCCGAGCGGCTTCTTCTGCTCCGGCCGGCCGGCCACGAAGTAGGCGCGCAGAATGGTCAGCACCGCCGCGACGTAAAGCCCGCGGTCCTGCTTCGCGCGCTCCACCGGGTCGAAATCGAACTCCCGCAGCTCAGGGCGCTCCACCCCCGGGTCGATGCGACAGAGCAGCGCGCGGCGGGTCATGTCCCCAGCCAGCACCAGGTTGTTGCCGGTGGCCGTCACCAGGCTATTGGTCAGCAACTCCGGCGTCTCGCTCTTGCCGAGGATGCGCATGCGCACCATAGGCTGGGTGAGCATCTGGCAGAGCATGTCGCCGCCCACGGGCAGGTCGCAGTTGTCGATCGCGACGATCTGGTCCCCAGCGAGGAGGAGGGAGGAGAGACGCTTCTCCATCTCCACCTCGTCCTTGCCCTGAGCGATGACGGAGGCCTCGCGCCCGGTGCTGATCACACTAGCGATGTCCACCAGCTTGGACTTCCCGGACCCCGCAGTCGGCGCCGTGAAAGCGTGCATAGGCGCAGTCGGCAGGGACCGGCGAACGACAGCGGTCAGAAGAGCCGAAAGGGCCACTGACCTGTCGGTCTCGGACACGAAGGGGAAGGTGGAGATCAGGTCCAACAAGGCGGTCAGTGCCTTGTCAGCGTGAGCCTTGGTCGGATTCTCCCGAATCTCCGGGAAGGTGGAGCCCCGGAGGTCCAGCAGAAGCCCCGTCGCGGGGTCGTAGCCCGACCGGGCCAGGATCGTGCCGTCCGGCCGTAAGGTCGGCGCGTTGATGACGCCCGTCAGGACCGGTAGGCGCCAGCGGCCGGCGCGCTGCCGATATGTCTCTGCCACCTTCGCCGGGGCGTCGATCGGCACCCAGGTTTCGGACCGGCCGTCATACCGCTCCCAGTCCGCGGCCGTGGTCATGGCTTCCACCAGGGCATGGACCCCGACCTCGAGCACCCGGAGGGCATCCACCTCCCCCTTCCGCGGGACCGTGACGCGCACCTTCCCGGGCCGCACGATGAAGGCGCCCCGCTGATAGATGCCGAGATCCGCCTTCAGCAGGGCGTCTTCGGCCTGATCCACGATCTCAGGAAGCTGACCAGCGACGTAGCGGATGACCGGCGCGGCAGCGATGCCCGGGGCGGGACCGGGACGGGGCGCCTCATCCTCTGAGCGCCCGGACATGAAGTCGGGATCGGTCAGGTCAGCCGCCGACAGCCAGCCCTCCTCGAGCATGCGCCGGACGAAGAAGAGGCGGTCGCGGTCTGTGCAGTGGGAGTGCCGGCAGTGGATCACGAAGCCCTTGTTGTTGGCTTCGCTGGCATTGGTGGCGAAGGTGGCGACGTCCGCCCCGGCGTTGGTGTGCTCGTCCTCGTTCGGGCAGCGGATGTGGTGCTTCACCCCGTCGGCCAGGCGCCCGACGAACACCTCCGGCTTCCGGGCCTTCAGAGCCGACACGATCTCGAAGTGCAGGCCATGCCGCCGCGCCCAGCGCGTCAGGTCATGGACCTCGCCCTCCCCGTCCACCCATTCGGTCGGACCGTCGTGCCGAGGCTTCCGCTTCTTCTTCGGAGAGGCAGGGGCCTCCTCGCGCGCGGCGCCAAAAAGCCCGCCCTCTTCGGCTGGGGCACGCAGAGCAAAGACGTCGCACGGCGTCCCGTCTATAACGGCGGTCTCAGGGGCCACGCCACCAGCGGGGCGTCGCGGGAGATAGAAGAGCCGCGATGTGTCGGTGCAGGACTGATCATGGTCAAGCTGGAGGGCATGGGCCAAGGCCTCGACCCGCTCCTTCCAGGCAGCATTCGCGGCGGTCTGGTCCTTGTACTCGGTCGCGACCCAGGGCCGGGCCAGAGGAATGGCAATGCGGAACTTCGGGCAAGGGGCATGCTGGAAGATGAGGTGTTCGCCATCTACCCGGTCGATCACCGCGCCTACGGCGACGTCGGCGAGGTAGCCCTTCTCCTCCTCGAGGAACGCAGCCGGGAGATTCATCCCGTCGATCTCGGGCTGCTGCGCCTTCCACCGCTCCCAGTTGCTTCGCTTGACCCGGGTCTCGGTAGTCATGTGCGAATGGGTGGATGAGATGATGGCGGCCCAGCCCTTGGTCCTGATCTTCTGGGCGATCTGATCGAGGGGGTAGCCGGCGTCACTGTCGAGGAACGCGACGTCGATCCGCTCCGCTTCCTCCTTCTTCCGGCGCTCCCCGAAGAAGACGGCGGGGATGATGCACGTTCCTTCCTTGGCGCCCTCTTCGTGGGTCGTCAGGATCTCGCACAGGGCATCCCAGGACAGCGCGCGCCGGTCCTTCCACCCCATCTTTTGGGTGTAGGTGCCGAAGGTGAACCCGTAGGTGCGGCTAGCAGCCGTCTCCCCGGCCGCATGGGAAGTGTGCGCGTTCAGGACGGCTCACTCCCCGACCTGGCCGGGATAGGCCGCCTCAACAGCCGTCACGACAGCCTCGCTGAAGCGATCGGCGACATCGCGCGAGGGCCACTCGAGAATGGGGACGTAGCGGATCTTCCCATCCTGGCTCCGCTGCGCGTTGCCGTCCTTGTCGATCAGGGGCTTGGACGGAAGCGAGGCCCAGCGCTTGCCGTTAGAGCAGTGGACCGTGACGTCCTTGATCGCGAGCCCGTTCCGAAGGCGCACGGTGGCGAAGCCGCGGAGGGAGTTGCGGGAGAGGGCCTTCCACTCCACGATCTCGAGGCTGGTGCCGCTCATCACAGATCCCCCTTCTTCATCACCCGGAAGGGCGTGCCTGGCATGACGGTTCGGATGCGGCCGGCTCGAGCCATGAGGCCGTCCGGGCGCTTGGTCTGACGCATGACCCAAGAGGCTCGAACCTCGATCAGGCCGATGTGGTGGTGGTCGTAGAAGGCCCGCTTGTGGATCGGGCACGGGTGCTTGTGGACGATCTCGACCGCCCAGATGATGCAGCCCTTGTGCTGGATCGCGATATCAGCGACGGCGGCGACACGCTCGCCCAACACCTTGCCATCTACGATCGGGGGAAGCGCGTCCTGCCAGGGGCAGTCGCCTGTGTCTCCGAACTCCTCGTCCCAGACCTCGGAGCCGCCCCGGGCGTCGGTGAAGGGATACTCGAGCCAGATGCCCCAAGACGGCCCCGGCCGGTTGACCCGCCAGGAAAGCGGGCCGAGACGGGTGTACTCGTCATAGCCAGCTTCGGCGGCGACATCGCGGAGCCAGCCCGCGACGACCTCCTTGGCCGCCCGGTGCATGTAGCTCTCGCGGCCAATGGACGGCTCGGGAAGGCTGAACCGCCTTGTCCCGGGGCGCCTGTCCGGGCTACCCATTTGCGGGTCAATCATGGAGCGGCAATCTCCCTGGTTGGTGAAGGCGCCCGGTCCCCCCGCCAGGGGATCGGGTGCTGATTTGCTGAGGGCTCACCGGATCACCCCGGCGCGGCGAAAGAGCGCCTTTGCCTCGTCCAGCGACGCCACGATGTCCGCGTAGAAGCCCATGGCGTTCAGCCGGGCGATCATGGCGTCCTGGCCTGCCCGAACCCGTCCGCCCGGCTTCTTGACTTCGGGGATCGTGACGATGCCCCCCGGCCAGAAGATCACGAGATCCGGGAAGTCCTTGGTGACCCCGGAGGCACGCCGCGCCCGCCCATAGGCGAAGCCGTTTGTGTGGGCCTGCCCGGTTTCGTTCTCGACCTTGGTAATGATGGCCTTCGGGTAAGCCGTGCGAACCAGGCTGACGATCGACTTTTGGATGTCCATCTCCGAGCCGGTCGGCGCCCCGTTGGCCGCCTTTGGAACGGAGCGCGTCTTCCGTCCGCTCAGGAGGGACCGCATCTCGGGCAGTTCGAGCGCGTCGATCTCCGCGGCGAGATCGCGGTCCTGATCCACAAAGGCATTCATGCTTCCGCCCTTTCGGCGCGAAGCAGCATCATCCGAAGGGCCGCCGGCGAGATGCCAAGGCGGTCGGCAACGACCTCCTTGTCCATGCCGCGAGCGAGCATCTTCCGGGCCCGCGCCACACGGACAGCCGTCTGGGGCTCAGGCCGCCGATAGGGAGTGAGGGCGCGCAGCCCAGCGCGCCGGCACCGCATACGAACGGTGGCGTAGTCGAGGCCTTCGGCCCGAGCGATCTCGCCGTAGGAAGCGCCTTTCGCGAGGGCGCGCTCATAGGACGGCCAGCGGCTCATGCGATCACCGCCGCCAGCGTTGGCCCAACCTGATGCAGACCAGGCCGGCTGCCGTCAGTCGTTCCCCGCCCCACAACAGGGCCGCCCCGAGGCGCCCCAAAATCCATTCCATGCGTCGCCTCTAGGATATGAAGTTCGTGTTTGGCCCGGGCGATCCGGGTGCGCAGAAGCTCCGCGCGTGCAGCCTGAGCTGCGAGATACTCGGCGGCGTCGATCCGGCCGGCTGTTCCTTCAGCCAGGGAGCGGGCGCGGCGTTCGGTGATGCCGACGGTCCGGGCGAAGACCTCCAGCCCCCGGGCGCGGCCATGCTCCTCAATGAAGCAACGGACAGCGGCCTGGGTGGATTGCGCCACGTCCTTGGCGAAGATGGACAGCTTCATGTCGTGTGTTCCTGTGCATGCTCATGGACATGCAGGACGACGTGTTCACCAGACGCATTGCAGGAGTTGGTCGGGAGGGGTTGCAGCCCCTCCCCGCCCTGCGCGGCACGGACATCCGCACCGATAGAAGGAGCGCGGTACCCCTCGCGGACGAGCGCGCCACGCGCGCCAGCGATGGTGTAACCCTCGACCCGAAGCAGCCTGTCGATCACGCGAACGACCGCGATATCCGCCGGCCGGTAGTACCGGCGCTGACCATTCGCCCGCACAGGCTGAAGCTGCGGGAACTTGCTTTCCCAGAAGCGCAGCGTGTGCGTCTCAATGCCCAACTCGACGGAGACCTCGCCGATGGTGCGGAAGGCGCCTGGGGATTTCTGCGGGGAGCCCATCTAGCCCCTCCGCTCTTCTGCGGCCTCGATGGCGAGGTTACCCGCGATCAGGGTGAGGAAGGCCGAAATGGCGTAGTAGATGCAGCCGATGGCGGCGATGGTGATCATCACGCGGCCCTCCGCTTGCGTGCAGGCTTCGGCGTAGCCGCGCGCGCATCGAGCAGCGCCTGGATGCGTGGCCCAGCCTGGGTGCCCGGATACGGGCTCCAGGGCGTGAAGCGGCAGCGCGGCTCCTCAGACACGGTGAGAAGCGCCGCGCGATGCAGCGAACGGTAGGTGAGGCAGTGCTTGCCATCGTGGTGCAGTTCCACGGGCTGATCCGGCAGCCCGGCTTCCACCAGCGTGCGGAAGTAGGCGTGGGCGTCCCGGGATCGGGGGAGATCGACGCGCATGTCTCAGCCTCCCGCCAGCCACGTGACTAGCCCGATGACGGCGAGCCAGCAGACGATGGCGAAGGACAGGAAGATCGGAACCGGGTTCGCTGACCGCTCCGGCTCAGGCATCTCCGGCGGGGTCGCGCCCGTGCGGCGCAGCCCGGCGTGAAGGGGGATGATGCGGGCCATCAGGTTGAGACCTGCTCGGGGGTGGGGGCGACAGAGCGGGAAAGCTCAAATTTGCGGGCCTGTTCGGCGCGTCGCGAAACCACTGCATGAAAGTCGTCAGGAGTTACCTGCCGATCAGTGGCCTCCATGATCCTGGACAGCCATGACGAGCGCGGCATCGCGGCGCCCGTGGCCCACTTGGAGACAGTAATCGGATGCGCGCCAACCTTGGCAGCGAATTGCTCCCTAGTCAGGCCGACGGCGGCGAGATGTTCCGCAAGGGTCATGCCTGCAACCTAGCGCTGTCCGCTAAATCGAGGCAAGCGCTATTCGCTAAGGACCCCGTAAGAGGGTTGGTCACAGTAGGCGAAAATGGCGCTATGCCGAAGCGCCGCCGCTCCCACGCCCCCCGCATGCAACATCTTCGCGCCTGGCGTGAAAGTCTGGGCTTGTCTCGTCAGGAGGTAGTGAACAAGATAGGAACACTGGCTCCGGACGATTCGCCCCTGGACCAGGCCGCGTTGGCAAAGTGGGAATCTGGGGAGACCGCGGTGCGCGTTGAAGACATTGCGCTTTTAGCCCAGGTCTACGGCGTCACCCCCGATCGCCTGTTCTTTCCTCCCGGCGACGATCGCACCCCAGAGCTACTACGGAAGGCACATGAGATCATTACGAGCGGAGACCCGGAGGCGGTGAAACGATGGTTAGCGATGGGCGAAATCATCGCATCGACCACAACCGACAAAAAGTGATCGGCCTTAGCGAATAACGCTAGACTACTTTAGCGTCTCTCGCTAGCTTTCCCTCCCAGACAGCGGAGGGCACGCCCTCCCCGTGCGATGGAGGGCCGAGTGGCCAGCGAGCAGCTTCCCAGCGTCTATCCGTTCGACTTCGAAGGTGCGGCCGTGCGGGTCGCAACCGAGGCAGGCGAACCGTGGTTCGTCCTGGCTGACGTGTGCCGCGTGCTGGAAATCGAAAACAGCCGCAACGCAGCGGCCCGTCTCGATGACGACGAAAAGGGTGTCCGTACTATGGACACCCCCTCGGGCGCTCAACAGATGACCATCATCAATGAGAGCGGCCTCTACAGCCTCATCCTGACCAGCCGGAAGGCGGCGGCGAAGCGGTTCAAGAAGTGGGTCACCGCCGAAGTCCTTCCCGCCATCCGAAAGAACGGCGGCTACGTCGCGGGCCAAGAGAAAGTGGCGACTGGCGAAATGTCGGCCGACGAGCTGATGGCCCGCGCAGTGCTGATGGCTGACGCCACGATCAAGGACCTGACCCGGAAAGTTGCCGCGCTCGCGCCCAAGGCTGACGCGCACGACAGGATCGCCGAGGCGGACGGCAGCCTCTGCATCACCGACGCCGCGAAGACGCTTCAGGTGCGGCCGAAGGAACTGTTCGCCTACCTGCGCGCCAATGGCTGGATCTACAGCCGGCCCGGCAGCTCCGACATTGGACGGCAGGAGCGCATCAACGCTGGCCTGTTGGCTCACAAGGTGACGGCGGTGTCCCGGCCTGACGGCACCGAGAAGGTCGCCACTCAGGTGCGCGTCACTCCGAAAGGCTTGGCCCGTCTCGCGGTCGCCTTTTCTCCGACACTTCAGATGTCGGCCTAACCCACCCCCAACACAGAACCACCCGCCACCCCGGCCGGGAGAGAGGAAGACGAAGATGGCGAGCGAGACGAAGGAACTGCCGAAGGTTCAGGACGCGATGAGCGCTCACGCCATCTGGGGGCACCTTGGCGAGCTGCGTTCGCTGATAGGTATCCAGTGCGATGCGACGGCAAGCGTAAGCGCCAACAGCTACAGCAGCAGCGAACCCGCCCACATCAGCATCTATCCCCTCGGCGTTTGCGGCCACGGTGACGATCAGTTCTTCAAGGCCGAGACGTGGCCCGAAGCTTTCAAGGCCGCCTACGAATGGGCCTCTACCCGCAAGCCGATTGAGCGCGAGCGCGCCATCCGGCGCATGGCGCTCGACATCATCGACATCACCGACGCCGAGGGATCGTGCAGCGCCTACGCGCTACGTCGTCGCGGCTCCTACGTCGAGGAATTGGTCGAGGCTGCCTGCCAGCGTGCGGGCGAGATGAGTGGCAACGCGCCGTTCTCCGTCGGTCCCTGACGCTCACCTAGAGGGCCGGTGCGCCGACCCTCGAATGATCGTCAGACAAGGAGAACGAGCGAGATGGACGGCACTGAGAGCACCCTGAGCGCTGCGATCGCGCTGGCCTCGTTCCTGGCCGTGGCTGTGGCGATGGTGGGGTTGTGATGAGCGACGATAAGGAGCCTGGCGTGCTGGACGCGCTGGAAAGCGACCTGCCGCAGATGGCGGAAGAGCTTGCAGCAATGTTCAACAAAGACGCCATCGGCATGCTTCGGGATACCGGCCTCACTTTGGACGACGTGAACCCGTCGGTCAGCATCACCTACCACCACAGGAACGGGACGCAGTTCCGCGTGGAGTTGTCGGTGAAGGTGGGCACTGAAGATCGCGAAGACGAAGACGCGGATGAGATGGAGGACGGTCAGTGACCCAACCCGTACCCCCCACCCCGCAGCCGGGCGAGATGCGGGAGGCGTTCACGCCGGGGCCGTGGCGCATCGACCCCGAGTTCGATGGTCCGGCTATCGTGGGGAATGTGCATCGCGGACCTCTCAAGGGCGAGACCTTTGAGCCGGTATGCCGGGTGTTTCGCGGGCTCAATGCCACCGAAGCCAATGCCCGCCTAATCGCGGCAAGTCCTGACCTGCATCAGTGCACTGAACTGCTGGATGGTTTGTGCGCATGGCTACTGCACCGTTTTGGGCCGGATAGCCCAGAGGGACGTGAGGCGACCTTCCGTCAGGAGAAAGCCCGCGCCGCCCTCGCCCGCGCCTCCGCGCCGCAGGGAGGGGTGTGATGAATGCACGCGCGCAGCATCGCATCGAGCGGATCATGAGCGACGCATTCGAGCAAGCCGCCCAGGTGCTGGAGGAGGAAGTGCGGAAGATGCTCCGTGCCCGCCCTGATCGCTACTCCCGCTTTGTCCTTGCTGTTGGCTGGGGTCCAACGCTCTTCGACAGGGATGGCAAGGTTGTAGACCAGAACACCGGCACCAACGATGGGAAGCGCCCGATCTGCGCCCGCGCCAGAAAGCTGCTCGACTTCGCAGATGAGTTTTACGACCGATATGGCGCCGACAACCGTGAAGTGTGCGCCGCCGCGTCCCCGCAGGAGCAAGCTCCCAATGCCCGCTGAGACCCCGACCCCGCGCGAGGAGATGGTGCTGGCTCCATGTCCGTTCTGCGGCCACGACGAGGCTGAGTACCAGCGTGTTGAGAACCAGAGTGACGAGAACTTCGGTGGCATGTTCGTTGAGTGCAGGAACTGCCACGTCTGCACGCCGCTGATCTTCCCAGTCATGGATGATGTGCGGCCCGCTCTGTCCGACATCTGGAACCGCCGCACCCCCACGCCCAGCGCGGCGGTGGAGCAGGAGGAACCGGACAGTCTGTTCCGCAAGGTGTTCGGAGGCCCCTACCAGCCCCGTGTTCACCAGAAGTATGCGGCAGCCCACGCGGACACGATCAGAGACGAGATCGCGAAGCTGGAAGCGGCCGGTATGGTTTCAGCGGTGGACGTGATCGCGGCACTGGTCTTCTGGCGCGACATCGCGGACGAGCGCGCCAAGTTCATGGGCGACGCCCTGATAGAGCGTGAGAAAACCGCCGCTGTGGAGCAGGCGGGCGCGTCGTCGGGGGAGGCGATGCGGGAGGCAGGTATTCCGCAGAGCGTAGTGCGCGATCTGATGAAACGAGCAGGATACGACGACAGCCGCCCTCACCCAGACTGCTACACGCACTTTAGCTGGATTACGTTCTCCAAGTTGCTGTTCGCCGTCCGTGCAATTCTGGGGAATGAACGCCCTCCCCCGGAGCGTGCCACCCCTCAACGCATCGCCCCTCGTATCAGCATGACTGAGTTGGACGCGAGAGAACGAGCGATAGAAGACGGGTTCCTGAAAAAAGGGAATAACCCCCTCGCCCCGCCTGCCCCGGTGGAGACGGCCAGCGCGGGGGTGGTGGAGGCACTGCGTGATCTGGAAGACGCCTGCAACGAAATGGCGGGCGCGATCCCGGCCGATATCTACAACGCAATGACGGATCGCGTGCCCGGCATGGACGATCTGCGCGACCGAATGGACGCTGCACGTCGTGCTGCTCGCACCGCCCTCACCGCCGCCCAGCCTGCGTCGGGTGGGGAGGATTGGCAGCCGATCGAGACGGCTCCGAAGGGTGATGGTCGCTTCAACACACCCCGCATCCAACTGTGGACACCCACCCTGTTCGGCGGAATGGTCGTCACCGGTCGGTTCAGCGATGACGGGCACAGCCGTAAGCCGCGACCCTACTGGGGGTACGAAGGTCAGGACATCTCCACCGCGCGGGCGGCACCTCCAAC
>NZ_JBNBZS010000122.1:0-11571 GCF_049629625.1 Roseomonas chloroacetimidivorans | reverse complement strand
CGAGACGTCGATCCCGGCATAGTGGGTCATCTCGGTGCCTCCCTCTGCTGAGCCCCGCCTGGGCCTCCTGGAAGAACAACCGGTCATGGCAGCTCGCGCCACCAGCCGACCCGATTACGGTATCTAGTTCTACCTCCCCCATAGCAGCAGTCCCCCAGAAATTGAGACCGGCAGAACTTGGTCCTGACCCAGCGAATTTGTCTAGCAGGTTGCTGAAAAAGTCTCGCGATGTGGTGTTGGTTGTGATTCCCTCGAACATGCTGTGGGGCGGGGTGCTTGTCATGCGGGGTACGGACGAGCGGACGGAGAAGCTGTTCAGCTATGTGAGCTGCGAGGCGCGTGTACCGTTGGAGCACCCGCTGCGGCTGATCCGGGCGGTAGCGGACGAGGCGCTGGAGGCGCTGTCTCCTAAGTTCGAGCGGCTCTATGCGCGGGTGGGCCGTCCCTCGATCGCGCCTGAGAAGCTGTTGCGGGCCTTGCTGCTGCAGGCCTTCTACTCGGTGCGGTCGGAGCGGCAGCTGATGGAGCAGTTGGACTACAACCTGCTGTTCCGCTGGTTCGTCGGACTGTCGATGGACGCGCCGGTCTGGGACGCCTCGACCTTCAGCAAGAACCGCGACCGGCTGCTCGCCGGCGATATGGCGCAGACCTTCCTGGCGGCCCTCGTGGCCCAGCCGCGGGTAGCGGCGCTGATGTCGTCCGAACACTTCTCGGTGGATGGCACGCTGATCCAGGCCTGGGCGAGCCAGAAGTCGTTCCGTCCCAAGGGGGAGGATGGGGTTCCTCCCGCCCCGCCCGCGAGCGGCGGGCGCAATGCCGAGGCCAACTGGCGCGGACAGCCCCGCTCGAACGAGACCCACGCCAGCACCACCGACCCGGACGCGCGCCTTGCCCGCAAGGCGGACGGGCAGTCCTCCCTCCTGGCCTATGCCGGGCACGTGCTCATGGAAAACCGATCCGGGCTCGTTCGCGTGGCATGCCTGACGCATGCCACAGGCACGGCCGAGCGCGACGCCTCGCTCGCCCTCGTAGACCGGCTGCGCCTGACGGTGCGGCGGCGCATCACGCTCGGCGCCGACAAGAACTACGACGCCCGCGCTCATGTCGAAGGCCTGCGAGCCAGGCGCGTCACGCCCCACGTTGCCCGTAACGACCACCGCACCAAGACCGGCAGTCGGCGACGCTCCTCCATCGACGGCCGCACCACGCGCCACCCGGGCTATGGCGTCAGCCAGGTCATCCGCAAGCGCATCGAGGAGGTCTTCGGCTGGATCAAGCAGGGCGCCGGCCTGCGTCACACCCGGCACCGCGGCCTTGCCCGTGTCGGTTGGACCTTCTCCCTCGCGGCTGCCGCCTACAACCTCATCCGCCTGCCGCGGCTCCTGGCCGCAGCCGCTCCATGAAGGCGCAGAACAGCCCTCTTCTCGGGTACTGGCGCATCATCGAAGCAGATCTGTGGGACCAGGAGTACCTTAACCTCGTCGGACCGGCCCACCTGATCATCCGCCATGACGCTCCGGGCGAGATCGCCTTCGGGGCCATGCAGGCCAGCCTCGACGCCGCCTTCGGCATCGACAACACCGACTTCACCTGGATCGGTGCCGACGAAGGAGACGAGGTCCAGGGCTCCGGCTATGCCGAACTCCTCCCCAACGGCTCCCTCCAAATCGAACTCGAGTACCAGGGCGGCGACGAAGCCACCCTCATCGCCGTCCGACAGACTTCTTCAGCAGCCTGCTAGTCTTACTGTGTCACTTAACGCTCCTATATGCTGGGCATGGTGGACGGAGATGCAAGTCGGCTGCGGACGGGCGAGGATCGGTTCGCGGCGTATCTGGACGAGATTGTGTCGGTTTTGGGCCACGCGGGCCGGGTTGAGCCGGCGCGGGCCTACTGCGATGCAGCGTCTGCCGAGAGCTACCTTGATTTGCGAGGCGCGCTCCGGGCTGTAAAGCACTACGTTTCCTTACCGCTTTTCCTGGTTCTACTCACCCCTGCGCCCAACATCATGCGGCCCGCATCCGACGAGAGGGTAATGACAGCGAGCCCCGCGACCCAGCCCGTTTGCAAAATTGAAACTGGCCTGAATAAACTCCGCAAGTGGTATTTCTGCGCAAACGAGCGCGGGCTCAAGCGGGAGTTCCGCTCGGTGCGAGCGGCGGTGGCCTCGGCGCTTCGCTGCACGACACTGGTGCCATGCTGCATCTATGACGGGCAGAATTGCGTGGAACTGGAACGGCTCCAGAAAGCCGGGGTGCGGGTCCTGCGGCACAGCTCGGTGCTTAGCACGGAACTTCGCGCAGCTTATAGCGAGAAGTACGACGTGTTCTGTGGCCACTGGCTTCGCCTGGACCTGCCAATGCTTGAGACGGAGGCGGATCAAGTTCTCTACACGGATATCGATGTGGTGTTCCTGCGCGACCCCCGCAGCTATGCCTTTACGCCGCGCTCCGTGGCAGTGTGCGAGGAAACCCGGCTCGGCGACCGGCGGCATTTCAACAGTGGAGTGATGGTGATGAATTTGCCGGCCCTGCGCGAAAGCCGCCCCGCGCTGCTAAAGGCCGTACGCCAGCGACTGTCGCGGAACTTTCTGTATCCGCCACATGACCAGAAATCGCTAAACGACGCTTTGCTCGGGGAAGCCGAGTGGATGATGCCGGAAATGAACTGGAAGCCTTATTGGGGGCCGAACCCGGATGCGGTAATCGGCCATTTCCATGGGCCGAAGCCGTGGCATATCATGAAAATTCGCGCGGGCCTTGCACAGGAGATGAAGCCGTCGTTTCGGACCCTTCATGATCGCTCGCCAGAGGGTTATGACGCGCTGATTGCGGCCTTCGAAGCTGCGAGTGGCGCAGCTGGGGAGCTTGGCCTTTGAGATGCAATGGCGAGCCCGGATGGCTCCAGACCCGCGGGGCCCGACTTTCACGGTAGGACTCGACCCAAGAGGTCCGTTCGGCTTGGCAGTTCGGCCAGCTATCCGCCTTAAGGATTTCCGACCCGGTGTGTCTGCCTTGTGTAAGACCGTATGTGCGCCTTCTGGGGTTTAGCTCGCCCTATGCTGCACGTGGGTGAACCCGAGAGTTGCCCGCATGGGCGGGCCGATCCTCGACGCAGGGAGAAAAGCCGTGGAGGAGCATAGCGGGATCTTTGTGGGGATTGATGTCGCGAAGGCGAAGCACGCGGTGGCAGTGGCCGAGCCAGGGCGAAGGGAAGAGGTTCGCTACCTTGGCGAGATCGAGGCCAGCGTTGAGGCAGTTCGAAGATTACTAACACGGCTCGCGGCAAAGCACGGGAAGCTGCATGTGTGCCATGAGGCTGGCTCTACCGGCTACGGGCTGTACCGGCAGATCATCGTCCTCGGACACGCGATTGCACGGTGGTTGCGCCGTCGCTGATCCCGCGCAAGGCAGGCGATCGGGTCAAGACCAACCTCCGCCGCTCCACAGTTGATTGAGACACTCCGCAAGCGGACGGTATCCGCCGATGGGGTGCATGACGATGACAGAGCTGACGGATGCCGCGGGTCCCGGCCGGGGTGGCCGGATGTCGCGGCAGCGCAAGCGGGACGCGGTGCTGCGGCTGCTGCGGGGCGAGGACCTGGAGACGGTCTCGCGGGCGCTGTGAACCGCCCCGGATTTACCGGAGGCTGATTGGTTTGGGTTACGCCGCCAGGGCGGGCTTCTCAAGCGCGGCGTAGTAGCGCGCCTCCGCTTCGGCCGGTGGCATGTTGCCGATCGGCTCGAGGAGGCGGTGGTTGTTGAACCAGTCCACCCACTCGAGGGTGGCGTATTCGACCGCCTCCAGGGACCGCCACGGGCCACGGCTGCGTATTCCGGTGATCCTGATCGGCTGTTCCAGCCGAAGGCGATCACCCAATCCGGCGATCATGATCACCTTCCGTGCAATGGGGCTTGGCAGGGGACGGGGCGGAGGAGCAGTGCGGCCGACGGTTGTAGATGTCACTCGCCGGCTTCGTCGGTCAAGGCATCGTTGCTGGCGTGACGCTTGCGCAGGCTGACGCCTTTGAATTCGATCCGGTGGGCACGGTGAATGACGCGGTCCATGATGGCATCGCCGAGTGTCAAATCACCGAGCGCTTCATGATGCCTTCCTTGCTGACTGGCTCGTCCGTCGCACTTGGGCGGCCAGCGGGGTGATCTGATCGTCGGGCAGGTTGATCTGCCAGGGTTGCCCTTTGGTGAGCTGCTGCCCGGTCAGGCGGCCCTTGCGCAGCCATTTGAACACGGTCTGCGGTGTCACGCCGAGGGCGGCGGCTGCGCCCTGCACGGAGTAGCTGCCATCTGGCCAGCGCGGCGGGTTTGCGTCCACGCCATTGATCTTGACCGTGGGAATGCCCCAGCGCTTGCGGCAGACATGGACATTCTCGCCGGCAAACAACGTGCCGTGGGCCGTTCCGATCCCATCCGCGTTCAGCGCCGCCGCGATCTCGCGGTCCATCATACCGGCGGCGTTCAGCTCCCGGATCCGCTGTTCCAGCTCGGCCCTTCGGGCGTAATGCGCATAGCCCTGAACCTTTCGATGCAGCCGGTGCTCGCTGACGGCACCGGTCTGCCAGGTGGTCCGCATCCAGACCACCCCGCGCTCGCATTTCTGGTCGAGTGTTACCTCCCGCACGACGAGCCGTAATATGCGCTTGCGCTCCTCGGCCGTGGCCACCTGCCACACGCTGTGCAGGTCCCGCGCCATGCCGAGGACCTCGGCACATTCGGTATCGGACAGCGCGCCCCTTTGCTCGGTGCGCCACGCCGCATAGGCCTGCTCGACGGCTTCGGACTGACGCAGCCTCTCCTCCCAGACCCGTTCAAGGGAGCGCGCCACGAGGCGGTTCTCCGGCTCCACGGCATCATATTGCCGCCGCGCTCGTTCGGCCTCGTAGCGGGCGCGCTCGCGCTTGAGACCCCACTGATGTTCCAGCGCCCGGGTTTCCGCCTCGATCTCTCCGACGGCGGCAACCGCCATCTCGATCCTGTCCGGCGCCAGGGCCTCCAGCAGCACCCGCTCGAACTCGCTGTCCGTGCCCAGCGCCCGGACCTCCTGGCACCTGGGCTGGCCGGTGAGCCCCTGGTCGGCGCTGCAATGGTACACGGGGTAGTCCCCATGGGGTCCTGAGTAGCGCACCCCCATGCGCCGGCCACACCGGCCGCAGACCGCAATCCCTTGCAGCAAGGCGCAGCCCCGCCGCGCTACGCCGGGCCGCCCACCCGCATGATGGGCGATGTTGCCAGCCAGTCGCGCCTGGTTGGCCATGAACTCCTCCCAGCTGATGTAGCCCGGGTGGGCGTGGCGCAGGCACACCGCCCACTGCTCGATCGGGACCTTGACCGTAGCACTTCGCGCCGTGCCGGCACGACGTCGGGTCGGGTCCTGCCGGCGCTGGCCGTAGACGTAGGTGCCGGCATAGGCGGGGTTGTGCAGGATATGCAGCACCCGGCTGCTGTCGGCCGGGACCCAGGTCACCGCATGCGGCGCCGGGCCGCGGATCGGGCGAACCGGCAGTGACAGGCCGTGCCGCTGCAACTCCCGCATGACTGCCTTGGCGCTCTGCAGCTCGCGGAACTTGTCGAACACGAACTGCAGCCGGGCCTGCACCTCCTCGTCCGGATTAAGGACGATCCCGCCACCCCGCTCCTGGACCAGCCCAGCCGGCAAGGGCAGCCTCAGTTCGCCCCGCGCAGCCTTCTGCCGCTCGCCCTGATGCAGGCGCATGCGGATCTGGTGCAACTCGGCCTCGCTCATGATGCCGGACAGCCCCAGCAGGAGCCTGTCGTGATAGGCGCCCGGATCGTAAAGCCTCTCACCATCATCGATGAACACGCCAAAGATCGAGCACAGCTCCAGCAGCCGGTGCCAGTCATGGTTGTTGCGGGCCAGGCGGGAGGCGTCGAGGCTCAGCACCAGCCCCGCCTTGCCCAGGCCGATTTCGGCAATCAGGCGCTGGAAACCATGCCGTTCCGCGCTGGACGCCCCTGACTTGCCGAGGTCGTCATCGATCACCACGATGCGCTCCCGTGGCCAGCCCAGCGCCGCGGCCCGGTGGGCCAGGCGGTATTGCAGCTCCGTGCTCTCCTGGTGCTGGCGGACCTGAACGGCCGTGGACTGGCGAACATAGATGTAGGCCAGCTTGGCCCGATGCGCCGTGCTGACGCGATCGGCCATGTCATCGGGGGTGGTCAGCATGCTGCACCTCCTGACTGAGGCGTTGCAGCAGCCGGGCGATCGCCTGCGCCAGCTGCCGCTGCGATGGGGCTGGAAGGACCGGCCATGGGCGCGGCGGCCGCATCTGGCGCGGGGGCGCCGGGGTTGGAGGTACGGGATCGCGGGGGCGGGGCGGCATGGACGATCTCCGGGCTGGAGGCAGTCACCAAACCGCGGATGTGGCGTGCCAGGGGCAGCAGCATGCGAGCCGATACCCAAGGCACCGGCGGCTCCGTCGATGCCGGGCGTTCAAGGTCCGTCGCAGCACGCCGGATCAGGCGCCGGCGGCCATCGGGTAAGGCAATGGCCAGGAACCTGGGGCCGCGGCCGCAGGTCAGGGACAGAACTGCCAGGCGCTGACCGGCCAAAGGATGGCCGGGGTCAGTGACCATCACCGCAGTGATCAGCCGGTCCGCCACTGTGGCAGTTGGAGGTGCTGGGTTCGCCCACGACGTCGTGCCAGCGGTTTGGGGGCACCTGGCTGGTGATGAGCAGGGAGCCACGGTCGTAGCGGTCGTCAACGATCTCGAGCAGGTCTCGGCGCTGCTCGGCGCTCAGCGGCTCCGGGCCCCAGTCATCGATGATGAGCAGGCGGGTGCACTCGATCGCCGCCAGCATCTTGGGCAGCCGCCCCTCGCCCCGGGCGGTTGCCAGATCGGCGAACAGCCGCGGGGCACGCTTGTAGAGGACGGAGTAGCCCTCCCGGCAGGCCTTATGGCCGAGCGCGCAGGCCAGCCACGATTTGCCGACCCCGGTTGGGCCCGTGATCACCACATGGCTGTGCTCGCGGATCCAGCCGCAACCGGCCAGGCGGAGGAACATCGCCCGGTCCAGGCCGCGCGGGGTGCGGAAATCCGTGTCCTCGATCACCGCCGCCTGGCGCAGCCGGGCCTCACGCAGCCTGCGGATGAGGCGGCTGTTCTCCCGGCTGGTCGCCTCGCGGTCGACCAGCAGGCCCAGCCAGTCCTCGCGGGAGAGCCCCGCCGCCTCGGGGGCGCCGAGGAGTTCGGTGAAAGCCTGGGCCATGGCGCTCAGGCCGAGCCCGCGCAGGCGCTCGGCCGTGGGATGGATCAGCGTCGGATCGCCTTTCAATGGTAGTAGCCCGGGCCACGGATGTTCTCGTGCAGCAGCATGGCCGGCTCGTCCGGCATGACCCGCCGCTCCTGGCGGTTGTTGAGGATGGCCGCGACCGAGCTGTTGGAGCGCGTCCCCAAGGCGAGTGCCCGGGCGCAGGCGGCGTCGACCCGCTCGGCACCGTGGCGTTTCACCAGGCCGAGGATGCCGATGCAGGAGCGGAACCCCTGCTCGGGATGCGGCCTGGAGCGCAGGATGACCTCCACCAGCGCCGCCGTGTCGTGCCCGACGGCACCCGCCTCGCGATGGATGCGCTCATGGCTCCACTCCCGGTACCGGCGATGGAAGCTGGGCATATGCTCGGCCAGGGTGCTGGGCTGATGGCGGCGGATGCTGCGGAGATGGCTGGCCACCCGCTGGCCGCGGTGAAAGATCTCCACCGTCGCGGTGGTGGTCCGCGCCTCCACCTCCTGGCGCACCAGGGAGTGCGGCACCGAGTAGAAGTGCCGCTCGACCTCCACATGGTAGTCGAGCCCCACCCGGCAGCGTTTCCAGGCCGCATATTCATAGGCGACGTCCGGCAAGGGCTGCAGCGCCGGCCGGTCCAGTTCCTCGAACAGGGCGCGCCGTGTCGTGCCCAGGGCGCGCATCGGCCGCTCGTTGAGCCGCGTCACCAGCGCCTGGATCGCCCCATTGAGCTCGGCCAGGGAGAAAAACCTCTGGTTCCGCAGCCGGGCCAGGATCCATCGCTGCACGACCTGCACGCGGACCTCGGCCTTGGCCTTGTCGCGCGGCTTGTAGGGCCGCGCCGGCAGCACGGCCGTGCCGTAATGCGCCGCCATCTCGGCATAGGTCCGGTTCACCGCCGGCTCGTGGAAGCAGGCCCGGCTGATCCCGGCGCGCAGGTTGTCGCTCACCAGCTGCCGCGCGACACCACCGAAATGCGCGAAAGTCCGCACACGGCAATCGATCCAGTCCGGCAGCGCCTGGCTCCAGACCGCACAGGCGAAGGTGTAGCTCGACGCCCCCAGCACGGCGACGAAGATCTCCGCCCGCCGTTCCTCCCCGCTCGCCCCCTCCAGCACCGCCATGGGGCTGCCGGCGAAATCGACGAAGATCCGCTCGCCGGCCGGATGGATCTGCCGCAGCGTCGGTTTCAGCCGACCCGTCCAGGACCGGTACAGGTCGCAGAACCAGGAATAGCCGAACCCATCCGGCGCTCCCGCCCGGTATTCCTCCCATAGGAGCGACAGCGTCACGTTCGGGCGCCGCAGCTCCCGGTGCACCCAGGCCCAGTCGGGCTGCGGCCGGTCCTCGACCGCGGCGCCGCTGGGGGCGGGAAACAGCAGCGCCTCCAGCCCCGCGTCACTCAGCCCCTCGGGCAACGGCCAGGCCAGCCCGGCGCTGCGGGCCCGCCTCAGATAGGCGTGCACCACCCCCTGGCTCAGCCCGAGGCTGCGAGCCATCACCCGCTGGGACAGGCCCTGGCCCCAGCCAAGCCGTAGAACATCTCGGATCTTGCGCATCGGCACTCTCTCGCCTGGCATCCCGCCCCCCTGCTCAGCACAGGGGCGAAACTACCGCTGGTTGAGACTTGCCGGCCGCGCCACTCCTCTGACCCGTCCCCAATTCCAGTGATCACGATCACCGGAATCACCGATCAGCATCCACCGGATCCACTGATCACAATCAAACGGAATCGCTGATCACGATCCACCGGATTACGCACCACGGCGCCGGATCACCTCGGTCTTGAACAGCTCGATAACGGTCTCGGCGAGGGCGTTGTCATAGCTGTCACCGACGCTGCCGACCGAGGGCTCGATCCCGGCCTCGAGCAGCCTTTCCGTGTGCCGAATGCTGACGTATTGCCCGCCCCTATCGCTATGATGGGTCAGGCCGCCCTTCGCTGGACGGCGGTCATGCAGGGCTTGCTCCAGGGCATCGAGGACGAACCCCGTCTGGGCTGTGCGCGAGACCCGCCAACCGACGATACGGCGGGCGAAGACGTCGATGACGAAGGCCGCGTACACAAAGCCCTGCCAGGTCGCCACACAGGTAAAATCGGACACCCACAGGGCATTCGGATGCGGCGCCCGGAAGTGCCGGTTCACCTTGTCCGCCGGGCAGGGCAGAGCCTTGTCGGCGATCGTGGTCCTGACCTCCTTGCCGCGGACGACGCCGCGCAGCCCCATCCGCCGCATCAGGCGTTCCACCATGCAGCGGGCCACCGTGATGCCCTCCCGGTCGAGCTGCCGCCAGACCTTGCGAGCGCCGTAGACCTCGAAGTTGGCCGCATGCACCCGTCGGATGCCCTCCATGAGTAGCAGGTCCTGTCGAACACGAGGCGAGGCCCTCATCGGATTGACACGTCGGGCGACGTGGACGTGGTAGGTCGACGGGGCGATCGGCAGCACCCTGCAGATCGGCCTTGATCCGCTTTGCGGCTCAAGCCCGTAGACCTCGCGGTGATCGTCGATGAAGGCGATCATGGCTTCGAGCGGCGGTCGAGCTCCGCCACCGCGAAATAGGCCGACGCCTTGCGCAGGATATCATTGGCCTGACGCAGTTCGCGGACCTCGCGTTCCAAAGCCCTGATCCGCTCCCCCTCCGCACTCGTCGCGCCCGGCCGCAGCCCCTGGTCGCGCTCGGCCTGCCTCACCCAGCCGCGCAGCGTCTCGCTCGTGCAGCCAATTTTGGCCGCGATCGAGCCGATCGCCGCCCACTGCGAGGCGTGGTCGCCTCCATGGTCCAGCACCATCCGGACCGCCCGCTGCCGGACCTCAGGCGAATACCGGTTCGAGGTCTTCTTCGTCATGGCTCCATCCTCTCAAGAGTTGGAGCCTCCAGGGAACCCGATGGAGTAGATGCCCCCACCCGGCGGTATCGCAATGTGCCAGACCGTCCTCGCCAAGAGGTCAGCACACAGGGAGGCTTCCATGAGCGTCGTACGCATCACCGGTATCGACCTGGCCAAGCGGTATTTCCAGCTCCACGGCGCCAGCGCCGACGGCTCGGTGGTGTTCCGCAAGAAGCTGCCGCGTGACCGGCTGCTGCCTTCCCTGGCTGAGCAAGCGTCGGCCATTATCGCCATGGAGGCGCGCGCCAGCGCCCATCACTGGGGGCGCCAGATCAGCGCGCTTGGGCACGAGGTAAGGCTGCTGCCGCCGATCTATGTCAAACCCTTCGTCAAGCGACAGAAGAACGACGCTGCCGATGCCGAGGCCATTGCGGAGGCGGCGTCGCGCCCGACCATGCGCTTCGTGTCCGTGAAGACAGCGGAACAGCAGGCAGACGCCACGGTCTTCCGGGCCCGTGACCTCTGGGTCCGTCAGCGCACCCAGACCGTCAACGCCCTACGCGGCCATCTTGCCGAGTTCGGTATTGTCGCGCCGGCGGGCCACGCCCGGGTCGACAGACTGGCTGCGGCAGTCAACGACACGACGACGGCCATCCCTGACATGGCCAGGGAGCTGGCCCGCATGATGCTGACCCAGATCGAGGAACAGACCGCACGCATCGACACGTTGGAGATGGAGATCCGGGCGCGAGCACCCAAGGACACCGAGGTGGCCAGGCTGATGACGATCCCTGGCGTCGGCGCGATCAGCGCCATGGCGGTGAGGGCCTTCTGCCCCGACATGCGCCAGTTCCGCAGCGGGCGCGACTTCGCCGCCTGGACGGGCCTGACGCCGAAGCAGCACTCCACCGGCGGCAAGGCGCGGCTGGGCAGCATTTCGAGAATGGGCCAGCGCGACATCCGACGCCTGTTGATCGTCGGCGCCTCGGCGGTCGTGTGCTGGGCGGCCCGCAAGGGAGCGCCGGCGGGCTCCTGGTTAGCGGGGATGATGGCGCGAAAGCCACGCATGCTGGTGGTTGTCGCACTCGCCAACAAGATGGCGCGGACGATCTGGGCGCTGACAGTCCGTGGCGAGGTCTACCAGAATTCGCCCCTGGCGGCCTGATCAGCCGCCAGGGCCGGTGGCCCGGGGAGTGCAGGCAGGGGCGAGAGAAGGTAAGGGCAGCAGTCGAAGAGACGGGATCGCATAAACCTGTACCGCCCCGAGCGCTTCGAGCGCGCGAACCCGATAGGGACGCGATGCGCACATCTCCATACAGGCCAGCGGCACGGAGTGATCCCCTTGTGAGGCCGGCCCCAGCTATGGACGGCCCCACCACCACGTGGGTCATCTTGGCATCCTAGCAGCACGGTCGCCTGCAGTCAGCTATCCGGTCTTGTCTAGACCCTGATGGTTTCCGCGAAACGGCGCCCAATCA
>NZ_JBNBZS010000121.1:0-12024 GCF_049629625.1 Roseomonas chloroacetimidivorans | reverse complement strand
CGCCGTCGATCGTCTGCGTGATGACCGTGGCGTCGCCGTTCAGCGTTGCGGCGTAGGGGGTGGCGCCGAGAAGTTGGCGCGCCACCTCCACCCGCGCCTCCTGCACGGCGGCGGCGGTGGTGGTGACGGTCTCGGCGTTCCTGGCCGCCTCGCCTGCCGCAGTGACGACCGCCTCCCGGTTCCCCGCCACCTCCACCCGCGCCTCCTGCACGGCGGCGGCGGTGGTGGTGACGGTCTCGGCGATGGGCTGGACGACGGCGGTTGCGGCGTCGAGCACAGCCTGGCCGGAGAGCGCCTTCGTCTCGCCTGTTGGGGTGACGTAGAGCACCATTCCACCAGCATCGAGATCGCTGCCGGCTTCGAGCTGGTTCACCCGGAGCGCAGAAAGCAAGGCGCCCGAGCTGGTGGTCAGCGCGTCCTTGTTCTGGGTGGTCCAGATTGCCCCGGGCGGAATAGTTATATCGGCCGGACCCTCGTAGACCTCGAAACGAAACCATTCGAGTTCGCGTGCGGGCGTCTCGCACTTGGCCCGAACTGCCCATGGACCATCGACGTCCACCTCGAACGCTCCCCGCCACATGGGGGGAGGCGTGCCGGCCTCCCCCACGCCGTCGGTTTCAAACATCGAGCCGTCTGGCCGGACCCAGAGGAAGGTGACGCCATCAACCGCTGCGGGCTTCAGGTCATAGCCCCGAAACACAGCAACGACATTGGCTGTCGAGCCAAGCGGAATACGAGCCGGCTGGGTCCTATTGGTGATGACCTGAACGGCTGCCTGAATTGCGTTCATTCAGCACCTCGCAAGCAGGTATCGCCGCGCAGCCCGGAGGCGCGCGGTCGGACGGATTGAATTGTCGGGTGAGTGGTTAGGCTTGGCTCGCGGCCAGCAGTTCGGCGGCGCGCTCTTCGCCTACGGCCTGGACAATGCCAGATCGCAGCGCCTCGTACTCAGGCCAGTTGCTTTCGAGGATCGTGCTATCGTTGAACAGACGGCGCAGGCGCACCGGGGCGGCGTTCAGTGCCGCCTCAAGGGCCTCGGCCTCCTCATCCGTGCAGCGGCGCCAGATGTCGGATTTGAGAGTGCGGACGATCGCCTCGGAGGGCGGCGCCTCAGGGGCGGGCGGCGCGCTGAAGGCGCTGCCGTCATAACGCCAGCCCGAAGCTGGGCGTGGGCTGAGGTCGGTAATCTCGACCCAGTCGCCAATACCCACCAAGATATCGACGCCGGGGACGATCTCCATCCTCTCCGGCTGCTCGAATGCATCGGCCGCGACGCCGTCCTGAACGCGGATCCAAGTGCGTGTCATCAGTACAGGATCTCCACCAGGCCGTTGCCGCCGTTGCCGCCCGTGTTTGCGCTGCCGCCACCACCGCCACCGCCGACAATATAGCCGCCAGTACCTGCGCCGCCCGAATTTCCGTAGCTGCCGATGGTGGGCATGAATGGCGCCGCGCCGCCGCCACCCCCGAGGTAGGTACCGCCGATATTCTGGCCGCCGACGCCTCCAGCACCCAGCAACGTGAGATGCCCGCCGGAACCGACGCCACCACCACCGGCCGCTACGGACGCCGTGTTTGCCGTTACCGTGCTGCCACCACCACCACCACCGGAGGCACTGTTGAAGGCGCCGAAGGCGGAGGACCCGCCTGCACTGCCCGGCACGTTCACAACGAGAGCACCGGCCCCGCCGGAACCAACGACGATGTTGATGACCTGTCCCGGCGTGACAGCGAAGAAGCCTGCCGAGAAGCCTCCACCACCGCCGCCCGCCGCAGCGCCGGGGCCCGCTGCCGCGCCACCACCGCCGCCGGCGCCCCAGACACGAGAGCACACGCGGTAGACGCCGTCGGGGACAGTCCAGGGTGTGGTGCCGGGGGTGCCGAAGGTTTGCGCGCGGCGGCCGATGGTGGAGATGGCCTTCAGGAGCTGCGTAACGTTGGTCCCGGTGTCATCCAGGGTCTGGCCGGACCCTAGAATAGCGTTCTTCAGCTCATTGATGAGGATGTTGAGAAAGTCCTGGTCGACAATGCTCGCCTGCTGCCCGGCACCTGGGTCACCTCCAGTGAAGTACCCAGGTGTTCCGACAGCAGCAGACGGGGTCGGCAGGTTCGTGACCTGCGTCCCATTAGCCAAAAGCCGCATGGCTGCTCCTCAAACGTATTGGAAAAGAAGAACCGTGTGCGCTGGCGCCAACGAACGCAGCTGGCATTCCAGGACATCGTTGCCGAAGGTACGCAGCCGCTCTCCGGCGGCACTTTGCCCCGCCCGGAAGGGCGTCACCGTGGTTTCGGGTGCCTGGATCGCCCAGGCATGGGCCCAGGCCGCGCCGTAGAGGCGATCTCCAGCCCGGAGCAGGCCGACGCGCGCCGGTGCGTACTCCTTGACCGAGATGCCGTATCCGAGCTTTGCCGCCACTTCGATGAAGTAGGGTACGCTCTGCCCGCCCGTCGCGGTCAGCCGCGCCACCACCTGCGCGCGGCGCTGCTGCAGCGAAGGTGACGGGCCGGCGCAAGGATCGGGAAGGCCGAGCGACGCCTCCCACTCGGGCAGCAGCTCATAGGCGGTGCCCGGAAAGGCGTCAGTGAGCAGGTTGTTATCGCGCGCTAGCAGCCGCTCGTAGGTGGGCACCAGGGCGGCGATTGCCCTGGTCTGAACCGCATCCTCCTCGTGGGGCCACACGCGGCCACGGGGCATCAGGCGCTGGAACAAGCCCAGCAGGTGTGCCGAAGTTAGGTACAGACGGGGCATGGGCTAGCTGGACAGGGTCACAGTGCCGAGCGTCGGCAAGCTGCCCAGCGGCGTCGTCACAGGACCCGAGGGGGATAGCACCGTGAAGTGCTTCATGCCCAAGACGCTCCGGATCGCATCGTTCCAGTCCGACGGGTAGATGGTCGCCCCAGTGGGGTCTCCCAGCCGTCGGAACATATCCTCGAGCGCCTCCTCGACAGCGGATTGCGTGTCGTCGTTAGTGGAGGACACGTCGTCTAGCGCGAAGTCGATGGACTGCGCGTTTGGCGCGACCGAGTAGACCAGCGCGGTCACCGGCCGCAGAGGCTGGATGTGGTTTGCCACGGCCAGCTGATCGCCCGTGGCCGGGACGCCACGAGGCTCATCCGTCGCGACACCGTCTGTGCCCTGCGGGAATCCCCCATCGGCTGCGTTTGCCTCGTCGAACATCGTGTAGACCACGACCGTTCCCGCGCCTGCCCCATTCGGGTTCACCCAGGCTCGCGTGACGCCGGCAACTTCCCTGGCCCAGCGCTTGTAGTCAGTCTCCGCACCGCCCTGAGGAGGTTCCGAATACACTTCCAGGTAGCGAGTTTTGTAATCAGCCTCGCTCTCCTGGTCGGCGCCGCCGCTGATGTCAGCGGTGCTCACGGCCTCGGACGCCAGGCCGGTGATGCCATTGGTCAGATAGAACTTCGTGCCAGCATCGGCATTGCCATTCACCCCAGGCTCGACAGCCTGGATCGTGAGGTCCGCCGCCCCTCCGGCCGCGACCGTTGTCGGGGCTGTTGTGGTGTAAAGGACGCCGTCCGCCCGAGTGATGCTGGTGCCGCTCGGCACGGACGTCCCCACCGTACCCGGCCAGGAGAGAGGGCCAGACGCCGCTGTCGCGTCCTTGCGCTCCACCCCCTTGAGCTGCCCCCAGCCCGCGGCGAATTCATCCTCCGCACCCCATGGCGTGGCCTGCTTCGCGATCCAGTCCTGGTAGTCGTAGTGGAGATAGGCAAAGCCAGCCATCACCCAGGACATGACCCGCAAGACGGAGCGGCGGAGCAGGCCGTCAACCCCGGTCAGGTCTGAGTTATTGATGTCCTGTAGCGCCTGCTGCCGGAGTTCCAGCAGGGTCGGCCTCGCGTAAGGCATGCTTCAGATCCCGTCCCACGCCCAGGCGAGGTTGAAGGTGGTGAGGTTGCCATTCGGCTGCGTGATGCTGATGGCCACGGCGATGGTGGTTGCATTCAGCCAGCCGGTGTTGACCGTCAGGGAGGCCGCAACGCCGTCGTCCAGCAGCCATTGCAGTGCTTCGGCGCAGGTCTTCTTGACCTCGGCAAGAAGGGTCGTCCTGCCGAACTTCTTGGCCCGCTCGTACTGCCATAGGCGGGAGCCAATCTGCTCCCCCTCATAGGTGTCGGCCCACCAGCCGCGACGGTCGGTCGTCCCGTCGGTCGGCACGAAATCCGGTGCCGCGCGGCGGTCGGTGAAGAGGCTGACCAGCACCGCGCTCTTAAGACCGCCATCGATAGCTAGGCTGCCATCGGCGATCTTCCAGTCGCCGCGCCCGAGCGCCTTGTCCCACTCGATGACGATGTCCATCAGGGGCCTCCCGCCCGAAGGCCGCCGGTCAGGTGGGCGGTGGTCATCTTCTGGGTCGGAGGCGAGCCATTCGCCGGATGGGTGTGCTGGTTGAAAAGCTCCATGAACACCTCGGTCACCAGCTTCCGCAAGGCCTCGCCGGGCGCGCTGATATGGATCGTACCGTCGTTGGCACAGAAGACGCGGCTGCCAAACAGGTCGTACTGCAGAGACTGCCCAGGGCTCAGCCCAGTGGGGCGCGATGATTGGTGCAAGGTGCCGACGATCACCCCGTTCGAGGTGTCGCCCGCCATGGAGAGCCGCACGACCATGGAGTTGATCGGCGCCGCAGACGAAAACCCGAAGTGGTGAACCACCGGCACGCGGTCGATAGTTTGCAGGTCGTTAATCTTGACCTGAGCCTGCTGGACCTTGCCGCCGTCATCTGGAGCGGTCGACAGCCAACCAGAGCCGGCTGTGTGCTGGACGCGACGCCGAAGATGCTCGGACATGCCGGCCATTCACGGTGCCCCAAGTACGAGAGGAGTGGATACACGGGGAGCCGGTGTGTCGACGCCAGATGACGCCGATCGGACACGGGCGGTAACACCGGGCGGCAAGTTCCCGACGATCTCAACCTGGACCCGCTGAGTAGCGGCCCCCACCGGACCGGTGCGGCCTACTCCTTCAGCAAGTTGCCGCGGCGCGCCCGCCGCCTGGGACGGCGTCGGAACGGCAGGCGAAGCGATCCGGATCGGAGACCCGCCAGGGCCCAGCCGCCGCAGGATGTCCTCGGCGGTGGCCGCCCTGTCCCGCTCGTTGGTAGCGCGGTCAGCCGGGCGCTCGTAGTAGGTCGAGGCAAGCGCACCAGCCTGTCCCGCAGACCGAGCGCCTTGGATCAGGTCCCCTGCCCGGCGCTCGGCCCCCTGTATCGCCTCCCAGAACTTAAACGCGACCTGATCCTCGAACGAACTGCCGCGGATATCGCGCCCGGACCACATCCGGAAAGCCGCCTGTCGGTCAGGATGCCACTGCGCGATGCCATAGGCAGCGCCTCGATCCCCCACGGCGTTCGGATCAAAATTGCTCTCATGCCGGGACTGCGCAGTCATCCCAGCCGCCGCTTCGGCGCTCCACCCACGAGACCTGTAGTAGTCGAATTCATATCGTTCGCGGGCTTGCCGCTCGGCGCTGGTCGGAGCTGGAGCGGGGCGTGGCCGGTTGCGTAGATACTCCTGGTTCTTCCGCTCGCTGAACTCTCGGTCCTCTCCCCCGGCGCCGCCCAGAAGACCAAGGGGAGCAAGAAAGGGAACCGCGCGAAGCAGCCATCCCCCAACACCAGTAAGAGCCGTCGCCACTCTCACGACGTTCGCCAGCATGCCTAGGAACTTTGCCCCGAGCCACAGCTCGAAAAGGGTGGTGGTGACCTTCACCCATCCTCCGAGACCCTGAACAGCATCATTCACGCCCTTGAGGAAATCGCCTGTACCCTTGGTCACTCCCTCCCAGTCTATCGACTTCAGAAACTCGCCGAACCTCTGCACGGCCTCGACGATCCCGGTCTGAATCCAACTTCGGTTGGCAATGAGCCACTCGTCCATCTTCGTAAGAATGTCGGTCAGTACGGGAGAGACACCGCTAGCGATCGTGTTGCCCATGTTCCGCAGGGTGAGTGTCAGACCACGTTCCGCGTATTCGAGCTTATTGGCTCGGTCGATGTCCCCTTGAGTGGTGATGCCGCGCCTTTCGGCCTCTAGGCGCAGCAGCCGAATGCCCTGGGCCCCCTTCTCCAGAATGGGTAGAAGCTGAACGCCAGCAGCCCCAAAAGCCTGGGTCGCGATCCGGGCTCGGGTCATAGGGTTCGGCACCCGCGCGATATTGTCCGCGATCTGCTCCATCACCTCGACAGTGGGGCGCGCCTCAGTCGAGGTCTTTTTCCAATCCACTCCGCTGAGCGAGTTGAGGAAGGTTTGAAAGGCCGGGTTCCTGTTCCAGACTGCGTCGTTGAGGTTCTGGCCCAGAGATTGCAGTCCGTTGGCCATAGCCTCAGCCGACGATCCGGCAAGGACGGCCGCCCCTTGGAGAGCCGTCAGCCGCTCCACGGGAACGCTCATGTTCCGGGCATCCCGCCCGAGCTGGGCCGTCGCCGCCCCCCACTGCTGTGTGAGACGCGCAAGACCGGCAATGCTTGCCGCCGACGTCAAGGCGCCGAAGGCAGGAACAAGCTGGCCAATGCGCTGGAAGGCGAAGCCAGCCTCCCGCCCCATGCTGTTCAGCCCAGTCGAGATCTTATCCAAGCCGGTGAGCTGCGTCAGCCGGGCAAAGGATTTCTGCGCCCTCTCGACTGGAGCATTGATCGCCGCTAGCCGCCGGTTGATACCATCGATGATCCGCGTGGCCTGATCGGTAGCGGAAATGACGACGCTGAAGCCCGCTGCCATGTTCGCTCCTTACGCGCCGGAGGGCTGCGTCCGTTTGGCTCTTTCGGCCGACATCCGATTTGCTTCGCCCAGCCACCATAGGAGGCGCGTCCCGGTGATGCCCCACCCAGAGCCGGGGCCGTCGGCGGGCCACGAGTAGAACCGGCTCAACTCCGCGATGATCTCGCGATAGTTCGATGGCCAGGCTAGGTGAAAGACTGAAGGTACCGGCTGGCCTCATCGAGCACGCGAACTGGCAGGTGCTGCACCACGGCCTGATCAATGCCGGCGCCCCGCGCGACGAGGCGGATCTGGTACCGGCGGAGGTTCTCCGGGTTATTCCCGCCCTTCAGGGCTTCCTCCGCAAACTCGACGTCGCCCGCCGTCGGCTCCTTCAGATCCAGGGAGTGATAGTCGATCCCATTCACGGTGATCGTGGACTTCAGCTCCAGAGATAGCTGGTCAGTTCGATCATCCGCCCATGTGTCGCGAGCGTCGTCGGGCCTTTCCGTGAAGGTGCGGAGGAAGGCGATGGCCTCCGCCTGCTTCGAAACCGGAAGCTTCTTGACGACCTCCCGAGGCACTCGCGCCGTTTGGAATATCAGGTCCACATCGTGCGCCCGCATGGTGTGCGGCGCGATCTGATCCCGGACCTGCCTCGCTGCCGTGAGGCATTGCAGAGCCGTCGGCTCCCGGAGGGTTATTTCCGTGTACTTCCTTCCCTCGTACTCCACCGGAGAGGTTAAGGAGATCGTGTGTGTGTCCTGGTCAGGCATCTCGCCTCTCTGGTCTAACGATAGGTTCTACTGGGCTTGGGCGCCGCCCCGCCCGGGTTGCGAGCGGTAGATTTCCTGGTCCACGGTGGTCAGTGTGGATGGCGGCGGCTCCACGGCTTCCTTCGGCATCAGGATCAGGTCGGCATGGGTGCCGGTCTCGTCCCGGCGATATGTGACGTCCGTGATGAGCCAGTTCACATTGCTCAGCTTCAGTGCGGGCGCGTTCACGGGAGCGAGGAAGTTCGGCTGCCACAGCCTTCCCGCGGCGTCCCGCCAGCTATCACATGTGATCTGCACCAGCTGGGATCGGCCAATGCGCCGGTTCATCTCCCATTCGGCACGGGCCTGCCCGATATCGACACTATCCACCGTCTGATCAGAGACGATGATGCGTGGCCGGAAGCGCGACACACCCGCGTCCGTGGTTTTGCCGTGCAGCAGGCCCTGCGGCCCGCCGACGGCAGTCCGATCCTCCCGGTACTGGTCTGTCGAGAGCCAGACGACATAGTAATGGCTGAACCTTTGATCAGCTGAGAACAGGGCGGTTGCCGCCTCGATGTTCACGCCGAGTTCGAAGCCGCTCGACATCTTGTCCGTGCCGGCCTGTGCGAGAACCAAGTTTCCCGCCGTGTCCTCATAGGCCAGCAGCTTCTTGTAGCTGGCGATCCGGTCGATGATCTCGAAGGCGGTCTCGCTCAGGATGACGTTGAAGGCCGGAATCGGATTACCGGCCTCCTCGTTTAGCTTGGCGACCGTGATTCCGAACGGCTTGGCAAGATCACTGGCAATCCGGAAGGCGCTTGCAGCATTGATGCTGGTCGCGAACACGTCCGGGGCGGAGACGCCCGCAGAGCAGTCCACAAGCGCCGCACATTTACCCCGCCCCTGGATTCGGACGGTATGGCTTCCCGGCTCGATGGTGAGCATGTGCCGGTCCACGTAGCCAGTGATCACCACGTCAGCGCCGACCTTCAGGACACATTCGGAGCCGGAAGCGATGGCAACCCGTTCAGCTTGCCCGGGGAAAAGCTCCGTCAGGGCGATGTCAAAGTCCGAGGGCATACGCTCGATGCCCCTGGACACCCGGATTGCTGTCCAGCCCCCGAACGCCTTTCCATCGATGACGAGGGTGACATCGTCGCCCCCTTTGTCCCCGCGAGGTGTGCTGCCGTTGGCCGGGTCGGGGCTGATAGCGGGCGCCTCGACCGAGACTTCTGGGACCTCGACGGGGGCCTGCTCCTCAGCCATCTGGCCTCCAAACGAAAAGGGCGCCCCGGATGGGACGCCGCCATTTTGTTCCCGAGCCGGGAAATAGTTCTTGTTCCCGGTTTGGGAACTCGCTATAGAGTGCCTATGCGGATCATCGCCAAGCGGACGTTGCGGGATTTCTGGGAGAAGAACCCCCAGGCTCAGGCGCCGCTCGAAGTCTGGTTCCGCATCATCAGCAAGGCTGATTGGAAGGGGCCGGCCGATGTGCGCGCCGCCTTCCGCTCCGCCGATTTCGTGGGCGACAACCGGGTGATCTTCGACATCCTGAACAACCGATTCCGGCTGATCGCTCACATCGCCTACCGCCACCACACGGTGCTGGTGAAGTTCGTCGGCACCCACGCTGAGTACAACAGGATCAACCCGGAGGACGTGTGATGGATGTACGCCCGATCCGAAACGAGGCGGACTACGACTGGGCACTCTCCCAGGTGGAGCCTTACTTCAATAACGAACCTGACCCCGGCAGCCCCGAGAGCGACCGCTTCGAAGTGCTCGTCGCCTTGATCGAGGACTACGAGGCGAGGCGCTGGCCCATCGGACTACCGGCTCCGCTTGAGGCGATCCGCCATTACATGGACCTTCGTGGCTTCAACCAGACCGATCTTGCAATGGCCCTGGGCTCCCGCTCCCGGGCATCTGAGGTGCTGTCTGGCAAGCGCGAACTGACCCTTGATCAGATCGGCCGGCTTCACGCTGCCTGGGGCATTCCTGTTGAATTGCTCATACCGGCCAAGGCGGCAGCTTAGGGAAGGGCCGCCACCGGGCGGCCCCTCGGTATCTTACGCCATTCCTACCCTAAGCCGGGCGAGATCCTTCAACACGGACCATGCGGCTACCTCGCCGAAGGTCATCTCCGCCTCGGGCTGCGCCAGCATCTCCCAATAGGTCCAGACACAGCGTCCCTTAGCCGCAGCGCCTTCGAGAGTGAGCGCAGGCAGCGCGATTACGCAATCCAAGGCGTCGTAGGACACATCGCCAGCGGCGTCCCAGGCAGCCAACGCCGCCTTCTCTTCTGGACTATCAGATGCCGCACGATAGATAGCGAGCAGCTGATACTCCTTGGCCGCAGCAGCCCTATACCGCTCGCAGGCAGCGAGCAGTGCCGCGTCGGGATGAGGCGGGCTGGCGGCAGCGAGCACCATGGCCGCACCCGGTACCGCGAACGCTGCGCGGCGGGAGAGGACGGGCATCAGTGGGTGCCCTCTGAGTAGGGCACCGTGATGGTGATAGACCCCCGCTGCTCCTGCCTTTTGGCTAACTCCATCTCGTACTGAGCCACCGCCCCGAGCATATAACGCGGCGGGATGGCATATCCCTGGTTCCACATGGCCCAGCGCATCATGACAACGCCCCCGGCCTGCTTGTAGGCCAGGGCGTCCCGGTGCCGCTGCCGACGCTCCTCTAACGGCAGGGCCAGCCATGCTGCCCAGGCCGGGTCCATGGCGATAACCTCGCCTGTCGGGTTCACGGTGCCCTGGCGGATACCGCCCTGGTCACCATGGACCTTCCGCTCGCACTCGATGAAGTACTCCCGGACCTCGTAGCCCCGGTCGGTGTTCGCCATCATGGCGATGTGCTTCGCCGCGTCGAGGGTGAACCAGTAGGCCATCGTCGGACGGCCTCCCTGGGGGTTTTCCCCCTGGAGGGGGAAAACCTCCCCTCGGTAATCCCGATCCGGGTGGAGACGAAGACGGGTGATCTGCTGCTTGGCCCAGTCCGTGAAGTCCTTCCGGACCCCCAGGGCGCCATGCAGATCCCGAGCATCGACGCTCTGGACCCGGACGCCACCAATCACCTGTTCCATCACGGGCACGAGGCCCTTATGTTCCGCTGAACTCATAGCCGATTTCCTTGCTTGGTCGGTTGTGAGGCCCTTCCCCGCCTGCCAGGGCGGTTAGGGCGCGAGATGCCGGCGGCGGCGTTTAGGTCTGCAACTCCCGCTCCGCCGCCGGCTGACCGCCCCCGAGGGGGCGGGGTTGCTGGACGCCCAGACGGGCCAGTTCCAGCAGGAACTCAATCTGCGAATTCACACTGCGATCGTTCTCGCGCGCGACCTGCTCCACCCACCCCTTCAAGGGCCGGGGGAGACGCAGGGTCATTCGGGCGGCTGCTTTGGTTACTGCCATGTCCTCCTCTCCGTGACGTCAGTTCTGACGCCATTGAGGGAGAATGATAGGCGTCAGTTCTGACGTCAAGCCATTTCCCGGATCGTGCGCTAAGGTGACGTCATGGATGACGACGTACGATTCACTCTGCGCCTGCCGGCTGCCCTTCATGCCCAACTGGCCGAGGCAGCCGAGAGGTCTTCGTCCTCGCTCAATAAGTTCATGACGGATTCGCTCGCTGAGAGAGTGGGCGGACCAACCAGTATTCTGGTCGCTCTCCGTCAGGCCGATGCCGCGATTCGAGCTGCACGCAGCCTGGTACGCAATGAAGACCACACATTAGCGCTTCTTAGGCGAGACAACGAATACCTTGAACAGGTCCAACTATTTCTTCTGCGTCTTCTCGAAGAAAAAGGCGTGCAGAAAGATCAAATTGACAAGGCTTGGGACGCGCATTTCGAAAATGCTTCCAAGGAACTCAGAAATCGGAAGAAACCAGAAATCCTCAAACACGAGCGCGAAAGGCTCGAATTCTTGCAAGAGCGATTGGAAAGAGAGAAGTCCAGACCTGAACCAAATCTCGTCAGCACCTATGAAAAACGCATCGAGGATCGGATGCGGCTGATCGCAGATCTAGAAAAGGACTAGCCCCATGCGCCGGATCGCTGTTGTTGCTCTTCTCGCGATGCTTGCTAGCTCCGCTGCTCTTGCTCAGCCCACCCCGCTCTCCCCTCCGCTCACAGCCGGTGCCAAGTCATTTCGCGCTGAAATGGCCGTGACCGTTTCCGGCGGAGACAAGCCGCTCATTACAGTTCGCACCAACCTGCCGGATGGTGCGCTGGCGTCGGTCGTGTTCACCAACCCCAATCGTCTGTTCGGTTTCAATGCTGCAAAAGTGCCCGTGCGGTCTGGCGGTTTCCGGGTTGGCCCCATTACAGATGAAGGGGCCAGCCTATCTCCCGGCATGTACAGCCTGAATATAACTGTGGCGACACTGGATCAGCCTGCCGCTGTGTTGAACGTACTAAGGTCCGTTGACATTCATCGCGATGCGATGATGGCCGCGGCGAGGCTGATGCTGGCGCGGAAGCTGGTGTCGGTCTTGTCGTAGCGGGTGGCGATGGCCCTGAACTCCTTGAGCTTGGCGAAGA
>NZ_JBNBZS010000120.1:0-12056 GCF_049629625.1 Roseomonas chloroacetimidivorans | reverse complement strand
GTTGGCGCCCGTCTATGCCGGGCAGCCCGAGATCCGTGAACAGGAGGGCGACGTCCGGTGTGGTGTCGAGGATCGTCAAGGCGGATGAGGCATCCTGCGCCGGGAGGACGCGGTAACCCAGCGCCTCCAGTCCCTCGGTGGTGTAGGCCAGGATGTCCGGCTCATTCTCCACCATCAGGATTTTCTCACCCCTTCCCGCGAGGCGGCTGATGTCTATCGGCTGCGAAGGGGATGTCCCGGCCGCGTCCTCGACAACCAGGCGTGGGAGATAGATGGTCACGGCCGTCCCGATCCCCGGCTCACTGTCGATCTTCACATGGCCGCCGGCCTGGGTGGCGAAGTCAACGACCTGATACAGTCCCAGCCCCGTGCCCTTCCCGGGCCCCTTTGTTGTGAAGAAGGGTTCGCAGGCACGCGCGGCCACCTCGCGGGGCATCCCAACGCCCGTATCCCTCACCGTGATCTGCACGAACTCGTCGCCAGGAACCGGGACAGGGACCGGCCCGGTCGCAGTGGTGCGCGCGACCTTCGCCGTCTCGATGGTCACCGCGCCACCCTTCGGCATCGCGTCCCGTGCGTTGATCGCCAGGTTCAGCAGAGCGACCTCGAGCTGGTTTGGATCAGCCAAGATCGTCCAGGGGTGATCCGTCAGGACGAGCTCAACCGCGATGTTGCTCGTCACCGATTGGCGGATGAGATCGGAAAGGTCCGTAATCAGCGCGTTCACGTCGACAAGCTGAGGCTCGCGGGGCTGACGCCTTGAGAAGGCCAGAAGGCGTTGCGTGAGGGAGGCGGCCCGCCGCGCACCACTTCGCGCCACCTCAATTCCGCGGCGGGCTTTCTGCAGGTCGGAAGCGTCGAGTGACCGCTCGGCCTTATCAAGGTTCCCTTGGATGATCATCAAGAGATTGTTGAAGTCATGGGCGACACCGCCCGTGAGATGCCCGACAGCCTCCATCTTCTGCGCCTGCCGGAGCTGCTCCTCGGCCTGCCTGCGGGCCGTCACGTCGGTATAGAGCGTGACGAACCCACCATCCGGGAGAGGATTGCGGCGGAGTTCCATGACGCGCCCATTCGGCCTGGTCCGCTCGATCGTCCCGGAGCTTTTCCCGGCCTGCAGGAGCGCCATGCGCCTCGCGACCTCCGTCTCCACGTCAACCTCGCCGAACTCCCCGGCAAGGGCCTGAGCGCGCAGGATGTCCGCCATGGGCAGCCCGACCCGCAGCATTCCTTCGGGAACACCCGTGAACTCCGCGAAATGTGAGTTCCACTCCACTAGGCGCAAATCGGCATCGAGCATCATCACGCCATCCGTCATGCCCGCGAGAACCACTTCCAGTCGCTCAGATCTGGAGCGCTCCAGGGCGCCAGGGCTCGTGTCGCGCATGCATTTCGCAAGGGACTGGAGATGACACCACACACTCCGCAACCGGGCCCTCAAGCGAAAGCAGCCCCAAACTCACCTGCCTCGATTTGGACACTGCTGCATCCCTCCCAGCTGCTGATGCCTTGCAGTCAGGTCGAGTGGCTGCCTCTGGCCAACATTAGAGAACGATACTTGAACTCAAAAACCCAGAACGCAGGCTGGCGCGGAAAGCTTCGGGGCGACGAACGGCCTGTTCGCGGCGGTCAGTGCTGCGGCTTCCACCGCCGCCACGGCGGGGGTCGCCGCCGAAGCCATCGCAGCAGCACCCGCGTCGGCGAGGGATGCCACGGCACTGAGCAAGGTCTCCGCCCGGTTCTCCTCGGCTCCACCGGAGGACGACACATCGTGCCTGGTCGTGTCCGCAGGCCTGGTCTGCGCGGCACGCCGGCGCTGTGGCTTGACGCCCGACGTCGCCGCCTCTTTGCCGCCCATGCTCGGACCCTGCTTGCCTGTCTTGGACCCACCGGGCGTGCTGCTGGCGCCCCGAGGTGTTGCCCCCGCTTCCCTGGCGCGTGTCGCCGCTCCAGCCTTGGCCTTCTGCTTGGCAGCGGTGCCCGCCTTCGCGGTGCGCCCGCGTGGAGACTGCTCTGGCGAGGCCGCCGCCCGCGAACGGCTGCCGATCGCAGGCCTGTCGATGGCCTTTGGCCTGGTGCTCGCCCGGCCTGCCGCAGGCGGCTTAGCTCGCAAGGCTGCGTCTAGCGGTCCTGCGGGCCGCTTACCGGGGGCGGATCACATTAAGGCCGGCGGATCGTGAATCGCTGACCGTCGTGGCCTCAGCCCCATAGCCCTGGTCGAGCTGCTTCAACAGCCAGGCGATCCGGTGCCGCTGGGCGGAGCGCAGATGGACCTGCATGGCGGACTCGGAGGCTGGTCCGTCACGCCGTTTGAGGGCGGCGAGCAGCGCCTCATGCTCCTCGTGCGACTGCTGGGCCCGCCCAGGATCCCCCAGCATCGTGGGCAGCAGCGCCATGTTGTCGGTCAGCTGCGCCAGAGCGCGCAGCAGGTATCGGTTGTGCGCCGCCCGGTGCAGGAGCGCGTGCAGGCGGAGATTGATGGCCGATAGTTCGGCCGGACGATCGAGCACCTGCCCCTCTTCCATCACCAGCCGGGTCAGCGCCTCCAGTTCGGCCTCGCTGGCATGCTGGGCGGCGAAGCGGGCAGCGGTGCCCTCCAGCACCTCCCGGATGGAGTAGAGTTCGATCACCTGCTGGTGGTCCGGGCGGCTGACGACGACGCCCCGGCGCGGCTCGTGGCTGACCAGCCCCTCCGTCTCCAGGCGGGTCAGAGCCTGGCGTATGGGTGTGCGAGAGATGCCCAGCCGCAGTACCAGCTCCGCCTCCGTGAGTCGCGTGCCGGGAGGCAGGCTTCCCTCCCGAATCGCGGCTTTCACGCGCTCATAGGCATCGCGCCCCAGATCGGGGGCAGGGGTTCGGGCGGCGGGCTTCATCCGGGTTGGATAAGGCCAGCCATCGGGACCGCCAAGCTGCATCTCGACATGCTGGGACGCCTTGGGATACCACGGTATCCAACAGAGGGAAGGACGCCGATGGCCCAGAGAAACTCGATGCATCTGATCGTGCTGCCGGGCGACGGAATCGGCCCGGAGATCACGGAAGCGACGGTCGCGGTGCTGGAAGCGGTGTCCGACCGTTTCGGGCTGGGCCTACGGCTGGAGCCGGACATCGCTGGCCATGAGAGCCTGATGCGGCACGGCATCACCGTGCGGCCCGAGCTTCTGGAGAAGGTGAAGGCGGCGGATGGGCTGGTGCTCGGCCCCATGTCGACCTTCGACTACACGGATGAGAGCAAGGGCGGGATCAACCCTTCCATGTTCTTCCGCAAGAACCTGGACCTATTCGCCAATGTCCGCCCGGCCCGCACCTATCCGGGCGTGAAGCACCACGCCCTCTCCGAATTCGACCTGGTGGTGGTGCGGGAGAACACCGAAGGCTTCTACGCCGACCGCAACATGGAATCGGGCGGCAGCGAGATCCTGGTGACGCCGGATGTGTGCATCTCGTTCCGCCGTATCACCCGTCTGTGCTGCGAGCGCATCGCACGGGCCGCCTTCCGGCTGGCCGCGACGCGCAAGAAGCATGTCAGCGCCGTGCACAAGGCGAATGTGCTGAAGATCGGCGATGGCATCTTCCTGGAGGAATGCCGCAAGGTGGCAGCGGAATTCCACGACGTGACGATGGACGAGTACATCATCGACGCGATGTGCGCCCATGTCGTGCGCGCGCCGCAGAATTTCGACGTGATCGTCACCACCAACATGTTTGGCGATATCCTCTCCGACCTAACGGCGGAGCTGTCGGGCAGCATTGGGCTGGGCGGGTCGGTGAATGCCGGCTCGCGATATGCGATGGCGCAGGCGGCCCATGGCTCAGCGCCCGACATCGCGGGGCAGGACCGGGCCAACCCGCTCTCGCTGATCCTGTCCGTCGCGCAGCTGCTGGACTGGCATGCCGACCGGCTGGGCAGCAGCGCCTTCGCCGCGGCCAGCCGGGCGATCGCGACGGCGGTGGCCGATGCGGTGGCGGCCGGGGAATCCACCTCCGATGTCGGCGGGCGCATGGGCACGGCGGCCACGGGCGCCGGGATCGCGGCGCGCCTCCGCGCCATGCCCGTGCCCGCCTGAGCCCCCGGGGTGGGGGCGGCACGCACCCACCCCGGCACCAAGAAGAACAGCGACGCTGAACGGGACGAGGAGCCCCAGGAATGTTTCGACGCACCGTCTGCGGAGCGGGCCTGGCCTTGCCGGCAGCCCTTCTCGCCGCCCGCGGAGCGCGGGGCCAGGGCCTGCCGCAGGGCTGGCCTAACCACCCGATCAGGCTGATCGTGCCCTATGCGCCCGGCGGCGGCACGGATGTGCTCGCCCGCGCCGTGGCGGAGAAGGCGGGGCAGCGCCTGGGCACGACTATCGTGGTGGATAACCGTCCCGGCGGCGCCGGCAATCTGGCGACCCAGATGGCTGCCGAGGCCGCGCCGGACGGCTACACGCTGCTGGTGGGCAATATCGGCCCGATCGCAGTCAATCCTAGCCTGTTCCGCAATCTACGCCCCGACCCGGCCCAGGCGCTGGCGCCCGTGACGCTCCTGGCCGCCGCCCCGCTGCTGATCCTGGTGAATCCCCGCCTCCCCGTGGCCAATCTGCGCGAGCTGATCGCCATGGCGAAGAGCAAGCCGGGCGAGCTGAACTACGGCTCCGCCGGGAATGGCTCGGCCAATCACCTGGCCGGCGCCTACTTCGCGCTGAAGGCCGGGATCGACATCCAGCACGTGCCCTATCGCGGCGCGGGGCCGGCCCTGAATGACCTCGTCGCGGGGACGCTGCAGATGATGCCGGCGACCATCCCCTCCTCGATCGGGCTGGTGCGGGACGGGCTTATCAAGGCGCTGGCGGTCACCTCCGCCGCGCGCGTGCCCACCCTCCCGGATATCCCGACGGTCGCCGCGGCCGGCGTGCCTGGCTACGAGATGAGTGCCTGGTACGGGGTCCTGGCGCCGGCCGGGACGCCCCGGCCCATCCTGGACCGGTTGCAGCAGGAGATCGCGGCCGCGATCCGGACGCCCGAGGTGCGCGAGCGCATCGAGTCGGAGGGCGCCGAGCCCTCCGGCATCAAGCCCGACGAGTTCCGCGACTTCGCCGCCGCCGAGCGCCGGAAATGGGCCGAGGTGGTGCGCGACGCGAAGATCACGGTGGACTGACGGAACGGCAGGAAAGGAACGAATCCATGCATCGGTTGATCGCGCTCGCGACGGCGGGCTGGGCCGCCTTCGCGGCCCAGGTGCTGGCCCAGGAGGCCCCCGCCTATCCCACGCGGCCGATCCGCATGGTGGTTCCCTTCGCCGCGGCCGGCACGGCCGATATCGTGGCGCGGCTCGCGGCCAGCTGCATGTCCCCGCATCTCGGCCAGCCCGTGGTGGTGGAGAACCGCGGCGGCGCGGGGGGGACGATCGGCACGGACGCGGTCGCGAAGGCGGCGCCGGACGGCTACACGATCGCCCTGCACACCGTCTCGTCCGCGGTGCTCAACAGCTTCCTGTACCATAGACTGCCCTATGACATCCGGCGGGACTTCGTGGCGGTCAGCCAGCTGGCGCTGAGCCCGAACGTGCTGGCGATCCGCGCCGACATCCCCGCGCGCACGGTGCAGGAGTTCATCGCGCTGATGAAGGCAAAGCCGGGCGGGTACAGCTACGGCTCCTCCGGCCCCGGCACGATCCTGCACCTCTCCGCCGCGCTCTTCACGCGCATGGCGGGGGTGGATGCGACGCATGTTCCCTACCGGGGAGAGGGGCCTGCCATCAACGACATGATGGCCGGGCAGATTGACTTCATGGTCAACGTCATCCCGGCGCTGCTGCCCTTCGTGCGCGACGGCAAGTTCCGCGCGCTGGGCGTCAGCACCACCACCCGCGCGCCGCTGCTTCCCGATGTGCCGACCATCGCCGAGGCAGCCTTGCCGGGCTACGAGACCTATATCTGGCATGGCGTCTTCGCACCGGCCGGCACGCCCGCCCCGATCGTCGAGCGGCTGGCCGATGCGGCCGTGCAAGCTGTCCGCGATCCCGCCTGCCGCCAGCGGATGGTGGATCTGGGCCTGGAGCCGGTTGGCTCGCGCCCCGCGGAGTTCACGACCTTCTGGGACAAGCAGATGAACTATTGGGGGCCGGTTGTGCGCGCCTCCGGCGCCACGCTGGATTGAGCGCCATGGCCCTGCACGCCCTGCCGGCCGGTAGCACGGATTGCCATGTCCATGCCTTCGGCGATCCCGCGGCATTCCCCTTCGACGCGGCGCGCAGCTACACGCCGGGCCGTGCCGATGCGGGGCAGCTCCGCGCCTTTCTGGACGCGCATGGGCTGGACCGCGTGGTGCTGGTGCAGCCCAGCGTCTATGGCACGGACAACCGGTGCACCCTGGATGCGGTCGGCCAGCTCGGCGAACGGGCGCGCGCCGTCCTCGTGCTCGATCCGGGGATCGATGATGCCAACCTCGCCGACCTGCATGCGCGCGGCGCGCGCGGGGTGCGGCTGAACCTCCACACCAGCGGGATGGAGGATACGCGTCAGGCCGCTGCCACCGTGGACACCTTCGCGGGGCGGCTACGCGGTAGCGGCTGGCATCTGCAGGTCTTCGCCGCCCACGGCGTGCTGGCCGCGCTCGGCCCCAACCTGGCGAGGGCGGGACTGCCGGTGGTGCTGGACCATTTCGGCCTGGTCGGGCGCGGTAGTACGGTCCTGGGCAAGGCGGCTGACACGCTGCTGCGCCTAGTGGCAACGGATGGACTGCACGTGAAGCTCTCGGCGCCCCACCGGGTGGTACCCGATCCGGAAGCGGCGCCCGAGCTGGCGGCTCTTGTGAGACGGCTGGCCCGGTCGGCGCCGGAGGGCCTGCTCTGGGGCAGCGACTGGCCGCACACCGCCAGCACCCGTCGCAGCGCAGCGGCAGAGACAGTGGAGCCATTCGAGTCCATTGACGATCGCCGCGCCCTGGAACGCCTGTCCGCCTGGATTGGGGACGAGGGGGCGACCCATCGGATGCTCGTTGCTAATCCTACGACTTTGTATGGCTTCGCCGCTATTCCCAAGGCGCAATGACGCAGCGCGGCGGGAGAACATGTCAAACGGAACGACCGGTTGGCAGGTGGGCCCCGTGCACGGAGTTGGCCGGATGTAAGGACAGCGACGCCGGCCCTGGTCATCGGGGGACGCCTCCGCGCATGCTGGCTCGATGACGCTTCCGGTAGAGTGGCCGGCGGCATTTTACGGGAGTGAGGCGGAATGGCGGAGAAGGACCCCACCATGCGGGATGTGACCGATCAGCTGCGTGCGCAGATCCGGGAGGAGCTGCCCGAGGTGGCACAGATTCAGTCTCCTGCATTGCGGGAGAAAGTCGTTGAGGTCTGGGCCCTGGCTATCGCGCGCAGCAGCTTCGGGTCCATCCGCAACATCCCGCCGGCCGGCAATCCCGGCTTCATGGTGCTCACCCGGGGAGACCAGACCGACCACATCCGCGGTGTAACTCGCCTGGCCATGGCCATAGCGGATGAGATAGCCGCGTCGAACCATGATCTCGCCATCGATCGCGACATCATCATCGCCGGAGGGCTCTGCCATGATGTGGGCAAGCCTTGGGAGTTCGATCCGGAAAACCGCAAACGCTGGGCAGCGTCGCCGCGAACCGCCGGATTGCCGTCGATCCGGCATCCGGCCTATGGCGCGCATCTCTGTCTTACGGTCGGCCTTCCCGAGGAGATCGCCCATATCGCGGGAGCTCATTCGGGCGAAGGCGAACTACTGGTGCGCAGCCTCGAGAACACGATCGTCCACATGGCAGATATCGGGTACTGGAGCATCATGCTGTCCGGTGGGCTGATCACGCCGGGCACGATTTCCGCGAAGTACAAGCGCCCCATCTCCTTGTAGCCTTACGCGTCAACGCGCGGGACACCATCGGAACCTGATGGGCTGGGTGGTGACTGGTGCTCATCGGCGAGCACAAGTGCCGTCTCGGCAAGCTTGCCGCTACATGTCCCGCGCGCCGTCGCCTCGACCAAAGGTAATACCGTCAACTTGTCGGGCGCTGAACGGAAGAAGGAGGGTGAGCTGATCTGTACGTGCGGACGGTTATGCCCGAGCCGCAACGCTGGCGATCTCAGCCCACACTTGGAACGCTTGTGTCGGATCTGTCCGAGACGTGTTCATTGTGCTGTGGTCCTTTCTGCTGAGGACGAATGGCGGCTCGGCGGACAGGCCGACACCACCGGGATGGAACGGGCGCGCGACATCGCCGATCGGAGCGGCAGTTCGACTGCTGCGGTCTGGGAGCGCGTCCGCCGAAAGGAGTCCTCCGCCTACCGGATCCAGAGAGGCCGCAACCAGTGGGATTGGCGGCTCTCTGCCCAGGTGCCGGCCTCGGCCACACCACCCAGCCGCCATTCGTCCTCAGCAGAAAGGACCACAGCACAATGAACACGTCTCGGACGACGGGAGCGCCCGCTGGGCGGCCGTCGCCTCCCTCGTGGAAACGTGCAAGCTCAACGGCGTCGACCCGCAACGCTACCTTGCCGACCTGCTCACCCGGCTCGTCAACGGCTGTCCCAATAACCGCCTCGACGAACTCATGCCCTGGTGCTGGGCCGCCGCCGACGCGGGCTGACCCTTAGCAGGCTGCGGAAATTCGATTTTGGCGAGGCTTCTACGAAATTTTATTACGCTGCGTACGATTCGGGCACAGCAGTGTTGTGCACATCACGGTCTGTCCAATTCGGATTGTTCGTGTGGCTGGGCTGGAGCAGCGAATTTCCGCAGCCTGTTAGGTCAAACCGCCAAGGGTCTGTTGGCCTCGCTTACACCTGACCAAGGAGGAACTCGGTTGCATCCCCTCCATCTGCGAGGAACGGATCCGCCTCTCTCAGGCCTCTGCCGTCGGCGCTGCAGAGAGCACCGCAAATTGGAAAGTGGAGATAGCTGCGGGCAGCGCTACGACATAGAAGCGACAGGCCTCCCAATGCCCCTCTACTGCGGTGCCACAATCTGCTGGTACAGCGCGACCTCGTCCCGGATGGCGGCCATGACCATCTCCGCGGCTTCGTCCGTTATGGCGATGCAGACCCGGCGTTTATCCGAGCCATGGAAGTAGCGCCGGATAAGCTTGGCATTTTCCAGTGCTGCGAGCTTCCGCAAGGCCGTACTCTGAGGCGCGCCGGAAGAAATGCAGATGGACGACACGGAGACATGTCCACCCTCGGCGTGGACGGCTGCCAAATCGAGCAACATGTCCCAAGTAGGCCAGTCGAAGAACTCGTTGAGCGCACCGCGGCGCCGGTTGGCGCGAAGCCTGAGAAGCTTTTGCAGTGCTGGTGCCCAAAAACCGTCTGCACCGGGCTTCCAGTCCGCCTCCTCTTTCGGGAGTACGTGCTCGGCCTGGACCTGGGCCGCCTCGCTGTCAAACCTAGCCAAGAGGCGCTCAAAGGTGGCCTTCAGCTCAGCGAGCAAGGCCGCGGTCTCGAGTTTCGACGTCTCGCGGTGAGGCGTGGTCGACAACGAAGCATCTGTGGGCGTCGGAAGAGGGGGGATCTGCTTCAAGGCTGAGCACCTCAGGCTCGGGTTGAGCCGGCGTTCTATTAATGCCTAAGGTCACGGACCTGTGAGAAAATTTCTGCACGCACCGGTTGCAAATGAATACAGCCAAGAGGTGTTGCCTTGGCGCCACATTCGGTGCGCGTGTTTGCGTTTTCTTCTTGCGCAGAGACAATGCGAAGGGAGGGATCTGCGCCGAAGCCAAAATCAACCATACACGCTCCGGTTGCGCAACACAGGCCGCAGCAGTCTTCTCAGGACGCCAAGGATGGCGCCGGTAGCCGCCCCGAATCGAGCCAGGCATCCACGATCCGGCGATGCATCATCACGACGTCACTGTCCTGCCGCAGTGAGGTAACAACCCGGTCAGAAGCCGCCTCTTCCGTCCCCCGGGCAACGTTCGAGAAGGATACAGCCTGGCCAGAGAGTCCGTAGTTGGCCAAATAAGCGTGAAGGAACAAAGCCCTCGTGGAACATCAGAGGCTCGACGCCGCTTCCTCCCACGAACCGCAAATGGCGCGCATCCGCCTCTACCAGAGAATCCTGACCGACTTCGGCCGAATGGCTCCCCAGGCTAGCGACATTGACCGTCTCCTCCAGCTTGCCTGTGCCCAGGCCGTCCGCGGGATCGGCATCGGCCATTCCAAGATCATGCGCTATCGGCGCGAGGCTGGCGATCTGCTGATCGTGGCCGGCGTCGGGTGGAAACCGGGCGTGGTCGGCCATGTGATCCTTGGTACGGATCTCGCCTCAGCGCCTGGCCACGCCTTGCAAACCCGCCAGCCAGTGGTGATTGACGACCTGCCGAACGATCCTGAGTTCCGCTATGCGCCGGTGTTACGCGATCACGGTATCATCTCGGCGCTCAACGTGCCGGTGGCGGTGGATGGGAATGTCTGGGGCGTGCTCGAGGTGGACAGCGAGACCCCACGGCACTTCGGGACGGATGACACACAGTTCCTGTGTGGCCTGGCGAATACTCTCGGCCTGGCCCTGCACGGACGAATGGGCATGCAACGGGCCACCGAGGCCGAGGCGAATGCCCTTCTCGCGCAGGCCCGTGGCCAGACCCTGCTCGAAGAACTGCGGCACCGGAGCAAGAACGACCTTCAGCTGATCATTTCCATGCTGGTCATGCAGAAGCGCCAGCAGACGGACGACCAGGCCAGGCGCGGCTTCGACCATTTGGTGGACCGGGTGGCCGCGATCAGCATAGCCCATGATCAGCTCGCGCCGGGTGGAGGCGCCAGGAATATCGGGCTGGCTGATTATCTCCAGGCACTGTGCGGCAGCCTTGCGCAGCGGCGGGACGACATCCGGATCGAGACGGACCTGGACTGTGTCGAGATGCCGCACGACCGCGCCGTGATGCTGGGCCTTATCGTGAATGAGCTGGTAACGAACGCTCTGAAATACGCCTTTCCCGAAGGGCGGCGCGGCGGGGTACAGGTGAGCTTCAAGACCACCTCTCAGGAGGAGGGGTGCCTTCGTGTACGCGATGATGGCGTCGGCATGGGGCCGCCACGGCTCGGCAGCTCAGGGACGGGGCTGGTCAAACGGCTCGCTCAGCAGCTGGGAGGCCGGATCGACCGTGAGGATCTGCGACAGGGTACGGGTTTCGTGATCTGCCTGCCGCTGGTGACCTGATCTGGCCACTTGCCAACTCGGGTCTGCTCATTGGCTCCGCTTGAATGCGATCATCTGGCCGGGTGAAAAGCCACCCGTCAGGCGGAGCGGGCTCTCCGGCCTCATTGGGTAGGCTACCGACGGGACGGTCCCAGTAACCGTGCCAGAATGCCCCTCAGTTGGCGGAAGCCGTTTGGTTTCTCGAGCAACGCTTCGGCCGGGATGCCTAGGCCCAGCAAGTCACTCCGCTGCTGGGGTGTCATGTAGCCACTCAACACGATGATGGGCATGCGGGAGTAGCGGCTCAGGATCGATCGCACGAGGCCGACGCCGTCGAGGTTAGGCATCCGAACGTCCGTGACCACGGCATCGAAGGACTGTGTCGCCAGCTCAGCCACGGCTACCAGGCCATCCGGAGCACATGTGACGCAAAATCCGCCGTCGGTCAGGCTGTCGTCGATCACCATCGCGACTGGTGGCTCATCCTCTGCGACCAGGACGTGTGGGGCTCCGCCGCATTTCGACCCGTCCGGCATGGTGGCTCGCTGAAAGGGGTTTAGGTGCAAGTTAAGTTCGGATTTTGACCCAAAGTTGCCTGCAACCCCTGGTAGCATTCCTGTGACGCGCTAAGACGCCTTCTGACACGCAAAAGCCCCGCCTTGCGGGCGGGGCCTCGGCGTCTCGGCAGCCATGATCCACGTCGCCATGGGCGCTCTCTTGCTCCGCAGGATCTCCCACCGCTGATCTCTCGAACAGTCGCTTAGATGCCGTAATGGGCCGGCCGCCTAGGCTTGGGCGGTAGGGCGGCTGTCCCTCAGAGTGATGGTGTGTGGAACGGGGTCCGAACGGGTCGGCCCCAGGCATCATCGAGGGACAGCCATGGAGTACTATGCCGGGATCGACGTATCGCTGAAA
>NZ_JBNBZS010000119.1:0-12186 GCF_049629625.1 Roseomonas chloroacetimidivorans | reverse complement strand
GGATGGCGGCCGCGAAGGCGGCGGCTGCCGAGTATCGTTCCACAGCGCCTCGCGGGCGCATTCCACAGCTGCAGGGAGGCGCCTTTGCGAGCCGCGTGGCGAATGACGCAGGCAACGCCCGCAAGCTAACGATGGCGGCGCGCAATGGCGGGAAACAATCCGAACGCGATCTGAAAGGTGTCGAGGAGGATTTCGCCGAACTTAACAGGCTGCGGAAATTCGCTGCTCCAGCCCAGCCACACGAACAATCCGAATTGGACAGACCGTGATGTGCACAACACTGCTGTGCCCGAATCGTACGCAGCGTAATAAATTTTCGTAGAAGCCTCGCCAAAATCGAATTTCCGCAGCCTGTTAATGCTCTCCTTGAGGACGAAGGAAAAGAACGTTGAATGCGCTTTCACCGGCCGAAAAGGTGCTCCTATACCTCGGGGTCACCGAGCCGGAGGAGATCGACCTCGACGCGATCGCTTGGCAAATGGGCGTTGTAAAGGTGAAGTACCGGGAGCTGGACGGCTGCGAGGCACGCATCGTCGGAGTCGGCGACAAGGCGATCATCACTGTCGACGAACGTCCCATCCCGCAGCGGAAGCGGTTCTCGGTGGCCCACGAACTCGGGCATTGGCACTTCCACCGCGGCAAGACCCTGCTCTGCCGCTGCGAGGACATCGGAGACAAAAGGGGGGCACAGGACGTCGAGAGGTCGGCAAACCGCTTCGCTGCGGACCTGCTGCTCCCTCCTTACCTCCTGACGCCCTTGGCGCGCCGCCAGCCTCAGCTCACGGTGAAGGTGCTGCGGGAGTTGGCTGGTCGTTTCGGCGCGAGCTTGTCGGCCACTGCTATCCGGCTAGTGGAAGCAGGGCACAGCCCTTCGATGCTCGTCTGCCATGGGCTCCGCGGTAGGAGGTGGTTTGCCAAGTCACCGGATGTGCCCTCGCGTTGGTTTCCGCGTTCAGAGCTGGACGCAGAGAGCTTCGCGTTCGACCTGCTCCACGGACACGGCGCTGAGCAGGCATTTCCCAGGAAAATCGGAGCCGAGGCGTGGTTCGATCGGCCAGAGGCCCAGCGGTACGAGGTTCAGGAGCAGTCCTTCAAGGTCGCCGACGGAGAAATAGTAACCATCCTCTGCATCAAGGATGACGAGATGCTTGAGGAACGTGAAGGACATTGGCGTTGAGCAATCAGGGCGTTCAAGCCAGCAAAGTGTCACCGTTGGGAATGGAAAAGCGGCTTTAACTCATCCTTACCACGATCCACTAAGCTCGGCAGCTTCCGAAATCACCTGTCAGAGCCACGCCCACGTTCCACCTATTGCCTAGCATTACAGTTGCATTTGCGGACGACCTCTGAGTCCATGGGTGAGCATGGTCTGAGGTTTGTGGATGGCGGGCGCGTCAATCGAGACGGTGCTGGAGCTGTGGGCGTCGTCCTTGCGCGAGGCCAAGGCGCGGATCCGGCCGCTGTTCAGTCAGGCGCGTGTCGCGGCATCGGCCGGGCTGTTCCTGGACGGCCTGCTGGGGGCTGAGCGGCGCAAGACGGGATGGATGCGCGCTGAGGCGGCAGGGGATCCTGGGCCGTGGCGCCAGCAGGCCATTCTTGGCCGTGCGCGCTGGGATGCTGATGCGCTGCGCGACATCGTGCGCGAGTACGTGGTCGAGCATTTCGCGACCGAGGACGCGGTGATGGTCATCGACGAGACCGGCTTTCTCAAGCAGGGTAAGTCATCCTGTGGTGTTGGGCGGCAGTACACCGGATCTGCGGGCAAGATCACGAACTGCCAGATCGGTGTGTTCGCGGCACTCGTATCCCGGCACGGGCATGCCTTCATCGACCGCGCTCTCTATCTGCCCAAACGCTGGACAGACGACCCGGCCCGCATGGCGGCGGCCCACGTCCCTGCTGACACCGTCTTTGCGACCAAGCCTGCCATGGCCCTCGGCATGATCGGGCGCGCCATCACCGCGGGGGTCGCCTTTGGTTGGGTCGCGGCCGACAGCGTCTACGGCGTGGGCGACATCGAGATGGCGCTGCGGCGTGCGGGCAAGGGCTATGTGCTGGGCGTGAATGCCACCCACCACTTCGGATCCTGGATCGGCAAGCCCGCGGTTGCCGGGACGGCTGAGGACATTGCCAAGGATCTCGATCCCGCCTCCTGGCAGCGCCTTTCCGCGGGCCCGGGGACCAAAGGCGAGCGGCTGCACGACTGGGCCTATCTCGAACTGGCCGACCTGGACGCGGATGAATTCAGCCCGCAGACATCGGGCCTGTGGACGCGAGGTCTGCTCATCCGGCGCCACATCGCTGATGGCGAGCTGGCCTACTTCACGACCTGGTGCCCGGCAGGCACGCCAATCGAGAAGCTGGTCGCTGTCGAGGGGCATCGCTGGGCCATCGAGGACAGCTTCGAGGCCGCCAAGAATGAACTCGGCCTGACCCACAACGAGACGCGTTCCTGGCACGGTTGGCATCGACACGTCTCATTGGTGATGCTGGCTTTCGCCATGATGGCGGTGATCCGACACCAAGCAAACCTCGCCGACGAGCAAACCTTACCCAGCGTGAGTCGCAAGGGCGGGAGCTCATCCGCTGGTCCATCCAGGAAGTCCGCCGCATAGCGGTCCGCCTCGCCCAACGGAAAATCCGCCCCGCCCACATCATCGCCTGGTCACTCTGGCGACGAGCACACCAAGCCGTTGCCCAACAGGCCCACATCCAACGCAGATCGCAACTGTAATGCTAGGGAAGCGGACGGACAGTTTCCGGCTAAACGCTGCCGGCCGCCGGCTGCTCCCTACGGATAATAAACTCTGAATGTCCGCTTTTGAAAGTGCACCAGATAGTACTGCACAACCAGCCAACTTCTGCAAACCACCCGCATCGGTCATAGGAGCCGGACGAATGTCCGCTCTCAAGCGGGTGAGCGATAACGCTGCCTGTCCCGAGGGACGCGAAGCCGATGCTGGAGCTTCGGCCTTGGTTCTCCAGCCCGGTAAGCGCGCGCTCCTCATCCGTTCCTCTTCTTACAATCCCACTTTCCCCGCCGGGCTCGCGTGGCTGAGCTTGGAGCGACGCACATAGCTCCGCATCGTGGTCAGGCTCCGATGGCGGCTGTGGCCCATGATCTCCTCGTCAGGCACCCCACTGCGATAGGCTGAGGTAATGAACCCGGCCCGCAGCCCGTGCGGGGACACTGGCTCCAGCAGAGTTGCCCTGATTCCGGCTTGGCGAGCCCGCTTCAGCAGAATCAACCGCACGGCCTCACCGGTGAGTGCGCCAGAGCGTAGAGTGCCGTGGCGCGTGACAGCTCGGAAGACCGGACCGCCTTCGATCCCTCCAGCCTCAAGCCACGCCCTTAATGCCCGCACCGGGCAGGTCGCGGCGCTCCGACCCATGGGAATACCAAGGCGGCTGCCTTCGCCTTCCTTGTCGGTCTTGGATCGGGGAATCAGCAGTTCCACGGCCCGGGGCTTCCAGGTCAGGTGCCCGACCTCGATCCCGCAGATTTCCGAACGCCGCAGGGCACCAGCGAAGCCGATCAGCAACATCGCCCGATCCCGCAAGCCCGCGACGTCGTCCTCGCAGACCGCAACGAGCTTCTGGATCTCCTCAAGGGCAAGCGCCTGAGCACGCTTTGGCGGATCGCCATGCGTGCGGCCAATGCCGCGGAGCACATCCCGGATCGCCGCGTGGCGGGTATCCAGGGAGTGTCCCGCCAGCCGGTGGGCACGCGCGATACCGGCAATTTTCCGCCGCAGGGTCGCCCTGGCATATCCTTCGCCGAGTTCGGCCAAGTATTCGCCAACCAGCTCGGGCCGGGCCGGCATGGAGCCGACGTCGCGCGCCTGACACCATTGTGCAAAATGGGTCCAGTCCGCTGTGTAGGCACGAACCGTCGACTGCGCATCGGCCGCGACGAGGTATTGGTCAGCCAGGCGTTTGGCGCGACTGCGAGCCGCGCCGGAACTGGGCGAACCACCCTGTCTTCTGCCTTTTGAGTTGCTCATAGGGCGAGGCTAGAGGCTGGGCCGACCGGCCGTCAACTTGCGATAATCGTCCTTCTCGCAAGTTATTATCTGGACGGGCTTCCGCGAGCTCACACACACAAGATCCTGGATTCCGCGTTGGAAGGGCTCACCTGTGAGCCCCCTCCAGGTCGTCCATAACTAGAGGACCTACGACTTCAGAGGCCGCTCAGCTTCTTCAAGCTAATCTGCGACGACGCTGCCTGCACTGTGAGCAGCCAGTGATCGGTCTGGGTCACCTGGAGGATGTTGCGCGGACGGTGGGCCACAATGTTGGTGCCTCCGGCATGCCTGACGCTATCATAGATGATGCCAGCTCCTCCCGAGGCGCGAATGCGCTCTCCCAAAGATTGGGATGCCGCATAGCTGCCCTCGGCATAGATATCCGGCCGCGCCGTCTGCTGCCCCCGAAGGTCCAGATAGTTCCCGGCGAGTTCGGCCGTATAGGTTCGGAAGGCCCGTTCCAACATAGAGGCGTCGGTAGCAATCGCTTCCCGTCGGAGATGGTGCGCCACCTCAATGGCGGCTGTCCGTAAGGCAGCCGCGGCATACCAGGCGCCCAGATCCGGGCCATTGAAACGCGAGCCGGTGGGCGGAACGTGCAGAAAGGTCGCCATGACAACACTGGAATTTGGCCGGCCGTAGACCCATTCGTCCTCTGGCAACCGGCGTAGCCTCTCTTCAACGAGACGGTCGTTGGTCCACCCGGCGAGTTCCATGACGGCTTCGGCGTCTGCCGCCGTTGCCACGGTATCGAAAAGCCCAATGGGCGGGAACTTTGAGGGAATCAGGCGAAAGGTCGGTTCCGGAGCCCCCGAATACATATCGCTCAAGAGATAACCAGATCCTCGTCGGTGTAAGGACGGAAATTCCGATCAAGGGCTTCGATCGGTTCCATGTAGATACCGCCGCGGGCCGCATCGAGGAACCGGCGAACCGTAAGCAGCCCGTCCTGGGTACCGCTGGTCATCAAGTCAAGCGGAGGCCTGCCGCCGAAGACCGTCGCTCCATGTGGAGTCCGAAGCCACTCTATTCCTTCACGCTCACTGGCATACAGCACACCAAGGGCCTGGTGGATGCCCAGCACTGCGGAAATTCGGGTCAGCACATCAGCATCGAGGGTGATTTCGCCATGCTCCCGGACAGTCTTGGCCCACTTATGGAAGGTCGAGCGCGGCGGATACCCTAGTATCAGGAGCCGTTGAGTTTCATCGAGGGCCCACAAATCCGCGATTGCAAGGAAGGTTCGGAGGCCGGGAGCGCTCAGGCGACGCCGAGTCTCAGGTGCAAAGCGGTTCCGGTCCAGGCGGACGGGCCCAGATCCGATAGGCCGGCGTGCAGCGCTTTGGACACTCGTCATGGGTGGCCCCTTCTGCCTCCTTGTGGACTATGGCCAAATCAGGACAACGTCAAGGAATTTGAAGCCCCTCACCATCAGGCTTTTCCTCAGTCGCGCTATCGGGGCACACCGACACTCAGGCGACGCCGCCCTTTTGCAGGTGGGTATCCCGAGCAAGCGAGGTTCGGGTGAGGTCGGCGCCACGAGGTTTGCTGCTGACCCATCCGCGTTCTGAGCAGCCGCCGACGCCGCTCAACCTCTCAGGCCAAGTGCGCCAGCCCGAACGCCTCGGCGAACTCGGCGTCACGGTCGACCGGCGTCCAGGTCTCGCCGCGCTCGGCAATTCGCACCGCCCTCGCCGCGCCCTCGGCCTCTTCGGTGCAGAGATGCGCCTGCACCAGCAGTTCGGCCGCGCGCGCGCTCAGCTCATCCGCCCGCTGGCCAAGTGCCTCGGTCCTGAAACCACCCTCGGTCTGGGCGTGGGCCAGCTGCTGCAGGGCCTCGCCGGCTGCGACGGCAGCGTCATGGGCGTCACGGCAGGCCGCGACCGCATGGGTGAGCAGCGGCTCCAGCACACGCTGCAGGGCCGCCTGGCGCACCTCGCCGGGCTCGCTCGGCACATGCTCACGGATGGACTCGGCCGTGCCCGCGTCCGCCGCGTCGCGAAGACCCACGACCGGGTAATTGAGGCCGAACGCCTCAGCCACGTTGCCCACCTCGCGAGGGTCGGGCGCGATCTCACGCAGCAGATCCAGCGTCGGCCGGGCCCGACGCTCGACCGGGAAGCGGATGACATTGGTCAGTCCCGGCAGCAGTTCGATGCGCATGATCGGCTCCTCTGAAGTGTGAAATGGATTCTACGGCGAACAAGACAAGAACTCAAGAACAAGTCATTGATATAAAAGACCTTGCAGGATAATGTGCAAAGCGAGTGGCCGCTCTGTGTGGCTCTCACATACTCGCCAAGGGCGACGAACTGCGCGGGCGCGGCGCTGGCTGAGGCTGCGGGGCTGGAGGCACCCCTTCCAGCTTGCGGCGGGCGACCTCGGCCTCAACGCGCAGGTGCCGCAGGTGGTCCTCGGCCGCACGCGGCCCAGCCGTGGCGAGGTTGCGCCGCAACGCCTCGTCGAGTGCCGCGATGTGCCGGGGCAGGCTGGCCCGCACGGCTTCGGCCTGCAGCCGCTGCCGGACCTCCCGGCCGATATTGCGGTCCTCGGCCCGCAGGGTCTGAAAGCGGTGGCTCTGGGCGATGAAGGCGTCGACCGCCATTTCCCGGCCCTCGCGCGCGCCCTGCAGCAGGTCGATGCCGAGCGCCTTGTAGCGCTTGGCCGCCATGTCCTCGGCCACCCGCTCCCAGAGGTCGTGATGGGTGATCGGCCGCGCATCCCCGAGTGCCCGGCGGCCCTTGACCGCCTCGAGGGTTGCGGCCTCCGACACCATGGTCCAGGTCGTGCCGGTCGCCCGGCTCTCGGCGACATAAGCCTTGAACGCGGTTATGCCGGCTGACCCGCGCGGGAGGGCGTTGATGTGCTCGTCCGACGTGATGCCCTGGGCCGCGTCGATGGTCATGGCATGCCCGAAGCCGAGCTTCAGGCGCCCGGTCTCGGCGTCCGCCAGGCGCCGCCACTCCACCGCACCAACCCGGCCCTCCTTGTTGCGGAGGACCAGCGCTTCCGCGGTGTGCCCGACCACCTCAACGATGTCGCCATTGCTGCCGATCCAGCCGCTCTTGCCGTCGATCTTCGCCCAGGTCTTGGCGAAGAGCCGGACCCGGTCGCCGGCCGCGACCGGCAGCTCGTACTGCTCGCCTCGCTGGTCGACGGCCTTGTAGACCACCTCGTCGGCCCCGAGCTCACCCCGCTGGCGCATCCGCTCGCGGATGGCGCGGCTGATGTCCATCGCGTCCTCGTTGGTCAGGGCCGAGATGGTGATGCCGCGCTTCGAGCCGGCGGCGGTCAGGGCATCGCGGCGGCGCATGTAGAAGTCGGCGATCTGCTCGACCACCTGGTCGCGGTCGCCGCCGAGCATCTGGACGGACTCCGCATTGCGTGCCCGCTTGAGTTCTAGAGCCTCGGCCGCCCGGCTCTTATTCCTGTTCTGGCTTTCCCGGAACAGTCCGACGATGCGCCGGTCCTCCTGGTCACGCTGCCGAACGGTGCTGAGCAGCTCCGGCATCTCGGACTTGGGCAGCGCGCGACGCAGCAGCTCGATGGAGTCCCCGGCCTCGATCGCCTGCACCTGCTCCCGGTCGCCCAGGGCCTTGATGGTGAACCCGGTGCGGGCCTGCAGTTCCAGGAGCTCGAGCATGGCGCGCGGGCCCACTTGGCTGATCTCGTCGATCAGCAGCACGGTGTTCCGGGTCGGCTGGAACTCGCCCGAGCGGATGGCCGCGAGCAGCGGGTGCATGGCCAGGGTCGTCTCGACCCCGGCCTCCTTCAGCGCGTCGGCCTGACGCCAAGCAGTAGCCACGCCCACCACCTCCCGGCCGCCAGGGTCGAAGCGGGTGTCCGCCCTCCAGGCCGCGACGAGCGGCTTCATCAGCGTGGTCTTGCCGGCCCCGGCCACGCCGGTCAGCACGGTCAGGGCACCCCCCTGCCCCATGGCATAGATCGCTGCCAGCTGCGCCCGGGCGTGCTCGGGCTTACTGGTGAAGTCGAGGCCGGAGGCGTCCACGGCAGCCTTGATCGCCGCAGCCGGGAGAGCACCAGCCCGGTCACCCGCAGCGCGCCGGCCATGCCACGCCAGCGCCTGCTCGATCCGGATCTGGGCGGTGTTGGTGACCCGGACCTTCTCGCCCGAGTGCCCGACCACCAGGGCCACGTGCTCGCCCCGCAGCTCGATCCCGCGGGCCTCGATCAGCGCCACCACGCGGTCGATGTCGTCCGGCCCGCCTGCGATGCCGGTGCCGATCAGCCCCCGGGCGGCGTACATCCGCAGCTTGTCATAGTCGATCACGGCCGCAGTCTGGAACTCCTTGGCCAGGTGCCGCGCAGCGAACTGGTAGGCCCGGTCGAACCGCTCGGCATCGGTCAGCTTGGGGTGCTCCACCTCGTGCATGACGGTCTTGTGGTGCCAGCCGATATCCTCGGCCTGCTCGCGCCAGATCTCCCGGTCGTTCTTGTTGCCGTGCTTCTCTTGGCGGGAGGCGAGGCCGGTGACGGACAGGATCTTGAGCTTGCCCTCGGCCGAGATCTGGTCCCACTCGAGGCCCTGCCGCTTGGCGTAGGCGCGGGCGCTGCGGAGGACCTGCTTGCGGCCCTTGCTGAACAGGTCGTTGGCCCGCTCCGGGATGGCATCCAGCACGACCGCTTGCTGATCTCTGTCGTAGCTGGTCCGGGCGCCCAACCGGCGCAGCTGCTCGGCGAGCCTGGCCTGGAAGTAGGCTCCAAACTCGTGGACGCGGGAATGGAGCTGCTGCGTATCGAGCGAGCCCACCCGGCCGTCATCGGTCACCACGACATTGAACAGGGCGTTGTGGATGTGGGCGTGCGGGTCGCCGTCGGTCGGCACCGTGGCGAGATAAGTCGCCCCGCCCGGTCCGTCCTGTACCGGGAGGGTCGGCCGGGCCGTGTGGTGGCGGAAGCTGACCCAGGCGACCGCACCCGGGTCGGCCCCCTCTTCGCCACCCTTGCCCTTGCGGGCCCAGCCGAGCTCGCGGGCGACGTAGCGCATCGTGGCGTCGTTGGCCTTGTCGATGGCGTGCCAGATGGCCGCGCTCTCGGCCGGCGTCCCCGCGAACTCGGCTGCCAGTGTCACGGATTTGTGAGAAGCCATGGTCAGGTCGTAGGCGCTGATCTTGCGCTCCTGGCTCGACCAGGCCTCCCCGTTGTCCGCGCGCTTGGCCTCGAAGAGGCGATCAAGCTGGGCGTCCCTAGGCATCCGGGAGGGGTCGATGCCGAGCACCTTGGCCACTGCCTGGGGCATGTCGGGCCGCCAGGTCGCCCGGCTGTCCCGGCCAGTATAATAGGCGGTCAGACGGCCGCCGGGGTCGAGATGCTGGCCCGGCGTGGTGGCGGGGTCGTGGATTGGCTCCGGGGTGTTCTCGGTGAAGTAGGCCCGGATGAGCTTGCCGGCGCTAGAGGCAGCCAGCTTTCGGAAGGTCATCATCCCCGGCTGCTCGTACCGTTCGCACCGGCTCCATTCAGGCCGGGCCGGGTGTCTCCGGGGTAGAGTTGTTGCTGCACCAGCAGGTCCGTGCGCGCGTCGATGCGCTTGAGCAGAACCGCCTGATCGCTGATCAGGCTCACGAGCCCGGCGAGCAGCTCATCGAGGGTCGGCCCCTCGCTCGGCTTGGGCGTGAGCAGCTGGACCACCTGGTCCAGGCGCTCCAACAGCAGCCGCAGCAGGGTCGATTGCAGGGCGAGGACCGCCGCGACGTCCTGATCGGATGTCTCAGTTCGCACCGCTTGTGGGTCTTGTTGGTCAGGCATGCTGCCTCCTGCGTCTGGCAGCAGCGTCGCTCCGGCCCGTGCGAACGGCGATAAGAAGGGCGCGGAGGCGATGCGAATGGCGACAGGAACCGTGCAGGGACCGTGCGCAGGACCGCGCACCCCGCACCTTAGGTGCAATGGTGTATGGAAACACCTTTTCTATGGTCCCCTGATGGTGCCGACATGGTGCCTGGATGGTGACCTCGTGATGCCGGGATGGTACCACGATGGAGAAAAAAGCGCGTCAGCGCGATCCCGTTCGCACGGTTGCCCGGCAAGCTGGATCCATGACAGCTGACAAAGTGCCCCGCGTGGTTAGGAGCATGCGCAAGCGGCCTTTCAAGGGTCGTGGCCAAGTTTACCGATGGCTGCGCAAGGAATACCGCCACCTCACGGCGGCCTTTCAGGAGACCGAAGCGGGCTGGGCCGTCGTGGTGGAAGACATGATCCGCGACGGCGTCGTCGGCTCTCGCGGCGAGCCGCCCAACGCGAAGTCAGCAGCCCGCGTGTGGGCGCGCGTGTGCCGAGACATCGCGGAGAGCGAACGGCAGCGCCGAACCGGCACGGCCGCGAAGCGCGGGCCAGGTCACGCCCCGGCCGGCTGGCGCCCACCCGTCGTGGAGCGCCCGCCGGCGGCTGGTTCGTCGGCTGCAAAAGAGGCGTCTCCATTCGCACGCCCGCCGGATAGCCATGGAGGTGGCGCCTCGGACGACATTACCCCGGAACAGCTGAGGGCCGGTCTCGCAGAGGTCATCGCGAAACGTAGCGGACGAAAGTGAGGGCACAGAATGAACGAGATGAGTAAGAAGTCGGCCCGGCCTGAACCGGCCGAGGCAAGCAAGGCACGGGGCATCACCGTGGCCATGCGCCACGGTCGCGGCCGGGCAGGCGGTAGTACATTCCTGGATCTGCTGGTCCAGATCGGGCGCGCGGAAGGCCGCCCGGTGCTCGTCGCCGATGGCGACAGGCGTAACCCGACGCTGGCCGGGCTCTACCCGCCCGGTTCGGACGGTGGGGCTACTCAGCCCCCCACAGATGAGACCCCAGATGTGAAACAGTGGCTGACGAACAGCATCGAGGAGGCGCTGAGTCTCCAGTCCTCCATTGTCATCGACCTCGGCGGCGGCGACCGGGTCATGCAGGAATATGGACACGATCTGGCGCTCGTGGAGTTCTGCGAGGCGCTGGGTGCCCATCCCCTCGGGCTGTTCTTCGCGGGCCCGGAGTTGGACGACTTCGAGCACGTCCTGGCGATATGGCGAGCGGGATACTTCCGGCCCCGGCGCTCGGTCTTGATATTCAACGAGTATTTGGTCCCTCAGGGCCGTACGCCGCACGGAGCTTTCAATCGGATCATGTCTCAGCCCGGCTACGCCGAGATGACCGATGCCGGTGTGCGGCCGATTTTCCTTCCTCGGCTGCCTTGCATGGAGGAAGTGCGGGAAGCGGGTCTGAGCTTCATCGACGCTGCCGCCGGCAGGGTGGGTCCTTCGGGAAAGCCACTCGGCCCGTTGCGGCAATTTATGGTCAGGCAGTGGATCGACAAGATCCGGGGCGAGTTCGAGCGCATCAAGGCCGCGGAGTGGCTGCCATGAGCGGCGACCTGACCCCCACGTCAGTGGCGGCGGATGATCTACGGGCTGCGGCCGAGGATATGGAGCAGGCTGCTTGGCGGATGGGCCTCGCCCCAAGTGAGCCGCTCGGGATCTGGGTGGCGACGATGCGACGGGCAGTGACCGGGCTCGCGGACCTGACGGAGAGGCAGGCGGAAGCGGTCACAGCCACAGTCGAGGGCACGCAGGCCGTACTGGATGCGGAGGTCGCGAAGCTCCGCACCGTCAGCGAGGCGGCGGCGCACCAGATGCACGAGGCGCAGGCGGTGCTGACCAGGGCGCAGGTCGAGGCCGAGAAGCTGACGCTCAAGACGCTTCAGGACCTGACCCCGAAGATCCTGGAGGAGATCCGTGACGCGGTGGTCATCCGGGAGAAGCGCTACAACAAGAGCATGGAGTGGCGCCGCTACGGGATGGTCGGGCTCGCGGCCGTCTGCCTGCTGCTGGGCGGCTACGCCGGCCGGGCCTGGCAGGACTGGTCGGCAACAACGGCGTTGGCTCACTGCGTCGAGAACCCGCTCGCAGCTGCGGATGGCGAGCGGTACTTGTCAACGGGCGTTGGATCTTCCTCACATGTGGGCTTTGAAAATTCCTCACTTTGGTGGTTTTGGTTCTGCCCTATGGGGTGACCTGTGCCTCTGCTTTGGGTGGCCGCCCCCCGACGGCTTGGAGGGTTGGCGGTTGCGGGTGGGTGGATCAGAGCCTTGGAGCGGATGTGCTCGGGGACGAGATCGGCGTGCTGGCGGAGACGGTAGCTGGCGCCCTCGATCTGGACGACCACG
>NZ_JBNBZS010000118.1:0-12319 GCF_049629625.1 Roseomonas chloroacetimidivorans | reverse complement strand
GAACCCGACAAGCCTCGGCGCGTCCAAACACATCCGTGCAGATCTCACCAAGTTCGGGCTTGCCTCGGGGGTTCATCCGTCGAGGAAGGTCCGCAATGCCTTCGAGCGCGCAGGCAGGTTTAATTTGCGCAGCGCGTTGGCCTCGATCTGGCGGATGCGCTCACGGGTGACGTTGAACTGCTGCGCGACCTCTTCCAAGGTGTGGTCGGTGTTCGTGCCGATGCCGAAGCGCATTCGCAGCACCCGCTCCTCGCGAGGGGTCAGGGCGGACAGTGCCTCGGCCGTAACCTCGCGCAGCTTCGAGCCCACCGCGACGTCGAGCGGCGCTACCGCATTGCCGTCCTCGATGAAGTCGCCGAGGTGACTGTCCTCCTCGTCTCCAACCGGGCTTTCCAAGCTGATCGGCTCCTTCGCAATCTTTTGCGCCCGGACCACCTTCTCGACCGCCAGCCCCATCCTACCCGCGATCTCTTCTGGTGTCGGCTCCCGTCCGGTCTCGTTCAGCAGCCGCCGGGAGGTACGAACGATCTTATTCACGGTCTCGTTCATGTGCACAGGCACACGGATGGTTCGCGCCTGGTCCGCAATGGCGCGGGTGATCGCTTGCCGAATCCACCATGTCGCGTAACTTGAAAGTTTGTAGCCGCGGCGGTACTCGAACTTCTCCACCGCCCTCATCAGACCGATATTGCCCTCCTGCACCAGGTCCAGGAACTGCAGGCCGCGGTTGGTGTACTTCTTGGCAATGGAGATCACGAGGCGCAGGTTCGCTTCGATCATCTCCTTCTTGGCTTGGGTCATCTCCCGCTCACCGCATGACACAGCAGCGTGGATGCGCCGGAACTCGGGGACGCTCAGTCCGGCTTCGGCGGCCGCCGCCGACATCTCCTCCAGCGCTCGCTCGGCCTCCGAGGCGTGCACGGTAGCGAACACCTTCCAGCCGCGCCCCCCTCGACCTGCGGTGGCAGCCACCCAGCCGCGAGCGGGAGCGGCGCGGTAGACCTCCAAGAACTCCTCACGCCGTACACCCGAAGCGATGGCAATGCGCAGCAGCCCTCCTTCGGCGCTTGTCACCCGAGCGTTGACCGCCCGCATCCGCCCCAGGAGTTCCGCTATTCGATCAGCGTGCAGTCGGAGCTGCCCGACCGCGGCGGCCAGCTCAGCAAGCTGGTCGCCGACCCCGTCCCGGTCGACAGCGGCGGCTCCTCCCAAGCGGCTCGTGCGCGCGGCCTCGACCGCCTCCCAGATCGCACGGATCCGGTCGAAGGCAGCATAGGCCCCGGGGCGCAGCTGGTTCTCCAGCTCCATCTGTGAGCCGGCCATGTCCCCGCCCTCCGCCTCGCCCCCCTCGCCGGCGCCGCCATCGGCGTCTAGCTCGCTGGCTCCGCGGGTTGCCTCAAGGTCCAGCACATCGCGCAGGAGCATGCGACCCTCGATCAGTGCGTCGTGCCAAGCCAGGATGGCGCGGAAGGTGAGCGCGCTCTCGCACAGTCCAGCCAGCATGAGGGCCCGGCCGGCCTCAATGCGCTTGGCCAGCGCCACCTCCCCCTCCCGCGTCAGCAGCCCCACTGAGCCCATCTCACGCAGGTAGGCGCGCAGCGGGTCGGCCGAGCGGCCCGGGTTCTCGCCGAGGCCGCCGGCCTCCTCGCGGTCTCCAGCGGGCTCAGCGGCCGCGGTGGGCTCGTCCGCGATGTCGTCCGCTTCCTCTTCCTGATCAGGGTGAGACGGGACCAAATCCACGCCCGGGTCCGAGAGCGCCGCCGTCGCGTTCTCGACCACTTCCGAGGAGAATCTGTCCGGGCGGAGCGCCGCGGTGACCTGCCTTTGCGTGACGCGGCCTTGCTCGCGAGCGATGGTGCACAGCAACACCAACGCGTCGTCCACCTCCTCGGGCCTCAACTCGAGGAGAGCGCCATGGGCCACGACGTTAGCCCCATCGCCCTCGGTGTGCTTCGACGCCATGCTCTGCCGCATCCTCCGACGTGTTCGTTCCCGGAGCGAACGCCCGGGCACTTATCTGGTTAGCCCGTTGCTGCCGGTCCAGAGGAGCCCGAGCGAGCGACGCTGAACCGCATGCACGTCGGGGCGAGCACGAAGCTGACGGTAGTCTCGGGCGGCGAGAGCCTCTCGAAGCTGGTCCAGGCGCCGCATGGCCAGCCTGTCATTCACCATCTCGAATAGCACCGGCGTTGGGCCGGTCAGAGGTTCCGATCGACCAGGCGGTTCAAGGTACGGCAAGCAGCTAGAACCGCGAGCAGAAGTAGTCCTTGGTGGATCAGCTCGGACGGCGTCACCCAGTGCTCCCCCAACGCGACGCGCGAGGGGAAATAGCGCAGGAGATGCTGGATTTCGCCCTCTACGGACAGACCATTGATCACCCTCAGCGCAACCCACCACAGCACGCCGCTGAAGAGCAGAAAGGAGGCGAACAGCTCGGCGACCAATTCCACAAATGTCAGGGCAAAGGCAAGCACTGCATAACAGACGACACGGAGCCCGCGCAGGAGCGGGTGGTGGCGCAACTGGCCGAGCGTGGCGTGGAAGCGAAGGTCGGACATACACTGGCTCCGCGCTGAGCTGGGATCATTGGACAGGAACGCAATCGCTGCGGAGCGCCGCCGACTGTCTTGAGCGCTCCGCCCGGCACCGCAAACTGCCTTGGAAGCAACTGACGAGGAGCGCGCGGTGGTCGGTGATGACACGCGCATGAGATCCTCCCCGTCAACTCTGGAGCAGGATCCGGAGGCGGCGGCTTCCGACTCAGCACTGGGCTTGCTCACGTTCCTCAAGCTTGCGCAGGATCTCGGCCACGGTCTCGGCCGGCGTGCCGCTGACCCAGACGACAATCGGGTTCTCGTCTGCCCCGGGCTCCTCGAGCGTGGCGAACTGGCTCTCGAGCAGGGCAACGGGCATGAAGTGCTTTTGCCGCGCTGCCATGCGCCGGCGGATCAGCTCGCGCGAGCCCTGCAAGAGGACGAGGTGGACGTCCTTTCGGTCGCCAGTGATGATGTTGCGATAGGACTGCTTCAATGCAGAGCAGGCCATGACGCCCGATTCACCGCGCGCGCGCCAGCCGTCGATCAGCTCGGCGACCTTCCGCAGCCAGGGCAGGCGGTCCGCATCGGTCAGCGGCCTGCCCCTGCCCATTTTCTCGATGTTCTCCTTCGGGTGCAGGTCGTCCCCTTCCTGGAACTGGCAGTCCAGGGCCTTCGCGAGCAGGACCCCGACAGTGGTCTTGCCCGAACCGGACACACCCATGAGCACAATGATCGTGGGCCGTGTCAGCCCGTGACCGGCCGCATGGTCCCATCCGGGCCTGCCGCCCGGCACCGTGTCGCTGACCATCTTGCTCCTCCATGGGATACGTCAGGCGCGGGCCGGCTTCCGCACCATGATGACCTGCTCCGCGGGACGGCGGAGCAAGTCAGGTGCACCACACCCGCGGCAGGGCCAGTTTGAGACAAACCGGCTCAGCCATTCGCGTCGCCGGCAATCCACGCAGGAGGACCTCATGCCGGCCGCTCCAGGCGGTCGATCCGCCCGTCCGCATGGCCGATGAGGACGAGTTCCGGACCATCCAGGAACAGCCCGGTCTCTATGACGCCGGCGATAGCGCGCAGCTGCCCTTGCAGTCTGCGCGGGTCCAGCATCGGCGACAGGCCGGCGCAGTCGTAGATCAGGTTGCCGCTGTCGGTCAGGAACGGCCCGTTCCCGCTCATGCGGAGCGCCGGTGCGGCGCCGAGGGCGGCGATGCGTCGCGCCGTTGCCTCATGTCCGAAACGCACCACCTCCACCGGCAGAGGCGTGCGGGCGCCAAGCCGGTCCACGATCTTGGAGGGATCGGCAATCACGACGAGTTGGGATGCGGCCTCGGCCACGATCTTCTCGCGCAGCAAGGCTCCGCCGAGGCCCTTGATCAGCCGCAGCGTACCGCGCTCCACCTCGTCCGCCCCGTCGATCGCGAGGTCCAGGCGCTCGATCGTGGCGAAGTCCGCGAGCGGGATGCCGAGCGCCCGCGCCTGCTCCTCCGTGCGGACCGAGGTCGGAATGCCCAGGACCCGCAGCCCTTCCCTCCGTACCCGCCCTGCCAGCGCGTCCAGGAAATAGCGCACGGTCGAGCCGGTGCCGAGGCCGAGCCGCATCCCGTCCCTGACGAGCGCCAGCGCCGCCGTGGCCGCCGTATGCCTGCCTGCGTCCGGTTCCTTCGTCATCTCGCACCTGCCGGTTGGAAGCCCAAGCGCGTCAGCCCGCCCATCGGCCGGCGGCAGCCCGATCAGCGAACCAGAGAAGCTCGCCTTGCGGCCGCAGGCGGGCAGCAGGGACCTCGCTCCCGCCGGAAAGGATGCGGTCCAACACGTCCCGCTTACCCGCGCCGGCAACCAGGAAAATGGCCGCCCGCGTGCTCTCCAACGCGGGATAGGTCAGGGTGATCCGCACCTCCTCCCGACCTTGCGGCACGGCGGCGACCCAGCGTGTCCGCTCCTCCAGGACCGGCTGGCCCGGAAGGAGCGATGCAGTGTGGCCGTCCTCGCCGAGACCGAGCAGCACCACGTCAAAGAGGGGCCGCGCAGGATCGAGCCGGTCGGCGCCGTAGAGCGTCTGCAGGCTGCGCTCGTAACACGCGGCGGCGCGCCCGGGCGTCATCCCCGTCGTGGGCACCGGGTGCACCTGGCCGGGCGCCACGGGGACGCGGGAGAGCATGGCCTCGCGCACCATTCGGGCGTTGCTGGCGGGGTGATCTGGCGGCACGAAGCGCTCATCGCCCCAGGTGAACTGCGCCCGGTCCCAGGGGAAGCGGTCGCGCAGGGGCGGCGAGGCCAGTGCCATGTAGAGCGGCTTCGGAGTGGATCCGCCGGAGAGGTTCAGCATGAACCGCCCGCCCGCCGTCTCGGCGCGTGCGCAGACCTCCTCCGCCGCGGCGCGGGCGAGCGCGGCAGCGTCCTCGAACACGCGAAGCGTGCCGTGGGCGGGGTTCATGCGCCGCCCTCGAGACCAGCCCTGGGCAGGATCAGCTCCCGCACGGCGCGTGCGAAGCCCTCCTCCTCGCTGCTGGAGGTCGTGGCGCTGGCCTGGGACTTCACGTCGTCGCTGGCATTGCCCATGGCGATGCTGAAGCCGCTCTCGCGAAACATCAGCACGTCATTGGGCATGTCGCCGATGGTGGCGATCTCCTCGCGGGGGATGTCCAGCATGTGCGAGAGCGTGCGCACGACTTCGCCCTTGTTTGCCTGGGGGTGGGTGACGTCGAGATAGTAGGGCTGCGAGCGCGCTGCACTGGCGGCTTTCCCGAGCGCTTGCTGCAGCTCCTGCTCGCAGCGCGCAACCAGCCCATGGTCGTCGGAGACGCCGACGATCTTCACGGCGTGCACGAGATCCGCATCCGTGAACTCGGGCACCACACGCGCGTCGAACTTCACGGTCCAGGCCTCCCGCGCTACGTGCGGTGCCCGCCTGTCGCGGATCAGCCACTCCTCTTCGGTGTAGAGCCAGGCATCCATCCCGTGTTCGCGGATCATGCGCACGGCCTGTCGCGCCGCCTCCGGCTCCAGCGTGCGGCTGCTGATGACGGAGAGGTCCGGGTTGGCGAAGACACCGCCGTTGAAGCCGGCGATAGCGCCGTCCAGTGCCAGGGGTTCGATCAGCATGCGCATGCCGCGCGGCGGGCGGCCGCTGGTGATGGCCAGGCGCACGCCGTGAGTGCGCAGGTCCCGCGCGGCCGCCTTCGCCGCCTCGGTCAGCACCTTATCCTGGGTGACGAGCGTACCGTCCACGTCGGCGACCAGCAGGCGGATTCGCGCCATTGTCAGACGGTGCTCCCAGGGGGCGTGACGGGGCGCCAGGCCCGGTTGCCATCGCGCGCCAGCAGCGCCACGGCCGCGTCTGGCCCATCGGAGCCGGAGGCGTAGTTGGGGAAGTCCTCCGCCGGTTGCTCCGCCCAGGCATCCAGCACGGGTTGCACGACGCGCCAGGTCGCCTCCACCATGTCGGCACGCTGGAACAGCGTCGCGTCCCCGATCATGACGTCATAGAGCAGTGTCTCGTAGCCGACATTGGGCTCGCGGGGGAAATAGTCGCGATAGCGGAAATCCATCCTCACCGTCGCCAGCTCCAGGGCCGGTCCGGGCCGTTTCACCTCGAACTGCAGCGAAATGCCCTCATCCGGCTGAATGCTCAGCACCAGCCAGTTCGGCGGAAGGCTGTGCACGGGGGTCGCCTCGAACGGCGCGTAAGGGGCCTGGCGGAAGCGGATGGCAATCTCCGTACTGCGCCGGGACATGTGCTTTCCGGTGCGGATGTAGAAGGGCACGCCCGCCCAGCGCCAGTTGTCGATGGACAGCTTCATCGCAACATAGGTCTCGGTGCTGGAGTCCGGCGCCACGTCCGGCTCCTGCCGGTAGCCCTGCGCCAGCTTCCCCAGCACCGCACCCGGCCCGTACTGCCCGCGCACGGCGTCCTCCGGCCGGACGGAGCGCATACTGGCAAAGAGCTCGACCTTGCGCGTGCGGATGAACTCGGCGGTGAAGTTGGCGGGTGGCTCCATCGCCACCATTGCGAGGAGCTGGAAGACATGGTTGGGCACCATGTCGCGCAGCGCGCCGGTGGATTCATAGAACCGGCCGCGCCGCTCCAGGCCGACGGTCTCAGCAACGGTGATCTGCACGTGGTCGATCCGGTCGCGGTTCCAGATCGGCTCGAAGAGCCCATTGGCGAAGCGGAAGGCCATGATGCTCTGGACCGTCTCCTTGCCCAGGAAGTGGTCGATTCGGAAAATCTGGTGCTCTCCCAGCACCTGTCGGATGCGCCTGTCCAGATCGCGCGCGGATTCCAGGCTGTGGCCGAAGGGCTTCTCGATGACGACACGGCGCCAGAACCGCCCGTGGTCTGCCTCTTCCTCTCGCGCCAGCCCGGCTCCGCCCAACTGCTCGACGATGCTGGCGAAGAACCGGTCGGCGACGGCCAGGTAGAAGATCGCATTGCCGTGCGTGCCGTGCTTCTGCGGCGCCTCGTCCAGGGCACCGCCGATCCGGGCGTAGAGGCCGGGGTCGTTCAGGTCGCCCTGGAGATAGGTCATGCGGTCGACAAGGCGCTGCCAGACATCCTCCTCGACGCGGTCGATGTTGAACTCCGAGGAAGCATTGCCGACGAAGCTCTGCAGCATGTCTCGCAGCTGCGCGGCCCAAGCCCTGGTGTCCTGCTGCAGAATATCCGTGCCGATCAGGGCGAAGCCCTCCGGCAGCAGCCCGGTGCGGCACAGGTTGTAGAGTGCCGGCACCACAAGCCGCCTGGTCAGGTCCCCGCCCGCGCCGAACAGCACCATGGCGCAGGGATCAGCGGGCTTCGGCGCGCGGCGCGGCGGCGCGACGACGCGGGTGGACGGCGGGAGGGAGGTGTCGGGCACCCGCTCTACTCCGCCCTGTCCGCACGCCCGTGGGTCTCCGCTGGCCGCCCGCCGGGATCGGCGGGCGCGTGGGTTTCGACATGGCCACCGAAGCCGAAGCGCATGGCGGAGAGCATCCGCTCCGCAAAGGTGTGCTCCTGGCGCGAGCGGAACCGGTTGTAGAGCGCGGAGGAGAGCACATGGGCCGGAACCGCCTCCTCGATGGCCGCCTCGATCGTCCAGCGCCCCTCGCCGGAATCCTCGACAAAGCCGGAGAAATCGGAGAGCTGTCCGTCCCTGGCCAGCGCCTGCGCGCTGAGGTCCAGCAGCCAGGAAGAGATCACGCTGCCCCGCCGCCAGACCTCGGCGATGTCGGCCACGTTCAGCTCGAAACGCTCGTCCTCGGGCAGGTGGTCGGAGGTCTTGTTGCGGAGGATATCAAAGCCCTCCGCATAGGCCTGCATCAGCCCGTACTCGATGCCGTTGTGCACCATCTTGACGAAGTGCCCGGCGCCGCTGGGGCCGGCGTGGATGTAGCCCTTCTCCGCGCGCGGATCGAGCGCCTCGCGCCCCTCGGTGCGCTCGATCGTGCCGAGGCCGGGCGCGAGGGTCTGGAAGACCGGGTCCAGCCGGTCCACCATCTCCTTCTCGCCACCGATCATCATGCAATAGCCACGGGTCAGGCCCCAGACGCCGCCGGAGGTGCCGACATCCACGTAGTGCAGGCCCTTCTCGCGCAGCTCTTTCGCACGGCGGATGTCGTCCTTGTAGTAGCTATTGCCGCCATCGATGAGGATGTCGCCGCGGTCCATGATGCCGGCGAGGTGCCGGATCGTGTCCTCCGTGATCTTCCCGGCCGGCAACATCACCCAGATGGCACGGGGCGGGCGCAGTGCCTGCACCATCTCCTCCAACGAGGCGACGGCCTTCGCGCCCTCCCCGGCCAGTGCCTGCGCCGCACCGGGTTTGGCGTCGTAGGCCACGCATTCATGCCCGCCCTTCATCAGGCGGCGGACGATGTTGCCGCCCATCCGCCCCAGACCGATCACCCCGAGCTGCATCGCCATCCTCCTACGACAGGGCCTGTTCCACCGCGCGGGCGAGTTCCGCCAGCCCGGACTCCACGTCTGCCAGGTGCACGCGCAAGGCGCGCCTTCCGCGCTCGGTCAGCACCTCGAGATCACCACGGGCCTGCGCAGCCTTCACCACGCCGAAGCTGTAGGCGGTGCCCGGCACCTTCAGGTCGGCCGCGTCGTCGCAGGTGACCTGCAGGAACACACCGCTGTTCGGCCCGCCCTTGTAGGCCTGCCCGGTGGAGTGCAGGAAGCGCGGCCCGAAGCCCAGGCAGGTCGCCGCGCGTGTCGCCTCGCCGATGCGCGCGCGAACGGCCTGCAGGGCATCGATATGCGCGGCGTTGCGCTCGATATAGGCGAGGAGCGCGACGTAGTCCCCCTCCCCCACCCGTCCGAGATGTGATCTCAAATAACCCGAGAGCGTGTTGTGCTGGCCAAGCGCGCCGGCATTGTGGGGATCGGCATAGAGCGCGACGCCGTTCTCCCGGAACAGCGGCTCCTCCTCCGGCAGGCTGCCCCGCTTCTCGTAGTCCCGGGTGAGCGCCCGCGTCCTCACCTTGCTCGCCTCGACGTCGGGCTGGTCGAACGGGTTGATGCCGATGACGCCGCCCGCGACCGCGGTGGCGATCTCCCAGCGGAAGAACTCCTCGCCGAGACTCCAGACATCCCTGACGCGGATCCGCGCGACGGGATGGCCAGCCTTCTCCAGCGCGTCCGCAAGCTGCCGCTGGGCCGGCTCGGCCTGGCCGTCCAGTTCCAGATAGGCGAAGAACCGGTCGCGCCCGTAGCGGTCGGGCGCACGCAGCGGCTCGGCGTCGACGGGGATCAGCCCCCTCCCCTGCTTGCCCGTGCTTTCCGCCAGGAGCTGCTCCAGCCAGGCGCCGAGAGCGGCGATCCCGGGCGAGGCGATGATCGTCACCTTGTCGCGCCCAAAGCGCTTCGCCGCCACGCCCAGGGCGACGCCGAGCTGTAGGCCCGGGTTCTCGGCCGGCGGCACGTCATCGGCGCAGGATCGCACCATGCGCCGCGTCGTCTGCAGCAGGCGCCGCACATCCAGGCCGATCGCCGCCGCTGGGACCAGCCCGAATTTCGACAGCACGGAGTAGCGCCCGCCGATCTCCTTCACGCCATGGAAGATCGCGCGAAAGCCCAGCTCCCTCGCCCGCGCCTCCATCGAGGAGCCGGGATCGGTGACGGCGACGAAATGCGGCCCGGCCCGGCCCGAGCCCAGCATCGCCTCCATCCGGTCGTGGAAATAGGCCAGGAAGATGTTGGGCTCGAGCGTGCTGCCTGACTTGGACGACACGATGAACAGCGTCCGCGACAGGTCTACCGCCGCCTCGACCGCGCGCAGCTGGGCCGGATCGGTCGCGTCCAGCACGTGGAAGCGTGGCCAGCCCGGCACCTGCCGGAAAGTCTCGGCCAGCACCTCCGGACCCAGGCTCGACCCGCCCATGCCCAGCAGCACGACATCGGTGAACCCGCCCGCCTTCACCCCGGCTGCAAAGCGCTCCAGCGCGGGAAGGTCCTTGAGCTCCTGCTCCACGATGTTGAGCCAGCCGAGCCAGCGGTCCTCGTCGGCGCCGGTCCAGAGTGCCTTGTCGCCCCGCCACAGGCGGCGGATCCGCCCCTCGCGGCGCCAGGCCTCCATCTCCTCCCGAACCGCCTTGTCGAAATCCTCGCTGCCGGGCCGTAGCTCCAGCGTGGCGCGGTCGCCCTCGAACAGGGTGCGGCGGCGCTTCGCGACGGCGCCGAGGAGCTGGTCGAAGGCATCGGCGAACTGGCGTACGCCATCCTCGACCAGCCCGGTCGTGATGGCCTCGAGCGAGATGCCCAGGCGTTGCAGTTCCGCGAGATCCGCCTGCGCCCGATCGAGATCACGCTCCACCGCATCCGGCGTGGCCGTGCCGTGGTCGCGGAACGCGTCCATCGTCTCGGGCGGCAGCGTGTTCACGGTGTCGCGGCCGATCAGCTCCTCCACATACAGCGTGTCCTTGTAGGCAGGGTTCTTCGTCCCGGTGGACGCCCAGAGCAGGCGCTGTGTCCTCGCGCCCCTTCGCGCCAAGATCTCCCAGCGGGCCCCGGAGAACAGCGCGTTGTCGCGGGCTCCGGAGAACAGTTCCTTGTAGCGTTCGTAGGCGACCTTGGCGTTGGCGATGGCGATGCGCCCAAGCAAAGCTCTTCCGGCCTCGCCGTGCCTCTCCAATTGCTTGTCAACCTGGGTGTCGATGCGGCTGACGAAGAAGCTGGCCACGCTGGCGACACGGGAGAGGTCGCCACCGGCGCGGGCGAGATCCTCCAGCCCCGCGATATAGGCCTCCGCTACCTGCTCGTAGGCGGAGACCGCGAAGAGCAGGGTGACGTTGATGTTGATCCCGCGCCCGATGAGCTGCCGGATGGCCGGGATCCCCGCTGGCGTCGCCGGCACCTTCACCATCAGGTTCGGCCGGTCCACCGCCCCCCACAGGCGCAGCGCCTCCTCCACCGTCGCCTCGGTGTCGTTGGCGAGATAGGGGGAGCATTCCAGGCTGATATAGCCGTCGCGCCCCCCGGTCGCATCGTAAACCGGGCGCAGCACGTCGGCGCCGGCCTGGATGTCGCCGATCGCCAGATGCTCGTAGATGGCCGAGATGCCGTGATCGTCCTGTGCCTGGAAGGCCCTCAGCGCATCGTCATACTCATCCGAGTGGCCGATCGCCTTCTCGAAGATGGACGGGTTGGAGGTGACGCCCTTCAGCCCATCGTCCCGGATCATGCGGGCGAGATCGCCCTTCTCGATCAGGCTGTGCTTGACGTAGTCGAGCCAGGGTGACTGGCCGCAGGCCTCGAGCTGCTTGAGCGGGTTCATGTCCTGCCCCTCCTACTCGGCCGCCTGCCGGGACGCGCCGCGCTGGACCTGTTCGCGGGCCGCCGCGGCGACCTTCTCGACAGTGAAGCCGAACTTGTCCAAGAGGGCCTTGGCCGGCGCGGATGCCCCGAAGCTGCGCATGCCGATGACCGTGCCGTTCACGCCGACATAGCGCTCCCAGCCCAGGGTTGCCGCCTGCTCGACCGCGACACGGGCGAGGATGTCCGGCGGCAGGACCTCGTCCTTGTACGCCTGCTCCTGCTGCTCGAAGAGTTCCCAGCTCGGCATGGAGACGACGCGGGCGCGGACACCCTCCTTGGCCAACTCCGCCCCCGCCTGCAGGCAGAGCCCGACCTCGCTGCCGGTCCCGATCAGGATGACCTGCGGCCGTCCGCCCTCGGCGTCCGCGAGCACATAGGCGCCGCGCGCGAGGCCCGAGGCGGAGGCGACCTTGCCGCGGTCGAGCGTTGGCAGGGCCTGGCGGCTGAGGATCAGGCAGGCAGGTTCGTGCTTGCGGGTCAGGATGACGCGCCAGGCCTCGGCCACCTCGTTCGCGTCACAGGGGCGGATCACCAGCAGGCCAGGGATGCCGCGCAGGCTTGGGAGCTGCTCGACCGGCTGGTGTGTCGGCCCGTCCTCGCCCACGCCGATGCTGTCATGGGTAAAGATCCAGGTGACGGTCAGCTCCATCAGCGCAGACAGGCGGACCGAAGGACGCATGTAGTCGGAGAAGATCAGGAAGCCTGAGCCGTAGGGCCGCAAGCGTGACAGCGCCATGCCGTTGCAGATCGCGCCCATCGCATGCTCCCGCACGCCGAAATGGAAGTTGCGGCCGCCATAGGCGTGCGCCTCGAAGCTCGGTTCGCCCTTCAGGTCGCTCTTGGTGGATGGCGCGAGGTCGGCCGCGCCGCCGAGCAGATAGGGGATGCGCTGGGCCAGCGCGTTCAACACCTTGCCGGAGGAGTCGCGGCTGGCGAGCCCCTTCTCGTCCGGGGGGAAGGACGGCAGGTCGCGCTCCCA
>NZ_JBNBZS010000117.1:0-12870 GCF_049629625.1 Roseomonas chloroacetimidivorans | reverse complement strand
TGCGACGGTCTTTCTCACCGGGCGTCGTGCCGAAACGGTGGAGATGGCCGCCGCCACAATCGGCCGGGGAGCACGCGGCCTCGTAGCGGATGCCAGCGTGGCGCAAGATGTGGCGGCGGCCGTCGCCGCGGTGCGGGACACGCATGGCCGTATCGACGCACTGGTGCTCAATGCCGGGATCTCCGAACCGGCGCTGCTGGCCGAGGAGACGCCGGAGCATGTCGACCGGCACTTCCTGGTCAATGTGCGCGGCCCTGTTCTCGCCTTCCATGCGGCGGTCGGCGCCATGGACAAGGGCGGCTCGGTCGTGCTCATCGGGTCGATCGCGGACTTGGCGGGCATTCCCCACTACGGCACCTATGCCGCCACCAAGGCGGCCCTGCGTTCCTACGCGCGCACCTGGACCGCGGAACTGGCGCCGCGCGGCATCCGCGTGAACGTCGTCAGCCCAGGCCCTACCGATACTGCGATGATGGCGGCCACGACGGATGAGGTGCGCGCGGCCCTTGTCGGGCAGATCCCGCTCGGCCGCATGGCACGCCCGGAGGAAGTTGCGGCGGCAGCGCTGTTTCTCCTGAGCGACGAGGCGAGCTTCATCGCGGGCGCTGAACTCTGTGTCGATGGTGGGATGCGGCAGGTCTGACCTGTTACGGGCCAGCGGAGTACACGCGCTCACGCAGCCGTCGGTCGCTCGCAGACCGGCGGCCCTTCGCCCGGCGAGACCATCCAGACGCAGGGTGGTATGGCCGCTTTCAGGCGGCCGGTGACACTATGCGGAGGACCGGAATGGGCGCGAAGCTGCCATGGCTAACGCCGATTACGCGCGGCCAAACTGGCTTCCGCGAGTTGGCGGGTGGCAAGAGCCTGGGTTGGCAACATCAGCGCTGATGCTGCTTGGCAATCTGTCCACCGTTTGGTGTCCGTGCATCGGCCTGAAGTCAGACACAAATCATCTTAACCCTACTTCGGGATTTACAGTCCGGGTAAAGCGAGCGAGCGAATCGCTGGACAGGCGGCCCGCATGTTCGCTACATGTTCCACCATGATGGATGGCAGCCTGCCCTCTACGAACGCTCAGGACCGTGCCGCACCCGCGGCCTGGATCCTCCGTTCCGTTCCCGCTCCGTCGTCCCTCTCCATAGCTGTCCGGATACGTTGCGCGGTGGCCTGACGCCGCCGCGTTACTGCGCCTTCCCGCGCCCACCGACAGCCTGGAGAACACCCATGTCCTCGCTCGATACCGGGCCTGGAGAGCGCGTCCACGACGCGCTGCTTCCCGCGGCCTCTCGCCCACAATCTGCTCCTGGAATGCGTCTTGATCCTTCTCCTTCGCAACAGGAGGGAAGGCCGGTCACACCTACGACTGAGTTAGAGATTGGCCAGCGGATCGGCCGCTTCGTCTTCCTGCGGGACGTCAACGGGATGGCCCATGCCCTCGCGGCCACCTCGGTCGCGGCGCTGTACGAGGTGGAGGGAGACAGCTTAATCGTGCTGCCCGGCGGCCGCCTCGTCCATGTTCCGTACACACTGCGGACCGTCCTCTCCTGGCTCGAGATGGGCCGGTCATGACGCGCTCTCCTCCGTCGGCCCTGTCGATAGGCCGTTTCTAGACTTCCGCGGCACTTCGCCGCGCCGTGTCCGAGAGTTGCCTCGATCAGGAGAGAACCCATGATCGCCATTGCTGCCCTGGTTCTGCACCCTCGCACACCCGCTGCGATCACGGTGGAAACGCACCTCGTGCATGACATGGCCCGGGGCCGGGAAATACCCGGCCGCGATCTCGATGCCCGGCCGGGGGTGCTGAGGGATGGCCCAGCATTTCCTGAGGTCCCCGGCCGCCCGCGACCTGACGCTCCAGCAGGTCCTGAATATGCGCGAGGACCAGGCCTACCGGTGGTTCTACCGCGCCCGCTGGCCTGACGGCACGCCTTGGTGCCCGCACTGCGGCGCGAAGGGCGCGTACCATCTCACGCGCAACGGCAAGAAGGTGAACCGCTTCAAGTGCGTGCAGAAGGGGTGCCGGCGCGAGTTCACGGTCACCTCCAACACGCCCTTCGCGCATCATAAGCTGAGCTTCCGCAAGATCCTGACCGTGGTCGCCCTCTTCTCTCAGGGCGTGAAGGGCAAGGCCGCCCTTGTGATCTGCCGTGAGGTCGGCGTCGCCTACAAGACGGCTTGGGCTCTGCTGATGAAGATGCGCGAGGCCCTCGCCGCCGAGCGCGAGACCGTCGAGTTGGACGGCGCCTATGTCGGCGGCAAGCCCCGGCCGGAGAACCGGGCGATTGATCGGGTGGACGGACGCGCGCGCGAGAACGCCGCGCCTGCTGACAAGCAGGTCGTCACGGCCCTCCGGCAGCGCCCTCTCGGAGGAGAGCCGGACAGGACGCTGGCGTTCGTGACGCCCGGCGAATCGGAAGCCTACATCCGCGACATTGTCAGGCGGCATGTCGGACCAAACACCGTGCTCCTCTCTGACGAGCACCCGGCCTACCAGAGCCTGAAGGAGCTCAACCGGTACTCCACAGTGAACCATAAGCAGCACTACTCGGCGGGCCGGGGCCTCAACACCAACCTGGTCGAGAGCTACTTCACGCGTCTGCGCCGGTCCGAGAGAGGGATCCACCACAGACTGGCCGGACGATATCTCGATCTCTACGCGGCCGGTCTGGCATGGCAGGAGAACAACCGTAAGCTCAGCTTCCGGCGTCGCACGGAGTTGCTCCTCAGCCAGGCCATGGGACAGCCCCAGAGCCGATACTTCACTGGGTACTGGCAGGGTCACTATCCTGAGCGTGCCCTGGGCTGGAGGCTGGCGGAGCCGTAGTTCAGCCCGATCCGCCTCGGCTCTACGGGCTTGCGATCATCCAGAGGACGGACCGCTCATGAGGCTCGCGGATCCGTATCACGCGCTTCTTCCTGGCCTCCTCGCCGAGGCGGGCCGAGGCGCGGCTGACCACGGCGCAGAGTTCCGCACCTTCCAGCCGGAGGCCTCGTTGCTGGAGGGCGGCCATTACGCAGTCCGAGGTCGAGAGCGGCCGTCCTGCGGCCCGCAGGACGGCCAGGAGACTCGGGACGAGGGGTTCTCCGGCAACTAGACCCCTGGATGACAGGCGGTGCCGCCCGCCGGGCTCCTTCTCCGGCGCGGCTCGGGCCGAGATCTCGGCGAGGCGATCATAGGCCTCGCGCACGGCCTCGCCCTGCGGGACATCGGCCAGGATCAGGCGCCTCCGCTTTCCATCCACCTTAGGCGGGATACGGGCATCGTCCCGAGGCGGTCCCAGCATGGCGGCGCGTGCCGCGACGATGGCCTGATCCGCCGGCTTCCGCTTGGTAGGGAGCCGAGCAGAACGGGCGGGCAGGTTCGTCGAGGAAGGCGCTGGCAGGGCAAGCGTCGTGGCGGCGGGTTGCTCCTGCAGGCCTTCCGCGATGGGAAGCAGATCCGGTACCGGCTCGGCTTCGGCAGGGGCGCCCAGATAGCGCGAGATCACCTCTGCCGCCTTCCGCAGCGTCGCCATATCCAGCTCGACCTGGGAGAGCTCCTGAAGCAGACCGGCCCGGCGACGCTCAAGGGCAGTCCAGGTCCTGCCGTAGTCAGATGCGTGAACGTCCAGCATGCGAGATCCCTGCCCGAGGAAGCAGAGCAGGATAGAACAAAAACAGGAGTTTAGCTTGTGGACACTGCGGCCTCATACCGAAACATCTGGTGCAAAGGGATCATCGGTGTCCACAGAATTGGCTCTTCCGCAGGAAGAATGGATGATACTGTTTTTGTGGGTCCAGGCGGCGCCCAGCCCCTTGCCTTGTGGGCGTCGATGACCGGGCCCTGCGCAAAGGTGAGACCTACGGGACCATTCTCGTCGACTTGAAGCGGCGGCGGGTCATCCGCCTGTTGCCGGACCGGAGCGCGCCGACACTGGCCGACTGGCTCAGGCGCCCCCGCGGAGTCCGGACTGTCGCCCGTGACCGCTCGAGCGAGTACTCCCGCCGCATCCGGCTCGGGGCGTCCCCGGCCGTTCAGGTCGCCGATCGCTGGCACCTGCTGCTGAACTTGCGGCAGATGGTCGAGCGTTGGCTGGCCGTGGCGCATGGACGGCTCCGTCGTCTTCCGCCCATCCCCGGTCGGCTACCCCGTCCTGTAAGGCAAACGGCCGCTTTCCAGCCCAGCCGGGCCGAGAGGGCGGCCAGCACTAACAGCCGGGCGCGCTGGCACGCGCTCTACGACGAGGTCCGGCGCCGCCATGCCGCCGGCGAGCCGATGCTCACCGTCAGCCGCATGGGGCTGGCTCGCGGGACGGTGCGGAAGTTTGCGCATGCCGAGCGCCTTCCGGAGTGCGCTGTCCGGGCACCCGGCCCCAGCATGCTGGACCCCTACCTTGCCCACCTGGAGGCACGCTCTGCGGCGGGCTGCGAAAACGCCACCGCGCTGTGGCGGCAACTGCGAGAGCTTGGATTCCCGGGCACGCCACGGCCGGTGCACCGCTGACCGGGCCCGAGGCGCAGGGCGCCATCGATGTAAGGGCTACATCGCAGGCGTGAAACGCAACCCTCGCCCGTTCCCTGAACTGCCGCCGGCAGTTCGCCGGCGCTCCCCTCGCCAAAGCAGTCGGCTTGGCTCCTTACGCGAGTACCCGACAAACTCGGCGCGGAAGAAGGCGAAGCCTTCACGCCTCGAGCAGGATGCCCGAGCTGCGACTGTTTGTACGCTGATTTGCCGACTCGCCGAACTTCTGCGTGACTGCTGCATCAGCAGCAAGGCACCATGCCGAGCCCTGCTCACCACGTTCAAAGCTTGGTTCATCGACGCCTCAGCGAGCGGTGCGGCCGCCGTCACAGCCTTTGCTGCGGGCCCGCAGCAGGACGGCGCTGAGGTAAGGGCCGGGCTCACCACGCCGCGGGGCAGCGGACAAACAGAAGGACAGGTGGGCAAGCTGAGCTGCTCAAGCGTCAGACCTTTGGGCGCGCCAAGTTGGACCTGCTGCGACGCCGGGTGCTCCTCGCCGCATGAACCACGCTTCCTGCGGAAGAGCCACAAAACCGGGGTAACTTTATCAGGACCCTTGATTAGAATGAAGTAAGTATACTAATTGTTGCGCGCTACTGAAGAGCTTGAGGCAGTCTGGGATGCATGAGCGGGACGGTGTAGTGGTTGTGGGGGCAGGTCCGGTCGGCGCCGTCATGGCCTTGACCCTCTGTCAACGTGGATTCCCCGTCACGCTGATCGAAGCTCATCCTGGTCCGGTGGAGGATCAGAGGGCAGCCACTGTCCACCCACCGACAGTCGAGATGCTCGTCCACATGGGCCTGAAAGAGCAGGCCTGGGCTACAGGCCTGCTGTCGCCACTCTTCTATTACATCGACCGCGTGACAGGGGAGCGCGTTGCCGCCTTCGATGTCAGCGTCCTCGAAGGGGAAGTTGAATATCCCTTTGTGCTGCAATGGGAGCAGTACAAGCTGGTGCTCGCCGCGCTCGGTAAGGCGGCCGAGACGGGGCTGCTGACCACCCGCTTCTCCGCACGTTTGCTGTCCTATGAACAGACGGCGGACAATGTGCGCGTTACTGTCAACGTCGATGGTGAGGTTGAGGCGCTTGACTGCGACTGGCTGATCGGCGCAGATGGCAGCCACAGCACGGTCCGGAAGCTGGCGGGCATCGAGTTCGAAGGCTTCACTTGGCCGGAGCGCTTCATCAAGATTGGTACAACCTTCAACTTCCTTGAAGCGGGCAGGAACTACTGCACGCGCAACTACTTCTCCGATCCGGATGAATGGCTGAACCTGTTCAAGGTGAAGGGGCCAGGCGAACCGGGGATCTGGCGCGGCATCTTCCCGGTGCCACCCGAGGAGTCCGACGAGGATGCGCTGAGTGCGGAGGGTGTGCAGCGCCGCCTTCAGAAGTTCCTGCCCAAAAGTGGCGACTACTCCATCGCCTATCACGCGCTCTACAAGGTCCATCAGCGCGTCGCGGCGACCTTCAATTATGGGCGGGTCCTGCTTGCCGGGGATGCAGCACATGTGAACAATCCGATCGGCGGCATGGGAATGAATGGGGGTATCCACGATGCCGTCAATCTCGCCGAAAAACTGGAGGCGATCCGCGACGGCGCGGCGGAGTTGTCCGTGCTGGACCGCTACACGCGCCAGCGCCGCAAGGCGCAGACCGATTTTGTTCAAGCCCAGTCGGTGGCAAACAAGAGGTCTCTCAGCGAACGCGATCCGGTGAAGCGGCGCGAGCACCTGGACGGGCTGCGCCGAATTGCCGGGGACCGGGAGCTGCATAAGGCGTTCCTGCGGCGATCCTCGCTGATCGACAGCTTGGTCAGCGCCAATGCGGTGCAGTAGCGCCATGGCCCATGGCGAGATGAAGCAGGGCGATTGGGTCGGCGCGCGCGTGCTGCGCCGGGAAGACGAGCGCTTTCTGCTCGGCAAGGGGCAGTACGTTTCCGACGTCCGCATGCCCGGCATCGAGGAGGTCTGCTTCGTCCGCAGTCCGGTCGGGCACGGCATCCTTCATGGTGTCCGCAAGCCCGCCGGCCTGGAAACCCAGGTCTACGACGCTTCCGATCTCGGCCCCTTCGGCAACCTGCCAGCAGGGCCGGAAATTCCGGGCTACCGGAATGTCGCCTATCCGCCGCTTGCCACAAGTCGCGTGCTGTTCGCCGGACAGCCTGTAGCTGCCTGCGTCGCGCCCACGCGCGGCGAGGCGGAGGACCTGGCCAACATGGTCGAGCTGGAGGTGGATGAGCTGCCGGCCGTGACCGATACGGTCCGGGCGATGTCTTCTGACAGCCCCATCATCCATGAGGGATGGCCGGACAACGCCTACATCGTCAGCGGTGCGACGGCAGGAGATGTCAGTGCCGCGGCCGATGGCTCCTTGCGGATCACGCGCCGCCTGCGGATGAACCGCCAGTCGGTGGTGCCTCTAGAGGGGCGCTGCGTGCTCGCCTATTGGGACCACCGGCTCGATGAGCTAGTGGTTTATCTGTCCACCCAGGGTGCACATGTCATGCGGATCGGGCTTGCGCAGAGCCTGGGCCTCTCGGAGCACAAGGTGCATGTGATTGCCCCGGATGTCGGCGGGGGCTTCGGCGGCAAAAACCGCCTGACACCGGAGGAGATCGCGGTTTGCGCCTTGGCCCTCAAGCGGGGCACGCCTGTGCGCTGGATCGAGGATCGGCGGGAGCATCTCATGGCCGCCCCGCAGGCACGCGAGCATGTTTATGATTTGACGCTGCATGCCGACCGCGAGGGGACGCTGCTGGCGCTGGAAGGTGACGTCTATATCGACGGTGGCGCCTATCCGCTCTGGCCCACGGGCGCCTTCGCCGAGGCGAGCATGGCCGTGCGGAACCTTACGGGCGCATATCGCATCCGCAACATCCGGTTCCGGAACTTCACGGTTGCGACCAACAAGCCACCCATGGGGCCCTACCGTGGCGTGGCACGTCCGGGGGCGTGTTTCGCCCTCGAACGCCTGATCGACGAAATGGCGCGCGAACTCGGCATGGATCCGGTGGAACTCCGGCGCCGCAATCTCGTCTCTGCGGCGGAAATGCCCTATGTCACGGCCGCCGGCATGAAGCTGGATACTGGTGATTACCCGGCCGCGCTCGAGGAGGCGGTACACTCGGTCGATCTCGCAGGCGTCCGGCGGCGCCAAGCGGTGGGTGAGTCCGACGGGCGCCGCATCGGTGTGGGCTTCGCCATCTATACAGAGCAGAGCGGGCACGGGCTGAAGGAATGGGCGCGGCGCGGCGCTCGTGTGATGCCGAGTTACGAGACCTGTACGGTTCGCATGTTGCCTGATGGCTCCGTTCAGCTTCTGGTCGGCATCCAGAATCACGGGCAGGGGCTTGAAACAAGCCTTGCCCAGATCGCCGCGCATGAGCTCCGCATGCACCCTGCGCGCATCGCGGTGCGGCATGGCGACACGGCGGTAAGCCCCTTCGGCTTCGGCACCTTCGCTTCCCGCTCGACTGTTTTCGCGGGCGGGGCGGTGGCGCGGACCTGCCGTATCCTTGCCGAGAAGCTGAAGCGGATCGGCGCCCATTTGCTGCAGGCCGATCCGGCTACCGTGCGGCTGGAGGATGGTGCGGTCCATGGAAGCGGCAACGCCGTACCCTATTCGGAGATCGGCCGCGCCGCACATGTGCGGCAGGAGATGATGCCGTTGGGCGTCGATCCGGTGTTGGAAGCCACGGCAACCTATGAACCCGAGGATTCGGCCGGCACCTTCTCCTACTCCGCACATGCGGCCGTTGTCGCCGTGGATCCCTTTACCGGCATGACCGAGGTTCTGGACTACGTCGTGGCCGAGGATTGCGGCACGATGATCAATCCGATGATTGTGGACGGCCAGGTCATTGGCGGCGTGGTCCAGGGTATCGGAACGGCGCTGCTGGAAGAGGTGCCCTATGACGAGGCCGGGCAGCCGCTGGCGACGACCTTCGCCGACTATCACATGCCCTGCGCCTCTGAGATGCCCAACATCCGTATCTCGCATTTCGTGACGCCGTCCCAGATCACCGAGTATGGGGTGAAGGGCATGGGGGAGGGGGGCGCGATCGCTCCGCCCGCCGCGATTGCGAATGCGCTTGCCGACGCATTCCTTGACGTGGCGGCGCAGTTCAACGAGACGCCCTGCACGCCACGGCGGGTTGTGGAAGCGCTCGATCGGGCGGGGTTCGCCCTATGAAGCCGCCGCCCCTGGATTATCTCCGCCCGGAGACGCTGGGCGGTGCCTTGGACGCACTGCGCGCCGGACCGGAGGTGACAGTGATCGCCGGCGGGCAATCGCTGCTGCCGATGCTGAGCCTGCGGGTGACGAGCCCCTCGCTGTTGGTCAACTTGGCACGCCTCCCCGAGCTCCGCCTCTCCGAGGCGGCGCCGGACGCGATGCGGATCGGCGCGGCCACGACGCATGCGGAGATTGAGGACGGCAAGGTGCCGGATCCCTCCCGGGGCATGATGGCGGCGGTTGCGGCCGGCATTGCATATCGGGCCGTGCGGAACTTCGGTACGATCGGTGGTGCCGTCGCACTCTCCGACCCGGCAGCGGACTGGCCGGCCTGTCTTGTCGCCCTCGGCGCAGCCGCAATCCTCGCGGGGCCGGAACGTGAGCGCCGCATGCCGGTCGCGGACTTCGTGCTCGGCCCTTATACAACGGCTCTGCAGCCACGCGAGGTCGTCCTGGCCTTCGAGATCCCTGCTCTCGGCCCACAGGCCAGGTGGGGCTGGAAGAAGCTGGCTCGCAAGAGGGGCGCCTATGCGGACTCGATCGGCGCCGTGGTACGCCCTGGCCTGGGTGCCGCGCCGCGCGTGGTCCTGGGGGCGACGGGGGACCGCCCGTGGCTGCTCGACCGCGTGTCCCGGGTCATGACGGAACAGGCTCTCTCAAGGCCGGTCCTTCGCGAGGTGATCACGGACGAGATCCGCACCTTCGATCCGAGCATCGACTCCTATCGTCTCCGCTGCCATGTTGCGATGGTGGAGCGCGCGATCTTTGAGGCATCCGCTCCATGAGCCTCATTTCTCTGACGCTGAATGGAAAGGTGCGGACCCAGGAGGTCGCGCCCAGGGAGACATTGGCGGACTTCCTCCGGGAGGGCTGCAACCTGACCGGCACACATATCGGGTGCGAGCATGGGGCGTGTGGTGCCTGCACTGTCCTTGTGGACGGGATGCCGGCCCGGTCCTGCATCCATCTGGCCGTGATGGCCGAGGGACGTGACGTCCGCAGTATCGAAGGATTGCGCGATGATCCGGTCATCGTCCTTCTGAGAAGGCATTTTCACGAGGCCCATGCGCTGCAATGTGGATACTGCACGTCGGGTATGCTGGTGACGGCCCGCGACATCCTGCTGCGATTTGAAGCGCCGGACGAGGCCACGATTCGCCGGGAGCTCGCCGGCCAGATTTGCCGCTGCACAGGCTACGTCGGGATCGTTGAGGCGATCCGGCGTGCCGGGGCCGAGCGGTCCACTCAACCCACCTGATCAGGAACGCCGGCCGAATGCGCGTTGACGCCTATACGCATCTATTTCCGCCCGGTGGCTATATGCAGCGGGTGATGGACCTGGTGCCGGATAAGGGGCCGGTGAAGCGTTGGCTCAACCTGCCCACGCTGTGGGATGTCGAGGCGCGGCTGCGTATGATCGACAGCTTCGGTGACTACCAGCAGGTTCTCGCGAACACGATGCCGCCGATCGAGAATGTGGCCGGGCCCGAACTGACGCCCGAACTGGCGCGGATGGGGAATGACGGGTTCGCCGATCTCTGCCGGCAGCGCCCGGACCACTTCCCTGCCTTTATCGCGACCCTTCCGATGAACAATCCGGAGGCGGCCGTGGTGGAGGTGGACCGGGCCATCTCCATCGGCGCCTGTGGCTTCCAGATATTCAGCAATGTGGCAGGTAAGCCGCTGGATCTGCCGGAGTTCTTCCCGATTTTCGAGCGCATCGCGCATCATGGCGTGCCGATCTGGCTGCATCCGGCCCGCGCCGCGAACTTCTCCGACTACAAGTCGGAAGCAAAGTCGAAATACGAGATCTGGTGGACGATCGGTTGGCCTTACGAGACCAGCGCTGCGATGTCGAGGATTGTCTTCTCCGGCATGTTCGACAAGCTGCCGGGAATCAAGATAATCTGCCACCATCTCGGCGCGATGATCCCGTACTTCGAGGGCAGGTTCGGGCCGGGGAACGATCAGCTCGGTACGCGGACGGACGACGAGGACTATGTCGCCCTGCTTCATTCGCTGAAGAGGCGGCCGATCGACTATTTCCGCATGTTCTATGCGGACACCGCCCTGTTCGGCTCCGCAGCGGGGACCCGGTGTGGCCTATCCTTCTTCGGTACGGACCGGGTGGTTTTCGCCTCCGACTGCCCCTTCGACCCGGAAGGCGGATACCAGTTCATTCGGGACACGATCCGTGTGCTTGACGAGTTGGAGGTTTCAGACACTGACCGCAAGAAGCTCTTCGAGGGCAACCTACGGACGCTGATCAAGATCTGACCTGTTCATAAGCGGCATCAGAACCGCCCAATAACGCCAGCTATCGGCCAAGCAAGGATATGACGATGCACGACCATGCTTCTATCCTCACCGGCCGCCGCCAGCTGCTTGCGGCAGGCGCAGGTCTGTTCGCCGCCGGGCTGACGCGGCCGGCACTGGCCCAGGCGCAGCCCGAGACCGTCCGGTTCAGCTGCGATTTTCGCATCTATGGCGGAACCGCGCCCTTTTTCTACGGCGTCGATAAGGGCTTCTTCCGTGAGGTTGGGATCGATGCGAGCGTCGATGGCTCGGCGGGCTCGGCGGATGCGGTCACGCGCGTTGCCACGGGCGCCTATGAGTTCGGCTGCGCCGATATCTCGACGTTGGTCGAGTTCGCGGCGCGGAACCGCGCGGCGGCGCCGAAGCTCCTTATGCCGATCTACGATCGCTTCGCGGCCGCAATCGTCAGCCCAAAGACTCGGGGCATCACGACACTTCAGGCGCTCCGGGGGAAAAATCTCGGGACCGGGCAAGCGGATGCTCCGTCGCGGATCCTGCCGGCCCTGCTGAGGAAGCAGAACATCGATCCTTCCTCGATCAATCGGATGATGGTCGATGTGAAGCTGCGCGATTCGATGCTGCTGCAGGGGCGCGTCGATGCCGTGGTCGGGTTCGACTACACCGTGCTGTTCAACCTGCTCAGCAGCGGGCTGAAGCCGGAGGACACGAACCTTATTTATTTTGCCGATAATGGGTTCAACTTCTATGGCCAGGGCTTGATCGTAAACCCAGCCGTTTTAGAGAGGAACCCGGACCTCTGCCGACGGATGGCGATCGCAGTGACGCGCAGCTGGCTGGAGTCCGCGAAGGACCCGGAGACGGCCATTGAGAGCGTCATGCGACGTGAAGCGCTGTCCGACCGGTCCGTAGAGCTTGCGCGACTGAAATGGGTTTTGGACAAGCTCATCCTGACGCCGAATGTCAGGACGAACGGTCTGGGCGAGGCGAGTGCCCAGCGTCTCAGCGATGGTATCGCCGTGCTCGCGGAGGGCTTTCAGATGGAGAACCCACCGAAGGTGACGGATATTTTCGATGGCCGGTTCATCCCGGATATCGCGTTGAGGCGGGTGGGCTGAAGCTTCACGACAGGCGGAGGATGCGGCCAGCGCTCGCCGGTCGCGCCGAGGGGGATATTGGATGCCGCATCAGGACCGTTCCCGCGAATCCCGGCCCGAGGTCGACGACGCCGGCCGTGCTTCTCGTGGGGGCTTGAACGGCGTCCGGAGGCCCTTCGTGGAGATTGACGATGTCTCCATGCGGTATGGAGGCGCCGAGGGCACGCTGGCGCTGCGGCATGCCAGCATGCGGATTGGCAAGGGCGAGTTTGTCGCGGTGGTCGGGCCTTCAGGCTGCGGCAAGTCGACGCTGATGCGGCTGGTGACGGGCCTTTGGCCCTGCTCGGCGGGGTCGGTGATCGTGGCGGGCAAGGAGGTGGACGGCCCGCTTTCCATGGCCGGCATGGCCTTCCAGGCGCCGACCATGCTGCCCTGGCGGACGATCCTGGAGAATGTGATGCTGCCGCTGGAGGTGGTGGAGCCGCATCGCCGCCGGCTGCGCAGCCACCGGGCCGAGTATGAGGAGAAGGCGCGCAAGCTGCTGGAGCTGGTCGGGCTGAGGGGCTTCGAGCACAAGACGCCGCACCAGCTTTCGGGCGGCATGCAGCAGCGCGCCAGCCTCTGCCGCGCCCTGATCCATGATCCGCAGCTCCTGATGCTGGACGAGCCCTTCGGTGCGCTGGACGTGTTCACCCGCGAGGAACTCTGGGAGCAGCTGGCCGAGGTCTGCAGCATCCTCAAACCAACTGTCATCCTGGTGAC
>NZ_JBNBZS010000116.1:0-12985 GCF_049629625.1 Roseomonas chloroacetimidivorans | reverse complement strand
TATATCGACCACGATACACCCAAAAAGCAGTACGACCTCGCCGGCCTCAACGCACCCCAGATCGCACGCGCCGCACGCGACGCCCTCGGCCAGGACCAGGCCATCAGACCCGCCAGAGCTTAGGGGCGTAGTGAAACCACGAAGGGCCGGGGGAACATCCCCCGGCCCTTTTTCTATCGGCCCAGCAGTTCCCGGTTCACCACCGCATCCGGATCCGGCCGCCCCGCCAGGAAGTCGATCACGTTCCCCGCCGCATCCCAGGCCATGCGCTGGAGCCCTTCCGCTGTGCTCGCCGCGACATGCGGCGTGACCACAAGGTTTTCCTGCGCGAGAAGCGGCACCGGCTCGGTCATCGGCTCCACCCGCAGCACGTCCAGCCCGGCACCGCCGAGATGCCCGGAGCGCAGAGCGGCCTCCAGCGCCGCCTCATCCACCAGCGTGCCGCGCGCGGTGTTCACCAACACGGCGCCCGGCTTCATCGCAGCCAGGAAGAGCGCATCGACCATGCCGCGCGTGGCGTCGCTGGCCGGCAGGTGCAGCGTGACGATGTCAGCCGCCGCGAGGCCAGCATCGCGATCCTTCACCGCCTCATAGCCCGCGCCGCGGATGGTGCCAGCGGGCATGTAGGGGTCGTGCACCATCACCCTCATGCCGAAGGCCGCGCAGAGCTTGGCGACGCGGGTTCCGATGCGGCCAAAGCCCAGCACCAGCACGCGGCGCCCGCCCAGCTCGAAGGTGCGGGACTGGCCCTGCACGCGCCACACGCCCCGGCGCACGCCGGCATCCACCGGCAGCACCTGACGCGCGACCGCGAGCATGAGCATCAACGCATGCTCGGCGACCGAAGCCGCATTCGCCTCGGGCGTAATCATCACCAGCACGCCGCGCGCCGTCATCGCCGGCACATCCACCAGGTCGTAGCCGACGCCGTGGCGGCAGACCATGCGCAGCTTCGGCGCCATGGCCAGCAGGGCGGAATCGACCACCGTGCCGCGCACGATCAGTGCCTCGGCATCCCGCAGACGTGTCGCGAGATCGGGGCCGGCAGGGGCATCGGGATGGTCCAGCGTAATGCCGGGTGCCTCAAGCAGGCGCCGGATTCCGTCAGGATGGATTGGGTCGGCGACGACCACATGGTGCATTCTCGGGACTTTCCTCTCAGGGCTTGGTGGACCAGGGCGTGCGCTCGTACAGCACCCTCGCTGCGGTCTCCTCCGCACGCACCGAGTCCTTGTAGGCTGCTCCGAGCAACGGCCGCAGCGGCAGGTTGAGGCGTTCCGCCTCCGCGAGGAACTCCGCATCGGACAAGATCGCGCTGAAGGCACTGATGAGTCGTGTCGTGATCTCGCCAGACAGGCCGGGCGGGGCGACGAAGCCGCGGGCGGAGCCGCCCAGCACGTCGAGCCCCTGTTCCCGGATCGTCGGCACATCCGCCATGGCGGACCAACGCGTGGTCGAGGCCTGGCCGAGGCAGCGGGTGCGCCCCTCCCGGAACAGCGTCAGCCCCTCACTGACATTGTAGGAGGCAACGTCGAGCTGGCCGCCCAGCAGGTCGCGGATCGCGATCGCCGTACCGTTATAGGGCGCATGCAGCGCCTTCACCCCCGCGGCTGCCTCGAAGGCGAGCAGCAACAGGTGGTCGTCGGAGGAAGTGCCGGCGGCGGTGCCGACCGAGACCGCCTCCTCCCGCTTCGCCGCGGCCGCCCGGAAATCGGCGATGTTCCGGAAGGGCGAGTCCGCCCGAACCCAGAAGGCGCCAGGATCGTCCACGACATTGGCGAGATAGGTGAACTCCTCGGTCCTCCAGCGCACCGGTCGCTCCAGTGCCTTGGTGATGAAGCCAAGAGTCGCGACGGCGCCAAGGGTGTACCCATCGGAGCGGGCGGTGAAGATCGCCTCATTGCCGATCTGCCCACCCGCACCGACGCGATTCGTGACCACGAAATTCGCACCGGGCAACTGCGCGGGCAGGTACTTCGTCAGCAGCCGCGCCATCACGTCGATGCCGCCAGCCGGCGGGTAGGGAACGATAATCTCGATGGGGCGTCCCGCCGGCCAGGGAGTCTGCGCGAGGGATGGGCGGGACAGGGCGGCGCTGGCCAGGATGGCGCCGGCTGCGGCGCGTCGGGTGATCATGGGCGTTTCTCCATGCGGCCGGGAGGGTGACCTGCTTTGCTGCCTTGTCTCTACCCTCATCGCGTCATGAGCAAGCTCGGCACACCCGGGATAGACTCATGCATCGGCCATTGGCGCGAGGGCTGCTATCCTGTGCCCCGCATTCCCGGAGGACAGACTTGCCCCAGACCAAGCCGGCCAAGCAGCGCGCCGACGCCGCCCTGGTGGAACGCGGCCTGGCGGAGAGCCGCACCCGCGCGCAGGCGCTTATCCTTGCCGGCAAGGTGTTCAGCGGTGAGCGCCGGATCGACAAGCCGGGTCAGGAGTTGCGGGAGGGCGACGCGCTGGAGGTGCGCGGGCAGGACCATCCCTGGGTTAGCCGCGGCGGGCTGAAGCTGGATCATGGATTGCAGGCCTTCGGGCTGGATCCGAAGGGACGGGTCTGCATCGATGTCGGCGCCTCCACCGGCGGCTTCACCCATGTGCTGCTGCATCACGGCGCCGCGCGGGTCTATGCGGTGGATGTCGGCCATGGCCAGCTGGCCTGGAGCCTGAGGAACGACCCGCGGGTGGTGGTGATGGAGCGGATGAACGCCCGCTATCTGGAGGCCGCGCAGATTCCGGAACCGGTCGGGGCCGTGGTCTGCGATGCGTCCTTCATCGGCCTGGCGACGGTACTGCCAGCCGCCCTGGGCCTGACTGCGCCGGGCGCCTTCGCGGTGGCGTTGATCAAGCCGCAATTCGAGGCAGGGCCGGGCATGGTCGGGAAGGGCGGTGTCGTGCGCGACCCGAATGTCCACCGCGCCGTCTGCGCGAAAGTCAGGAGCTGGTGGTCGGCGCTGCCGGGATGGGAGGTGATCGGGATCACCGAAAGCCCGATCACGGGGCCAGAGGGAAACAAGGAGTTCCTGATCGGCGCCCGCCGCGTCTGATGATCGCGCGGCGGGCGGCGGCGTCAGCCCGCTGCCGGGCTCGGCGCCTTAGTCGTCGTAGCGGAGGAGAGACGGCCGGCCAGGGCCCAGACACGCGCCGGATCCATGCGGACATCCGGGTCGTTCAGAAGCCGATCAAGTTCAGCTTGTGCCTTCTCCACCTCGGTTTCGGTCATACGCTATCCCTCGTCTCGCAGTGCAGCATGGGCTGAACGGCGCCTCGAAGCGAGGGTTTCCGTGTTGAAGAAGCGGAAATGTGTTCGTCGGCTGCCGGGTTCAGCCCAGCGAGGCAAGGGCCGGAAGCAGGGCCGCATCATGCGGAGAGCTACGGCCGGGATTACGGAAGCGCAGCTCGCCGTCGGCCGCCGCGTCCGGTGAGGCCATCCCGAACATCTCCATGCGCGAGGCGCAGGAGACCGCGGAGACATGGCGTGCCGCATCGGTCGTGAGCAGGCGCCGGGCCGCGCCCTCCAGCTCCATGCGATCCCGCAGCCCGCGCCATTCCTGCCGGCCGAGGTCGTCGAGGAAAATGGCGAGAATGCCGGGTCGCTGGCCGCTGAGCCGGGGGGCCGCCGCCACCATGCGGCGACATACGGCCTGGGCGATGTCGCTGGCCTGTCCGGCGCGCGCCGCCAGTACCAGCACGTTGCCGTTGCCCTGGGCGACCGCCAGATGCGCCTCCGGCCCAAAGAGCGCGCGCAATACGGTGGCGGGCGCGGCGGTCTGCGAGCCGGCAAGCAGGAGCGGATCGAGCTTCAGGACGGCATCCGTGCCCGCGTCCTGGCGTTTGCGCTCCCGCAGCATCGCGACGATCCGGCGTTGCAGCTCCGCCACGTCCAGCGCGTCCTGCTTCAGCCCGTCCGGCAGGCTCATCTTGAGGACATAGCGGCCCGGATGAGCAGCAAGCCAGGTCTGGAGGTCAGGATTGATCCCGTCCACCAGGGCGCACCAGTCTCCGCGCGGCATATGGCGGCCTTCCTCGGCCGAGACGGTCTCGCAGACGACCTCCGCCTCGGCACCCAGGCGGGAGATCAGAAGATCATGTGGCGTGCCATCTGCCAGGCCGGTGAAGCGGACCTCGAAACCGCGTGCACGGTGCAGGGCAGCGACGCGGAGCAGGTGGAACAGGGGAATGAGATTGGCCTCCCCCGTCAGCCCGGCGAGAAGCTGGGCCCGCAGTCGCTGCCGTGGCGCTGTGGGCAGCTCGTTGGCGAGCCGCACGGCCTCGCGTGCATAAGAGAGGATCTGGCGCTCCGCTGGGCTGGCCCCTTCCAGGGCCCTGGAGCAGGAGAGGCGATGGAGCGTCAATTCCAGCGCGTGCCGCTCCTGCGCCGCCCGGCCGGTGAAGGAGCGGACGGCGGCACGCCGGCCGATATCCTCGAGCCGTGCCGCCCAACGCTTCGCGCCTGCCAAGCCAAAGAAGCCGGGGAGGAGCTTCGGGTCCACCGAGGGATCCGTCTGATGACCCGCTGCGCTCCGGGCGCCGGCGTCTTGGATCGGCATGGCAAAAGCACCTCGCTGGTGCCATCCGAATAACCGAGCGCAACACTCGGATAAAGAACGCGGCGCTTCAGTTTCTCGGGAGGCGGGTAGAAAGAGGCGCATCCGGCACCTGGGCGCGGTGACGCATCAGGGCGTCCGCCAGCACACAGGCCATCATTGCCTCCCCCACCGGTACGGCACGGATGCCGACGCAGGGATCGTGGCGGCCCTTGGTGATCAGCTCCCGGTCCTGGCCGTGCCGGTCCACCGTTCGGCGGGGCACGAGGATCGAGGAGGTAGGCTTCACCGCGAAGCGTGCGACAACCGGCTGGCCGGTGGAGATGCCGCCCAGGATGCCCCCCGCGTGATTGGCCAGGAAATCAACCTTGTTATCCTGGCCCATTCGCATTTCGTCGGCATTCTCCTCGCCGGTCATGGCCGCGGCTGCGAAGCCCTCGCCGATTTCCACGCCCTTGACGGCATTGATCGACATGAGGGCCGCTGCGATCTCGGCATCGAGCTTGCCATAGATCGGGGCGCCGAGGCCGGGCGGAATGCCCTCCGCCACGACCTCGATCACGGCACCGACACTGGATCCGGCCTTGCGCAGGGTAAGGAGCCTCTCCTCCCAACGGGCTGCGGCGGCGCGGTCCGGGCAGAAGAAGTCGTTCTCCTCCGCTGCCTGCCAGTCCCAGTTGGCGCGGTCCACCGCATCGCCACCCATGGCAACCAGGGCGCCGCGGATGGTCACGCCCGAGCCCAGCACCTTGCGCGCGACCGCCCCGGCAGCCACCCGCATCGCCGTCTCCCGGGCAGAGGAGCGCCCGCCGCCGCGATAGTCCCGCACGCCGTATTTCAGGTGGTAGGCGAGGTCGGCATGGCCGGGCCTGAAGCTTTCCGCGATCTCGCCATAATCGCGGGATCGCTGGTCCTTATTCTCTATAATCAGAGAGATCGGCGTGCCGGTTGTCAGCCCCTCGAAGGTGCCGGAGAGGATGCGGACCTCATCCGGTTCCTGTCGCTGCGTGACGAATTTCGACTGGCCGGGACGGCGGCGGTCCAGCCAGGGCTGGATGTCCGCTTCCGTCAGCGAAAGCCCCGGCGGGCAGCCATCCACTACCCCGCCGATAGCCGGGCCGTGGCTTTCGCCCCAGGTGGTGACACGGAAGAGATGGCCGAAGGTATTGTGGGACATCAGCCCTTCTCGATGGTGATGTCCGGAGCCTCGGGGTGCTTCATGCCGACGATGTGGTAGCCGCAATCCACGTGGTGAACCTCGCCCGTCACGCCGCCCGAGAGCGGGGAGAGGAAGTAGAGGCCTGCGCCGCCCACCTCCTCCAGCCCGACATTGCGGCGCATGGGCGAGTTGTACTGGTTCCACTTGAGGATGTAGCGGAAGTCACCGATCCCGCTGGCCGCGAGCGTCTTGATCGGCCCGGCCGAGATGGCGTTCACGCGGATGCCCGAATCGCCCAGATCGGCAGCCATGTAGCGCACGCTGGCTTCCAGCGCCGCCTTTGCCACGCCCATCACGTTGTAATGGGGCGTCCAGCGCTCCGCGCCGAGATAGCTGAGGGTCAGGAGCGAGCCACCCGGCTTCATCATCGCGGCGGCCCTGCGGGAGACCGAGACGAAAGAGAAGCAGGAAATGTCCAGCGCCTGGAGGAAGGCAGCCTTGGGCGTATCCAGGTAGCGGCCGCGCAGATACTGCTTGTCCGCGAAGCCGATGGCGTGGACCAGGAAGTCGATCCCGTCCCAACGCTCCTGCACCTTGGCAAAGGCGGCGTCGATCGCGTCCTCGTCCGAGACGTCGCAGGGGACCAGCAGATCGGAGCCGATGCTGGCCGCCAGCGGGCGCACCCGCTTCTCCAGGGCTTCGCCCTGATAGGTGAAGGCCAGTTCTGCGCCCTGGGCGGCCGCGGCCTGGGCGATGGCCCAGGCAATGGAGCGGTCATTGGCGACGCCCATCACGATGCCGCGGCGGCCTTTCATCAGATCCCCCCTGGCAGGAAGGAGGGCGGCATCAGCCACGACTTTGGCGTCTTCCATGGATTCCTCCAGGCGGGCGGGGATTGGTTGCGATGGGCGGGGAGGGGTGGCACACCGGCTTCGACGTAACAAGGGGCCGAACGCATGAGCCTGACCACTGAGGTCCCCGCCGGCGAGGCCTATGCCGCCGGCATTCCCGACGCGGCCGAACCCTATGGCCTGTTCGATGCCTGGTTCGCTGAGGCCACGGCCCGGGAGCCCAATGATCCCAACGCCATGTGCCTGGCGACGAGCACACCCGATGGCTGGCCCTCGGCCCGAATGGTGCTGCTGAAGGGCCGGGATGACCGCGGCTTCGTCTTCTACACCAATGAGGAGAGCCGGAAGGGTGGGGAACTGCTGTCCAACCCCCGCGCGGCGCTGCTCTTCCATTGGAAGTCCCTGCGCCGGCAGGTTCGGGTCGAGGGTCTGGTCGAGCGGGTGACCACGGCGGAATCCGACGCCTATTTCGCCTCCCGCTCGCGCGGGTCGCGCATCGCCTCGGCGGCCTCCGACCAGTCCCGCCCGCTGCCCTCCCGCGCTGCCTTCGAGGAGCGCGTGAAGGCGCTGGAGTCGGTCTATCCTGACGAAGTGCCCCGCCCGCCCCACTGGGGTGGCTTCCGCGTCCTGCCCGCCCGGATCGAGTTCTGGCAGGATATGCCCTTCCGCATGCATGACCGGCTGGTTTTCACACGAACCGGGGAAGGCTGGAGGACCGGGCGCCTCTATCCCTGAAGATGGGCCCTGAAGGTGGGCCCTGAAGGTGGGACGGTGACGATTCCGGCGGAGCAGGCAGGGGCGGCCGCACTTCTCGCACGGCTCACCGGCGGGGCGTCGCCCGTGGAGACGCATATTTCCGCCGTCTTCATCGGACCCGACCGGGTCCTGAAGATGAAGAAGGCGGTCGGTCTCGGCTTTCTGGATTTCACGACCCCGGAGGCTCGCCGGCGCTACGTGGTGCGCGAGCTGGAGCTGAACGCGCCGGCGGCGCCCGGCCTCTACCGCAGTGTCCATGGCGTTCCTGCCGCGGCGGACCGGCTGGTAGCCGCCGATGATCCAGCCGCGGTGGAATGGGTCCTGGAAATGGCCCCGGTGCCGCCAGAAGACGTTCTGGACTCGGTGGCCGAGCGAGGTGGTCTGGACGAGGCCATGCAGGACGCGCTGGGCGACACGGCCGTGGCCCTGCGCGCGACCTATCCCCCCGCTGCGACCGGACCCGACCCAGTGGCGCGCTTCGACGCCGTGCTGCGGAGCAATGCGCGCGCAGCATGCGCCGCCGGGCTGGACCCGCGGCGCGTTCTGGCCTGGCGCCGCGCCAGCGGGCGATGGCTGCGCCGCTTGGCACCCGTGCTGCGCGCGCGAGCGGTCGAGGGGCGCATCCGCCGGTGTCACGGCGACCTGCATCTCGGGAACCTGCTGCTCTGGAAGGGCCAGCCGACGCCGTTCGACGCCTTGGAATTCGACGAAGAGCTGGCGACGATCGACACGGGCTACGACCTCGCTTTCCTCATCGCAGACCTGCTGCGGCGCTGCGGGCGCGCGGCGGCGTGCAGGGTGCTGAACAGGGCAATCGCGGTGGGCGGCGATGCGGCGCTCGTCGCCGGGCTGCCACTCTGGCTTTCTTCCCGCGCTCTGATCCGCGCACATTGCCTGGGGCGGATAAGCGGACAGGACGAAGGTGCGCGGGCTTTCCTCGCGGAAGCCGATGCCTATCTGCGTCCGCCGCCGCCAAGGCTGATCGCGGTGGGTGGGCTGCCTGGCACGGGAAAGACGCGGCTTGGCCGCGCGCTGGCGCCGCACTTCGGCGCCGCACCCGGCGCGCTGCATCTGCGAAGCGATGAAATCCGGAAGCGCCTGGCCGGCGTGCCGCCCGAAAGGACGCTGCCACCCGAATCCTATACCGGGGCATCGAGCGACGCGGTGCATGCCGCGCTCTTCAGCGATGCGGAAGCAGCGCTGCGCGGTGGCCATGCGGTGCTGGCCGACGCCGCCTTCCTCGATCCCGCCCGCCGCGCCGCCATCGAGGCCGTTGCACAACAGGCCGGTGTTCCTTTTATCGGACTCTGGCTGGAGGCGCCCATGAATGTCTTGCGTGCGCGCGTCGCCGGCCGGTCGGGAGACGCCTCGGACGCGACCGTCGCGGTGCTGGAAAGCGCGGCGCGGCGGGACGCCGGTGAGATAAGCTGGCGCCGTGTCGATGCGACGGGTGACCCCCTGGCGGAGGCGCTTGCGGCTGCCCAATTCGAAACGTGGTAAACCCAGGTTACCCGGCCGGATTCGGCCGGGGGCGGTGGTGGCGCATGATGCGCCTTCCACCGGACCACGACGGAGACCGACGCACATGGCCTACCGCCGCATCCTCCTGCCCCTGACCGGCACAGCCGCGGGCGAGGCCGCGCTACAGACTGCCGTGATGATCGCCCGCATTTGGCATTCGCATGTGCACTGCCTCCATGTGCGCGTGGATGCGCGCGACGTGGCGCCACTGGCCGGCGAGGGCCTGTCGGGCGCCATGATCGAGGAGATGATGGCCGCGACCGAGCGCGAGTCGGGCGATCGCGCCAGCCGCGTGCAGGCCCTGTTCGAGCGCTTCGTCGATGGCAAGGACGTGGTCCTGGCCAGCTCCGCCGAGGCGGCCGAGAAGGCGGATGCCGCCACCCTTTCCTTCGCTTCCGTCGCGGGGCGGGAGGAGGATCTGGTGGCGCAGCAGTCACGCCTCTACGACATGGCCGTGGTGCCGCATCCGGACTCCAAGGAGGACGTGTCCTCCTCCGACGCGCTGCACGCCATCCTGTTCGACAGCGGGCGTCCGGTGCTGATCGCGCCCCGCCTGCCGCCCACCACCATCGGCACCCGCGTCTGCTGTGCCTGGAACGGCACGGCGGAGAGCGCGGCCGCCATTGCCGCCGCGCTGCCCTGGCTGCACCGGGCCGAGGCAGTCCGCGTCCTGTACAGCAAGGACTACCAGCGGCGCGGGCCGGATGTGTCGGGCATCCTCGCCTATTTGCGCTGGCACAACATCACGGCGGAGCCGGTGGAGTTCCAGCCGATCACGCGGGAGGTGGGTGCCGGGCTGCTCGGCGCCGCGCGCGACTTCGGAGCGGACCTGCTCTGCATGGGCGCCTACAGCCATTCCCGCATCCGTCAGCTCATCCTGGGCGGCGTCACGCGCCACGTGCTGGAGAATGCCGAAATGCCCGTGATGATGTGCCGGTGACGACTCGCAACTGATACCCTTCGGGGCGGCTCGCCAGATGGTGTGCGACCGCCCCTGGGAGGTCAGCGTGCGGGGGCGGCTTCGGCCTCCTCGCGCCGCATTTCCAGTTCCAGCCAGCGCTCCTCGGCCTTCGCCAGCGCATCCTGGCGCTGCGCGAGCAGCTCCGTCGCCTTGGCGAAGCGCGCAGGGTCGCGCGTATAGAGCTGCGGATCGGCCAGGATCTCGTTCAGCTTCGTGATCTCGGCCGAGAGCTTTTCCATCTCTCCGGGCAGCGTCTTGAGCGCCTGCATCTCCGCCATGGTCAGGCGCGGGCGCCCCGCCGGTGCGGCGGACGCCTCGCCGTTGCGCTTCGCGGCGGAAGCTGCCGTCGCTGCCTGCGCCTCGGCCCGCGCGCGCACGCCATGCCCGCGCTGCGCGACCATGTCGGAATAGCCGCCCGCATATTCCTGCCAGCGCCCGTCGCCCTCGTAAGCGATGACGCTCGTGGCGACCCGGTCGAGGAAGTCGCGGTCATGGCTGACCACGAGCACCGTGCCCTGGTACTCCGCGATCATCTCCTGCAGCAGATCAAGCGTCTCCAGGTCCAGGTCGTTGGTCGGCTCGTCCAATACCAGGAGGTTGCTTGGCCGCGCCATGGCGCGCGCCAGCATCACCCGCGCCCGCTCCCCGCCCGAAAGCACGCCGAGCGGCGTGCGTGCCTGCTCCGGCAGGAAAAGGAAGTCCTTCATGTAGCCGATGACGTGCCGCGGCGTGCCGCCGACATGCACCATGTCGCCACGTCCCTCTGTCAGTGCGTCCGACAGGGTCATCGAACTGTCCAGGCTGGCACGGCGTTGGTCGAGCGTGACCATCTCGATTCCCGTGCCCAGCCGCACCTCGCCGGAATCCGGCGCCAGAACACCCGTCAGCATGTTCAGCAGCGTCGTCTTGCCCGCGCCATTGGGGCCGACGATGCCCACCCGGTCGCCGCGCAGAATCCGCACCGAGACGTCCCGCACGACGGCGCGGCCGTCATAGGATTTTGAGACTCCCTCGGCAGCGACCACCAGGCTGCCTGATCCGTCCGCCTCGGTGGCGGCCAGCCTCACGCCGCCCTGCGGGCCGCGGCGCTGCCGGTGCTTTTCCCGCAATGTCTGCAATTCGCCGACGCGTCGCATGTTGCGCTTGCGCCGGGCCGTGACGCCGTAGCGCAGCCAGTGCTCCTCGCGCACGATCTCGCGGGCCAACTTGTGCGCGTCGCGCTCCTCCTCTTCCAGCACCTGGTCGCGCCAGGCCTCGAACTGGCTGAAACCCTGTTCCAGCCGCCGGGTGGCGCCACGGTCCAGCCAGACCATGGCGCGGGAAAGGGACTCCAGAAAGCGCCGGTCGTGGCTGATGAGCACAAGGGCGGCGCGCATCGAGGACAACTCGGATTCCAGCCACTCGATCGCTGGCAGGTCGAGATGGTTAGTCGGTTCGTCCAGCAGCAGGATGTCGGGGGAGGGGGCGAGGACCGAAGCGAGCGCCGCGCGCCGCGCCTCGCCGCCCGACAGGCGGGCGGGCTCCTCTTCCCCGGTCAGGCCAAGCTGCTCCAGCAGGTAGCGGGCCCGGTAGGGATCGTCCCCCGGCCCGAGCGCCGCCTCCACATAGGAGAGAGTATTGGGATAGCCGGAGAGATCGGGCTCCTGCGGGAGGTAGCGGAGCGTGGCGCCGGGCTGGACGAAGCGCGATCCACCATCGGGGGTGATCAGCCCCGCCGCAATCTTGAGCAGGGTGGATTTGCCCGAGCCGTTTCGCCCGACCAGGGCCAATCTCTCCCCGGGGCCGACGGAAAGGGTGGCGTCACGCAGCAGCGGCGTGGTGCCGAAGCCCTGGCGGACGCCTTGAAGGAGAAGGAGAGGGGGTGCCATGGGCGCCGATATGGCATCCCGCCGGCCCGTTGACACGGGGCTGCTTCCGCTTGCAACAAACGCGAAAGTAGTTGCTCTGCTGTAGATATAATCGTTATGGTTGTGTCGGATACCGAGTTGGCCCAGGGCGGAGCGTCCTTTTATCGGATTCCAGCTTGTCGGACTGCAGGTCGCCGGAATGCCGCTTCATCTTTCACGTCGATCAACGCTGGGGCTGCTGGCCGGCGCTACTGGCATGATGCTGCGCGGCGGCACGGCTGTCGCGGCGCAGGGCCGGCGGGAATGGTCGGCCTTCAAGGCCCGCTTCCTGCTTCCGGAAGGACGCGTGGTCGATACCGGCAACGGCAATCAATCCCATTCGGAGGGGCAGGGCTGGGGCCTGATCCTGGCTGAGCACCACGATGACCGTGCAGCTTTCGATCAGATTCTGGCCTGGACGCGGCGTAATCTGCGGCGGGACACGGATGCGCTGCATGCCTGGCGCTGGCAGCCGGACCGTCGGCCAGCGGTGCAGGACAGCAACAATGCGACCGATGGTGACCTCTTTATTGCTTCCGCCCTGTGCCGCGGTGGCCGTCGTTGGTCTGATCCGGCCCTGGCCGAGGAAGGCACGGCCATCGCGCAGGACGTGCTCCGGCTGCTGGTTCGTCGCTGTGACCGCAGCTTGGTGCTTCTGCCCGGCGCCCGTGGCTTCGAGCACCGCACTCATGTGGTCCTGAACCCCTCCTATTACTGCTTTCCCGCGATCTCTACCCTGGCCGAGGCGATGCCGGATCCCGCTTGGCTCCGCGTTGCGGCGGACGGGCTGCGTCTCCTCCGTGCGGCCCGTTTCGGACGCTGGGGACTCCCGCCGGACTGGCTTGCCGTCCGGCGGCAGGACGGCCAGGTCTCGCCTGCGGAAGGATGGCCAGCCCGCTTCTCCTACGACGCCGTCCGCGTGCCGCTCTGGCTTGCCTGGGCTGGCCTAGCGGACGAGGCTGCGGCTGCCGCGCCGCTGGCATTCTGGTCCGATGCATCGCTCCGGCAGATGCCGGCCTGGGCGGATCTTTCGACAGATGAAATCGCGCCTTACGCTGCTGGGCCAGGCGTGACAGAGATCGGCCGGTTGGTTGCGCGAGAACGTAAAACACCTTGGCCCCGGCAAGGTGAACAGGTCACACAGGTGCGTGACTATTATGATACATCTCTGGGCTTGCTAAGGCCCGTTGACATTCAGGATTCCCATGGTGGTCTGGGTGTGATTCAAGCTCCGCTTTGGCGGAGTGGCGGCAGGGATGGATCGGGATCGGTTTGTGGTGAGCGATGCGGTCTGGGAGAAGGTC
>NZ_JBNBZS010000115.1:0-9533 GCF_049629625.1 Roseomonas chloroacetimidivorans | reverse complement strand
CACCCTCTCCGGCCAGGTGGTGGTCCATCTCCGCATTCAGCGCCCGCTCGGCGAAGGCCTTCTTAAGCTCATCGAGCAGCCCGCCCTGGTCGAAGGCCGCTCGGGCATCGGCTCCAGCCAGCAGCTGGTCCAGTACCGCGTCAGGGATCCGAGGCTCTTTGCGTCGGGCCATGGGGGAACTCCTTTCGTCCCATCATGCCCAACCACACACAGAATTTCCGATAGTCCCTTCAGCCCCTTGTGCTGCCGGTGCTCGACTGAAGGTATCACCTCCTTCTTCGCGGCGCCGTAGCTGGCCAGCTTGTCAGTCATCATGACCCGCGGTGCCCACGTCTGCCGCTTCAGCAGTTTCCTGAGTAGCCGTTTGGCAGCTTGCGTGTCCCGGCGGCTCTGCACCACCACGTCGAGCACCATCCCGGCCTGGTCGACGGCGCGCCAAAGCCAGTGCGTCACACCGTCGATCTTGAGTACGACCTCATCCAGGTGCCACTTGTCACCGACCCGCGGCAGTCGGCGGCGGATCTGGTTGGCGAAAGCCTGGTCAAACTTGCGTCCCATTGCCGCAGCGTCTCGTGGCTGATCACGATGCCGCGGAAGGCCAGCATCTCCTCCACCATCCGCAAGCTGAGTGGGAAGCGGAAATAGAGCCACACCGCCTGGCTGATGATCTCGGCAGGGAAGCGATAACCGGCGAAGCTGGGGCAGGCGGGCGCGGTCATACCGCCCGACTACTCGGAGGTGGACCGCTCGGGCAAGCTGGGGGGCGCCAACTTGACGGTGCCCCTCGAAGGTCCATAGCCTGGCCGATGATCGCGGTCGCACGGTCGCCTTCGCGCTGACGCCCGGCAACGTCGCCGACATCACCATGGCCCTGCCGCTGCTCCAGGCCGTGGCGCGCCCCCGCCGCCTCATCGCTGACAGGGCCTACGACGCGGACAGCCTCCGCCGCTGGCTGAAGGCGGGACATATCGGGGCCGTCATCCCCTCCAACGCCACCCGCACCGTGCCCTACCCACTCGACCGACGAGCCTATAAGCGCCGCAACGTCATCGAGCGGCTGTTCTGCCGCCTCGAGAACTGGCGAAGGCTGGCCACGCGCTACGACCGGCTCGCCCGGAACTACCTCGCCAGCCTCGCCCTCGTCCCCACCGTCGCCACCGTCGCCACCGTCGCCACCGTCGCCACCGTCAGCGAGTGGACCTGAATGAGTCCCCTACCTAGCGCGACCGCTGACAGACCCGCCTCACCTATACCCAAAATCCACCACGTTAACGGACGTGACCTAACGCCGCTCCATGTAATGCCTACGTCAACCGAACCGAGGCTAGATCAGAAAGTCGCTGGTATTGACCTGGGGCATTGTAGTTCCAGCGCCCACCAGCAGCGTGACCGAGAAGTCCTCCATTCCATCCGTGCCAGTGTTGAGGCTCAGTTTGCCGGACGCTCGGTCGTAGTAGAACGCGTCCTCCAGCATTTGGCCCGCGACAGGAGCCTGGCTGAAGAGCTGAAGGCCGTTGACCGCGTCCTGAGTGCCGGCCGTGTTCGGATCGAAGTCAAAGCTGCGGAAGTCGAACACATCGTTCGCCGCCTGCTGGCCCTGCATGGTGATTGTGTCGCCCCGATCGAAGATGTCGTGGAACACGAACGTATCGTCTCCAAGACCTCCCGTCAGATTGTCCGCACCGTGACCGCCGACGATGGTGTCATTACCATCCTGGCCATTGATGGTGTCGACGCCGTCGCCGCCGTAGAGCCAATCGGATCCAGGTCCTCCGGGATTGTTAGTTGTGCCGCCGCCATCTCCGTTGATGATGTCGTTCCCACTGCCGCCGTAGACGGTATCGTTGCCGTTGCCGCCCACCAGGAGAATGTCGTTCCCGTCGCGGCCATAGATTGTGTCGTTACCCCCAAGCCCCTGGATGGTCGAAGATTGACCCTCACCATCATTGAGGATGTCGTCACCAGCCGTCCGCTGTCCCGCAGGACCGCCGTTGCCCTGGTCATAGTTGTACGGATCGGTGAACTCAGCGGGTTCCGGGTCGACCTGAGGAGCCGTCTCATCGGTGATCCCGTTGATGTTGATCGTGATAGTACCTGGATCCGAGTCCTCGGTTCCGTCATTCGCAACATACTGGAACGTAATTGGCGCCTTCTCGCCTTGACTCAGGTGATTGAACGCCGACGCCTCGCCGTTGAAGAGAAAGCTCTGCTTGCTCTCGTCGAAGGTGACGTAGGTCGGAAGGACGCCAACAACCTTGATTGCGGTCTGATCGGCTTCCGCGTCCGTGACAACCGGCTTGATCTCCGCCGTCATCTGATCCTCGGAGAGTTCGACCGACCTGGTCTCGACCACTGGCTTGGTGTTGACCGATACGACGTCGTTATCGAGCACGGTGACGGTAGCGAGGTTGTCGAAGTCGTCGAGGTAGTCTGCGGTCATCACAACTGTGAGGTTTAGGGTCTCCGCACCCTCGACAACGGCGTCATCAGCCAGCACCAGGGTCATGGTTGCAGTGGCAGCCCCAGGCAGGAAGCCACTGACGCCGTTCTCGACCCCGTTCCAGCGGATCGTCTCGATGTCACTCTCATCAAGTCCGGCCATCTGCACAGCGATGTTCATCGAGTCTGTGTTGATGCTTTCCCTCCGCATGAAGTCGAAGGTGATCTCCCCACCCTCGGTGACGTCGCCGCCGAGATAGGCCACGCTCACGAAGGGGATCGGGTCCGGCTCGCCCACGCCGTCGTTGATGGTCACAGGCAGGTCGTCGGGCATGAGATCGTTGTAACGCGGATCCTCGCTGGTTGCGTAGAAGGACACGGCACTGGCCTCGGGGACTTCCCGGACGAAGTCGTCGTCCGCCGCTACCGTGACGGTCTGCGGCTTGTCCCAGTTCTCGGGCGTGAACACGAGTTCCGAGCCGAGCGCGTAGAACGGGTTACCCGTCGAAACCTGCACGGTCACGTCCGAGGTCGGGGCGTCGGCCAGCTGCACTGTGAAGGTGTCGGTCGCGGCGCCTTCGGTGATCGTGGTCGAGCCGCCGGTATGCGCGATAATCAAACTACCGAAGTTGATCTCCTCGTCGCCACCGTCCGTGCCGCCGCCGCCGCTCCCGTCCTCGCCGGGCTGAGGCGCACCAACGCGGCCCGTGGTTAGCGAGTAGACCGTCTCAATGGTATCACCAGCGCGGTCCTCGTAGATGGCCCGGCCGCGGATAAAGGACCCATTGTCGGCCTGCGTCACCGTATAGGTCTGACCCGTGGTGATCGTAGTCCAGGTCACCCCATCTTGGGAGCGCTGCCAGGACCACTCGAACTCCTCAGGGCGACCGCGGTCGCGGTAACCATCGCCGTCTGCGAAGGTGCCGTAGCCGAGCGTCAGCGCCTGCCCAACTTCCGGCGTCATATCGCTCAGTGACAGGTTTCCGGTGGGGACGTCGTTGATGTTCTCGATCACGCCGGTTTCATTCACCGACCGGGTGATCGTGATCCCATTGCCATCCCTGGCCTCGACGTGGATTGCCATGCCGGCGAACTCGTCATCGCCGTTGATGTTGAACGACGTGCTCGGCGCGAGGGCAAACCCGAGCTCATGCGGGGGCGCGGTGGGATCATCCGGCTCCAGCCCGATCAGGACGTAGGAGACGGCGCCGGGCACTGCCGACCAGGACAGAGTGCTGTTCTCGTCAAGATTGTCCACGGTCTGCAGGGTGAGTGGTCCCGCTTCAGGCTGCGTCACCGTCACCGCGACCTTTGCCGTGTCACCGCCGTTCAGGGTGTAGGTAAAAGTGTCCGTTCCTACGAAGGCGGCGTTGGGCGTGTAGACGAGTTGGTCACCCGCCGCCGTGACCGAACCATGCGCGCCCTGACCGTAGGCCTCGATGGATTGGGCGTCGCCCTCAAAGTCGAAGTCGTTGGTGAGCACGCTAATGGCGACTTCCTTGCCCACCGAAGTCGTGGCGGTATCATCGAAGGCAACTGGCGGCGTGTTCGGGTTCGGATCACCCACCTTAGCGGTTACCAGCGAGAAAACTGTCTCCAGCGTGTCGCCGCGGTCGGCATACTGAGCCCCACCCCGGATGAGATAACCGACGTCAGCCGCTGTCACCTGGTACGAGTCCGTCGAGCCGATCAGCGACCAGGTCACACCATCCGTGGACCGTTGCCAGACGTAGCCGAACTCATCGGGGCGGTCGGCGCGTATGCCGTCGCCATCTTCCAAGTCCCCGATGGAGATCGTCAGCAGTTGGCCCACTTCGGGCGTGTTGTCGCTGATCACCGGCCGGCCGGTCGGAACGTCGTTGACGTTCTCGATCACCTCCGTCTGGTTCTCCGAGCGAGCGATTGGGTTGCCACTCGCGTCCCGGGCCTCAACGGTGACGACCATTCCGGTGAACTCGTCATTGCCCTTGATGGCGAACGAGGTGTTCGGCGCGACCGCAAAGCCGAGGGTATGCGGGGGAAAGTTTGGCTCATCCGGCTCGATCCCGATCAGCACGTAGCTCGCCGCCCCCGGAATGGCGTTCCAGGAAAGGGTGCTGTTCTCGTTGAGACCGGTCGTCGTCGCGATTGTGAGCGCCGGCATCTCGGTGGGCAGGTCGTCATCGAGGATGGTGCCCTCGCCAACGAGGTCGGCCAGCGTCGCGCTGCCGGTCACGTTCGACAGGTTCACGACCAGCTTCTGAGGTCCGGTTGCGACAGTACCGTTATCGTTGATGTCGATCTCGACGGCCTTGGTGGTTTCGCCTGGCGCAAAAGTGAGCGTGCCGGACTTGGGGGCAAAGGCGTCTGCCGCCCCACTCGCCAGGCCCGTGGCATAATCCACCGACACCGCAGTCGCAGCCACGGCTGACAGGGTTACTGTAAAGGATGCGGTGCCCGCGTCCTCATTCACCTCCACATCGTTGATGGACAGGGACGGAAGGACCGGCGCGGGCCCAGCGTCCCCATTGTCAATGAGATCGGCGACGTTACCGTCCGCAGCGCCAACGGTGTAGCCGATGCCCGGAACAATCCGGACTTCGATGGTAGCCGGGTCTTCGGCTACGGCATCATTGAGGGTCTGAACCTCAAAGACGGCCGTGGCCGAGCCAGCGGCGAAGGTGAGGTTTGCCGGGGCGGTGAAGTCCTGGCCCGGAACGGCTGAACCGACACTGGTGTCGATGGCTACGGTGAGCGGCTGGCTCAGGTCACCGGTGCGGGTGAACGTAAAGGCCGCGACGCTGCCTTCGGTGACTTCAGCCGGTGCGGACACGGCATTGATCACCGGTTCCCCAGCCGGCGGCGGCGCAGCGGTGCCGTCGGCCGTCCAGTCCGTTCCGGCCATCAGGCCGGTCGCGTCAACCACGGTGACAGTGTTCGTCACACCACCCTGGTTGACCGTGAGGACCGTGTTGGTGCCCTGAACGGCGGCCGACACGTTGCTGGCCTGGAGACCGCCCGAGAAGTTTATCTTGTCGCCCTGGGTGAAGTTCTGGACCGTTACGTTGCTACCGCTGAACACGTTTACAGTGTCGTTGCCCTCGACAACGTTGACGGTGACTGTGCTGTATGCGTTGACCGTGTCGTCGCCCGCGCCACCATTGACGACTGAGGTCAGGCCGTTGCCGGTGCCCTTGAAGTTGACGGTGTCATCGCCGCCACGGCCCAGGATAGTGAGCTTGTGGTTCGTGTTCTCGATGGCAATCACGTTGCCCTGATCATCACCGCCGACCGTCATCGTGCGAAGGAGGTTCCCGTTCGTGTCCTTGATTGTGATGTTCTCGATATTGGCGATCGGCTTGCCGTCGTACTCGGTCCACTTGATCGTCTTGCCAAGAGAGATCTCAAGGCCGGTCCCCGACGTGAGCGTGACCGAGTTGAAGACGACGGTGTCATTGCCGTCCCCGCCGTCCAGCGGGAAGAAGTCCGTCTGGCTGGGCGTGGTGCGGGTGAACGCCTGGATCGTCTCGTCACCAGGGTTCGTCCCATGCACGTTGACCGTGATCGTCGCAGGCTCGGAAATCAGCTCGCCGTCGCTCACCCGGTACTGGAAGGTGACCGGCTTGATCTCCCCACGGCTCAGCGCGTCCAGAAGCTCCGCGTTTCCTTCGAAGCGGAAGGTCCTCCCGTCAGGAAGGAGGGTGACCGTGCCTTCGGCAGGCTGGGACAGCAGTTCGTAAGTTACGGTGTCCCCTGTTTCCGTATCGTAGCCGAAGCCCTCGACATCCACGCTGAGATGGGTGTCGTAGGTGTCCTTCGTCACCGCTAGCGCGCTCGGAGCCGTGTTGTCTACGTCGCCGCTGTCGTTATCGGTGACGGAAACGGAGAGGTAGCCGTTCTCAGGAAAGAGGTAGTTGTAACGCGGGTCCGCGCTGTCGATGGTGGAGATGTAGAGGCCGCCGACCCCTGCTTCTTCCGGATCGAGATCGTCAAGCGCCGTGACCGTCACCGCCTGGGGAACGTTCCAGTTGTTCGGGGTGAAGGTAAGGTAGGCTGCGCCGTATGGGTCGTCCGGGTTCGACGCGACCTGGAAATAATCGCCCTCAACCATAACGGTCACGTCCGCCGTAGGTGCGCTGGCCAGGGCGATCGTGAACGTAGCGTTCGCACCGCCTTCCGCCACCTGGAGCGGGCCGCCGGTCCGATCGTTGATGATTCCGGGGGCAGTGGCCGGCGGCTGCGCCTGATCGTCGTTGCTGATTGTCCCGACACCCGTGGCGTTCGCCAAGGTGGCGCCAACCGGCTCGGAGAGCAGCACACGGAACCTGTCCGCTTCTTCCACCACCGTGTCCTCTGTGGTGGCAACGGCGATGGTCCGGGTAGTCTGCCCCGGCTCGAAGGTCAGCGAGCCGCCAGCAAGCGGGAGATCATCGGCATTGGTGGACTGATGCTGAGTGCCCCAGGTCACCGTGACCGGGCTGGTGGACGGAGCCGAGAGGGTGACCGTGAAGGTGGCTGTGTCGCCCTCAATCACATCCGCATTGGAAATGGACAGCGTCGGAAGGGTCGGCGGCGGAAGCGTCGGCTGATCATTGTCGGTAACGGTGCCGGTCGCCTCGCCGTCCACAATGGTGGCGCCGGGCGCGCCGCTGTTGGTGGTCACGCTCGTGATCCGGAACGTGAACGTTTCCGCGCCCTCGGGCAGGGCGTCGTCGATCGTGAGGACGTTGAGCCCACGATTGGCCTGCCCGGCTGCGATGAAGAACGTGCCAGTCTGCGCAAACGTGACGTCGTCCGCAGTGGCCGTCCCATAGACGATCTCGTAGGCAACGGTGAGCCTTTCCGCCGAGGCAGCGGACATCGGGAACCGGAAGTTCAGATTGCCGCCTTCGGTCACCGTCACGTCGGTGACCGAGATGGTCGGAAGGCTCGGGGCGGTGGCGTCGTTGTCGGCGATGGTGCTCGTGGCGGTGCCTTGCTGGGCGATCGTGTACCCGGCATCGGCGTTCAGCGTCAGAACGACCGTCTCGGCGCTTTCAACGGCTGTGTCGTTGGTGGTCCGGACGGTGACGGTGGCGGTTGCGGATCCAGCTGCGAACGTCGCGGATGGCGCAGGTGCGGTGTAGTCGGATCCGGACGTCGCGGTGCCGCCCAGGGTGTAGGTGACGCTGAGGGGGGCCGCCGTGCTGCCGGTGCGGGCGAGCGTGTAGGTGATCGCGCCACCTTCGGTCACGTCAGCCGTGGTGACGCTCACCTCCGGAAGCGCTCCGGGCGCCAAACCGTCGCCGAATACGATAACGTTGCCCGTCACGGGCGCAGTTGTGAACTCGCCGTCGCTGACGGTGAACTGGTAGGTGAACTCAGCCTGTTCGCCTTTGTCGAGGCTGTCGAGGAAGTCCTTGTGGGGCGTGAACATGAGCGCACCCGCACCCACATCCGGATCGAAGCTGATCGTTCCTGCCTCAGGCTGCTCGCCCACGAGTGAATAGGTGAGCTTGTCATTCTCGTCGTCGAAGCCGTAGGCGGCGAGGGAGTACGACCCGCCATAGGTGGCGAAATCCCCCTCCTGGATGTAGCTGACGCTGGACGACGCTGTGGGAGCCGTGTTGAGCGTCCCGCCATCGTTGTCGATGTACATGCCGCTGACACTGGTCACGGCGCCGAGGACATAGCCCGCGCCCGGGGCAAGCGTGATCTCGTAGGGCTGGTTCGGCTCGGCGATCTGATCATCCGCCTTTCCGAAGGTCGCCCAGACCTTCGTCTCGCCGGGCTTGAAGTCAACCGCCTGATTTCCGAAGAGAGCGCTCTCGAACTGAACGGTCAGCGCCTCGTCGACGCGGGCGTCGCGCGTGACCTCGAATTCCTGGATCAGACCCTCGCCAACGTCCTTGGTGAAGACGTTGGTGATGGACACCATCGGCAGTGGAGCCGCATCGTCGTTCGTGATGCTGCCGGTGGCCTCTATGTCCGAACCAAGGGTGGCGCCCTGCGCATCGGTCAAGCGAACCGTAAAGGCCTCACCAACCTCGTACAAGCTGTCGTTGGCAACCGGGATGACGATCGACCCGCTGGTCTGCCCAGCGGAAATGGTGAACGTCCCGGTGTTGGGATCGCCCCCGCTCAGCACGACGTTGTCGATCCTGACCGGCCAGTCGTCGCCGAAAGAGTTCGCACTCCCGTCGATGCGGAGCGCGTCGATGCCGGAGAATGCCGCACCGAGGTTTACGGGAACTGACGACGGCCCACCGTTGCCGAGGGTAACCGTTTCCGTGCCGACCACGGTGCCATCCTTGATAGCCTGGATGGTGACGACCTGGTTGGTCGAAGCGGAGGAGACGGTCAAGCTGGAGACGGAAAGCCCGCTGGGATTGAGAGCCTGGATCTGGCCCCCTCCGGTCGTCGCGGTAAGGGCACCCCCGTCGCCGCTCGAAGCGATCCCGGTCCAGCGCAGCCCCTCGTAACCGGCGGGAATGGCGCTGTGAATGGCACCTGTGCCGTCGAAGCCGATCACCTTGCCGGGCGCGGAGACCTCGTAGGTCAGCGTCACATCCTGCGCGGAAGGGTGGCTCAGCGTGACCGTGAGGTTGATGGTTCCATCAGCCTCCGAGGCGGCCCCGTCACCGATGGTCACCACGGGCGGGTCCAGAATGGGGTCATCGTCATCCGCGACCTGGCCCGTACCGGTGTCGCCGCCAAAGGCCTCGGCCAGGCGAACCACCACCTCCGGGTTGGCGCCATAGGTGGCGTTGTCCCGCGTCTGCACCTCGAGCACCGCCGAGGTCTCGTTCGCCTTGATGGTCACGCTGCCATGGCCGACGGTCTCGACCAGCGTGTCACTCGCCACCGGGGCGCTGCTCGACACCGTGAAGAGCAGCTTGCCACCCTCGGCCACCATGGCATCGGAGATGCTGTAGGTCGGCGCCGCCTCGTCATCCGCGACCTGGCCCGTGCCGGTGTCGCCGCCAAAGGCCTCGGCCAGGCGAACCACCACCTCCGGGTTGGCGCCATAGGTGGCGTTGTCCCGCGTCTGCACCTCGAGCACCGCCGAGGTCTCGTTCGCCTTGATGGTCACGCTGCCATGGCCGACGGTCTCGACCAGCGTGTCACTCGCCACC
>NZ_JBNBZS010000114.1:0-3686 GCF_049629625.1 Roseomonas chloroacetimidivorans | reverse complement strand
GGCGAACCATCACCTCCGGGTTGGCGCCATAGGTGGCGTTGTCCCGCGTCTGCACCTCGAGCACCGCCGAGGTCTCGTTCGCCTTGATGGTCACGCTGCCATGGCCGACGGTCTCGACCAGCGTGTCACTCGCCACCGGGGCGCTGCTCGACACCGTGAAGAGCAGCTTGCCGCCCTCGGCCACCATGGCATCGGAGATGCTGTAGGTCGGCGCCGCCTCGTCATCCGCGACCTGGCCCGTGCCGGTGTCGCCGCCAAAGGCCTCGGCCAGGCGAACCACCACCTCCGGGTTGGCGCCATAGGTGGCGTTGTCCCGCGTCTGCACCTCGAGCACCGCCGAGGTCTCGTTCGCCTTGATGGTCACGCTGCCATGGCCGACGGTCTCGACCAGCGTGTCACTCGCCACCGGGGCGCTGCTCGACACCGTGAAGAGCAGCTTGCCACCCTCGGCCACCATGGCATCGGAGATGCTGTAGGTCGGCGCTGGGTCGTCAGTGGGAGCAAACTTGATGACGCTTTCGCCGCTCACTGCAGCAATCTCGAAGTCGTGAGCGGTGAGCTTCGATCCGTCGAGGCCCTCGCCCACAAGGCGGATGGTTGTGTCGGCCGTGTTATCCCCGTTCGTGTCGAGGTGAAGAACGGCGGACCCCGCCTCAATCTTCAAGATCTTCACGGCCGAGGCGCCCTCGACTACCACGGTGTCATCGGTGCCGAAGCCGGAGATGCTGGCGCCATGGAGCTCGGCAGCGTTGCCGGTTACGCGGTCGGATCCGCCGCTGGACAGGTCAACCTTGTCCTGGGCACCCATGCCCAGGCCGATGACGTTGTTCAAGGCATTGGCCGCGATGTTGACCGCGCCAGTTCCTGTCGCGTCAAAGTTCTCGATTGCTTCCGGCAGAATGTAAGGGGTCGCGCCACCCACCTGCGTGGCGCCGGAATAGATAACCGTGTCCTCCTTGGCCGTGCCTCCGGTCGTCGGGAGCCTGGACGGGTCAGTGATGGGGCCTGCGGCCACGGTGATCGCGTAAACGGCGGAAGGTGGCGATGCGTTCCCGGCAGCATCCACTGACTGCACGTAGAAGCTATGACTGCCGTCGGTCAGTGGGGTTCCCGGGGTGAAGCTCCAGGATCCGTCGGCGCCGGCCTTGGAACTGCCGAGAAGCGTAACACCGTGGTAGACGGAGACGGTTGCGCCGGCCTCGGCCTTGCCCACCAGGGTCGGCGTGGCGTCATCGGTGGTAGCACCCGATGCAATCTTCCCCTTAACCGCGCCTGCGTCGTCGGTGAACACAATGCCAGACGGCGCTCCCGGCACCTTGGTGTCGAGGGTGAAGCCGAACTTCGTGATGCCGATGTTGCCGGCCGCATCCGAGGTGGCCGCCGTGATGCTGTGCTGACCGTCTGATAGACCAGTCGGCTTGAAGCTCCACTTGCCGTCGTTGCCGGCCCTGACAGACCCGAGAATCCTGAAGCCCTCGGTAATCACCACCAGGGCACCTGCCTCGGCCGTGCCGACCAGGGTGGCGTCATTGGTGATTCCGTCGGTGGCGGAGGTGCCGCTGTCGTTGCCCAGCCTCTCCGTGATGCTCGCCTTCGTGTCCAGCTTGAAGCTGAGGGTACTGGTCGCCGTGTTTCCGGCCAGGTCCTTCGTGGTGGCCACGATGCTGTGCTGGCCGTCCGCCAGGCCCGCCGGCTTGAAGGTCCAGTTGCCGTTCCGGTCGGCCGTGGCGGTACCGATGAGCTTGCCGCCCTCAGTGAGCGTGACGGTTGCGCCCGGGTCGGTCTTGCCGGTCAGGGTCGGGTCCTTGGTGACCCCGTCACTGCCGGCGCTGCCGGTGTCGTTGACCAGCTTCTGTGTGACGCTCGCCTTGGTGTCGAGCGTAAAACCGAGGGTGGTGCTCGCGGTCTGCTTAGTACCGTCGCTCGCGGTGGCCACGATGCTGTGCTTGCCGTCCGCCAGGCCCGCCGGCCTGAAGGTCCAGTTGCCGCTACCGTCAGCCTTGACAGTCCCCAGGACCTTGCGGCCCTCAGTGAAGGTCACCACGGCACCGGGATTGGTAATTCCGGTCAGGGTGGCATCTGAGGTCAGACCGTCATTAAGGGACGCGCCGCTATCTTTATAAAGACGCCCAGTGATCTTTTTGACAGCCATGACGTTTCCCCACAGAAAAAATTACAACATCGTGCCAAGACCGAGGCAGAAGCGCGGGTCAGCACCACTCGTGGGGGGGCAATTACAAAAATGGGAGCGTGCGAAGTAGTTATCGAACGACAGGGGTTCCCCTATCAAAAGTTAGGTGGCACCCCGATTGCCGAGACTTTGGTATGAGTACTCAGCGGCGAACACTCCACCGGTGGTTGCGCCAGTTTGACCTAGAGAAGCTGTCGGGCGACACAACACAGCGATCTTTTAAGTCACGCTTTTCTTATGCGTCGACGAGAGAGAGTAGGCTCCTGAGCCGTACCGATCGTGTGGTGGCAGCAGCCCGCATGATCATCGCCTTCGCTGGAATACTCTCCCTAAAGTTGTATCCGCCTCAACAACTAGAACACGCCTTTGTGATAGTATGGATTGCAACTGTCTACTTTGCGTACTCAGCTGCGGTGCTGGCACTCGTACTGTTCATTCGAACAACGCTGCTACCCTTTGGCCTTGCGACCCATCTGGTCGATGTTCTCGCCTCTGCTGCGCTAATGAACCTTGGCGAGGTTGCGGACAGCCCATTCTTTGCATTCCTCACCTGTCCGCTGCTCAGTGCCAGTTTCCGGTGGGGCTGGCGTGGCATCCTTTGGACGACGATGGGCGTCGTGGCCATTTACGCGATGTCGAGCGTCGCCTTCTGGCCAGCGTTGCAGGGCACGGAGTTTGAACCCACCCGTTTTGCCGTGCACAGTGCTCACGTGCTCGCCGTGGGCGCGATGCTAGCCCTCTTTAGCCTTCAGCAGCGCCGGTTCGGCGACGAGTTGATCCGACTGGGTACATGGCCGGCCGCCGCATCAACGGCGGACCAGTCGGTGTCCGAAGCTTTAGAATATGCGGCAAAGGTGTTCGACGCTCCGCGGATTATCCTTGTTCGTAGTGATGTGCTGGAGCCCTGGGTGGAGCTCGCGGACTGGTCCGCAGGCCAAGCCCGCACCACGCGCCTTCCTCCCGGCACCATTGATCCGCCTGTCCGCCAGGACCTGGCCGAAGTCAGCTTCCTTGCCGAGGGCAACGTGGCATTCGTACACCAGGGGAAGGGCCGCCTCGGAGTCTGGCGAGGACACGAGCCAGCGATCAATGAGGCCATACGCCATCGGTGTGACTTGGATGCGGCTCTTTGCTTCCCGCTGCGGTCCGACGAGATCGACGGCTGGCTCTTCATCCCTGGGCGGCGGAAGGTCGCCGCTGAGGACTTCATCATAGGAGCCCTCGTCGCCGCACGGATCGCGGTTGCGTTCGAGCAGGCAGCGGCACGAAATATGCTGCGTGAGGCGTCCGCAGCAGAAGACCGGCTGCGGCTCAGCCGGGACCTGCACGACGGCGTCCTCCAAGTGCTTACAGGAGCCGCGCTGAAGCGTATCCATCCGGCCGGGGCCGCGGGCTATCGAGCGCAGACGTGCTGACCGCGCTCACCGCTTCTGGTCGAGGCAGAGTTCCTTGAGGCTTTCGATGCCGTGCTCGGTGAATTTGAGCGTCGCGCGAT
>NZ_JBNBZS010000113.1:0-13581 GCF_049629625.1 Roseomonas chloroacetimidivorans | reverse complement strand
CCGGCATGTTCTCGAACATCACGTCGATCCGGCCGGCGACGAGGTCGGTAAGCGCAGGGGCTGAGCCACGATAGGCGACGTGCTCCGCGGGGAGCCCCGTTTCCTGCGCGAAGAGGGCACCGGTGACGTGGATGTAGGAGCCGCTGCCAGGAGACCCGTAGAGCATCGGCCGCCCCGCCGCCTTCATCGCCGCTATGAAGCTGGTCACGTCGCGGGCCGGCGAACCCTCCGGCACTACCATCACGTTGGGCAGCGACCCGATCATCGCCACGGGGGCGAGGCCACGGACGAGGTCGAAGCTCAGGTCGCGATAGAGGTGGGGGTTGACGGTGATCAGTCCTGAGGTCGCGACCAGGAGAACGTGCCCGTCCGGCGGCGCACCGGCTACGGCGGCCGCGCCGATGTTACCACCGGCACCGGTCCGGTTCTCCACGACAACCGGCTGGCCCCATCTGGCCTCCAGCGCTCGGCCGAGCACCCGTGCCACGCCATCAAGCGACGCGCCCGCGGCGAAGGGTACGATCAATCGTACCGGACGCTGTGGGAAGACCTCCTGGCCGCGAACGGTGCCGGCCATCGAGGCAAGGGCCAACGACGCCTGCGCGAGAAGCGCCCGGCGCCTGAGCAGAAGGTTCATGCGACTATTCCAAAGGAGGGTGGGGTGGTGCGGTCGTGAATAGATACCCGCGACCATTATCGCCCAACTTGCAAACGATGTGCCGTGCGGAACCGCGAGAGGCTCAGCATTTACGTGCCCAAACGACCGTTTGGCCTCCTTACGGCGGAGCGAATCCTGGATAGGACTGTGGATCAGCCTTATATTGTGCGCATGTGTGCGGAGTTGGTGCCACGTCGATGCCGGGATCTGTTACCCCAGCTGCCTTCCTGTCCGTCCGTCTGCCCTCCGCCACGCGCGATCGGCTGAAAGCGGCGGCGGCCTCCCGTGGCGAGACGGTGCAAGGACTGGTCGGCTCCCTTGTTGAGCGCTTCCTGGCTCAGGAGGCGGGGACCACCCCTACCCTTGCGGCCGTGCTCGGCCGACTTCGTGCCCATGCCGATGACCTGCGGGCCCGTGGCATCGCCTCGCTGGCCGTGTTCGGCTCTGTCGCTCGCGGCGACGCCCGCCCCGACAGCGACGTCGATCTGCTCGCCGACCTCGACCCGGCTGCGCACCTGTCGCTGGTCGGTCTGTCGTCGCTGCGCGCCGAGTTGTCGGATCTGCTGGGCGCCCCAGTCGACCTGGTGGAGCGCGGGGCGTTGCGCCCGGGAGTGCGCGAGGCGGCTGAACGCGAGGCCGTGCGGGCGTGGTGAGGTCGGGCCGGCGCGGCACGCGCGAGCGGCTGGAGGACATCCGTGCCGCCGCCGAGGATGCGCTCGCCTTCGCGGGCGAGCTGGATGAAGCCGCCTTCGCCGTGCTGGCCGAGACGGACCGCCGCACCTACCGGGCTCTGAAGAACGCCTTGGCCGAGATCGGCGAAGCGGTGAAGCTGCTCCCACCCGAGCTGCTCGGCCGTCATCCCGGCGTGGACTGGCGCGGTTGGGCCGGGCTGCGCGACCTGGTGTCGCACCAGTATTTCAGCCTGGAGCTGCCCCGGCTGCGGCCGGCGGTGGTCGACGAGTTGCCGGCCCTGTTGGCCGCGGTCGAAGGGGAACTCGGCGATGAGAGGCGCCAAGCCTAGTACGACCGGAAGAGGCGCGGCGGCGATCGTGCGCGGGTCGCTGCGACGCAGTTGCCATCCCTGGTGGATGCCGCCGGCCGGGAGATCGTCACGACCCGTGCCGCAAGCTGGTGCCGGCCGATTTCGACGCGCCGCTGCCTGTCAAGGTCCTCGACGGCTTCGAGGGGCGCTGACGCGCCTGCTGCTGGGCCCTGGCCGACCCGGACCCCGGACCGGCTGATCTCGGTAGCGCTGTTCAGCGGTCGCGAGGCGGCGGTGCACGCACGGGGAGTGCTTGCCATCAGGCTCTCCCATCAGCAGCAAAACAGAACCATCTTCCGGCGGTGCCCAGCGCCGCTGCCCCGTCCCTGCCTGCCGCCGATCGCGGCCCGCCTACCGAGGCGCTGGCCGGCCTGGTCGAGCGCGCCACCTACCACAATGCCGAGAACGGCTTCTGCGTCCTGCGCGTGAAGGCGCGCGGGCAGCGAGACCTAGCAGGCTGCGGAAATTCGCTGCTCCAGCCCAGCCACACGAACAATCCGAATTGGACAGACCGTGATGTGCACAACACTAGTCGCCACACTCGGCGGAGATATCGGGCACGAAACCTCGGCTTCACGCGACGAACGGGCTTGCCGGCCCCCTCATGCACCATGGATCCCCGCCAGATCGCGTCCGCCGACCGGAACCGTGGACCGCATTGGTGGCCCATGCTCGCCGGTTCCGGGAAAATGGCAGTCCGGCCTATCCTGGGCTGGCTGCCCCACTCGTCCCGGCATCACCGTCCGCCGGCGTGAGACGCGCCAGGTCCCCCAAATCCTGCACGCGTTGCCCTGCTCTGCGGTCATAGCTCGCTTGGTTCTTGGTACAGACCAGAGTGTAGGGCCGCCCACGGCGGTCGGTTGCCATGTCGAGGTCGCAGCGGGCCTGCCGTATCGTTCCCTCCACATGGGTCCGATCGGCCTCCGCTGCCTTGAGGCTCCAGCTCTGGCGCTCGGGATCCTTGAGGAACTGCGCGAGCTCCGTGCAACGGCGGCAGTGGCAGGGGAGTGCGCTGGCACGCCGCCAATCGGCGGGTGGCGCGAGAGGCTCGGCAGTGCGCGCGCGCAGGTGGGTGAGGCAGGCAGCGCGTAGCTGCTCGAAACCACGGACACGTTCCAGACCGCCCGTTACCAGGGTCCGCATGGCAGGGAGGAGAACCCTGTCCATCTCATATATTCCGGGCCGGGCCAGCATTGTCTCCACCGCGCGCTCGGCCAGCGGGGCATGAAACCTGCCGAGGCCGGTGAGGAGGTCGATGACAATCCCGGAACTGACCGGCGCGCTGTCGTCCTTCGGCCAGGATTGCTCTCCGCGGGCCGGGCCGTCCGGCATGGTATCGACCAGCCGAGCTGCGGCGCCGGCCAGAGTGGCTGTGCTGTCCGCGCTCCACAGGACCGTGGCGCGCGCCAGCAAGTCGGCGCAGGCTCCGAAGGCGGTGGCCCCCGTACCGGCGATGACCCGCTCCACCAACATCGCGCGCTGCGAGGGCGGCAGCGGGGCCAGAGCACGGAGGAGGGCGGTAGTATCCTTCCTCGCAAAGTTCCCGGCCGCGATGACCTCCGTCACGAAGCGTTCGATGCAGACGCCGTCCTGGAGCTGGGCCAGAGCTTCAAGCATCCGGGCAACCGCGCTGGGCACCGTATTGTCCCACGGGGATTGAGACCGTCCTGGCCACCGCGCCATCATACGCGTGGCGAGGTCCCGCGCCGCGTACCGCAGGGAGGATGCCGTTTCCCCGGCACTTTCGGCCGCGCGCCGGGCGAGATCCTCGAGATAGGGTAGCGTCGCCCGCAGCCCGGCCTGGCTCAGCACGGCGAAGAAGCGCGCATGCGGCCAGAGCACCAGGGCGGCTCGTCGGTAGCTGCGTTCGAACGACGCGCCCTCATTCCCGGTGGCCTCGTGGAACGTCTCCTCGTCCGGCACGAGGTCGTCACAGGCGTCAGGTGGTGAGAGCTCGCCCTCCTCCACCGGAATCTCGCCGATCCCGGGTGTCTCGCCGTCCCGGCATCGCCAGTCTGAGAGGGTGACCTTGCGGTCGGAGACCTCCCCGGCCTCGAACTCCTCGTCGCCCGCTTCCCACCGCCCGCGCCGCGATCTCCCGTAGCTCTCGGCATACTCGGCGGCGCCGCTCTCTTCGATTGTCAGCAGCGCTAAATGAAGATCACAGCCCGCCTCCTGCGCGGCGGAGCACAGGACGCCAGCTGCTGCGGCATCACGCCCCTTCAGTGTAGAAAACCCGAGCTCGGCAGGCGTATAGGCGTGCTCCAAAGGGTAGACGAGCTTCTCGGGTGTGACGTCATCGAAGCGGCCCTCGCCGGTGCCCCAGGCCTGCAACAGCGCGGCGAGCCGGGCCTTCTCCTTCGTAAAGTCCGGCGGCTCGGGCGGACGGCCACGTCCCGGGCGGATCAGGTTGTAGACGAGGGTCAGACGGTATCCCTCGGCCACGGGCATGAGCTCGTGCCGGCAATCGGCATAAAAGGCGGCGAAACTTGCCTCCGCTGGATCGTCGCCGCGGAGGCCCAGACAAGCCTGGCGGCCCTTGTGCCGTACCACCAACTCGCCGCCGGCGAAATGCGAGGGCAGGACAACCACCAGGGTCGCAAACATCCCCGGGGCCTTCTCAGTGTCCCGATGGTCGACGAAGAAGCCGCCACGCTCATAGAGCAGCAGCTTGTAAAACTCCGCCCTGACCGGGCCAACGACGCCGAGACCCACCACCACACGGGCCAGGATCGCGTCCAGCGTCCTGGGCCAGTGCCGTCCGCCCAGGCGCACCCGGTCAGGGCCGATCTGCCAGCATCGCCGCACGGCCGGGTCGACGATGGTCTCTTCGCCACGACCGAAGGGGGCGGCCTCGGCCAGGGAAATGATCCGGTCAGCCTGCACCGGCAACAGTGGCAGTGCAATGGGGCCGATGCCCTCGATTTCGAGGGACGGCGGCAGGAGCTCGACCGAACCGGACGTGACATAATCGCCGGGCCTGTCAACAGGGCCGAGAAGTGTGGCGAGTTCGGCGGCGAGGGACGGCATGGGTCTGCTGGCAGGTTCCTGGGCTGACCGGAGGATAGCGGTGGAGCCCTCCTCCGTCATGTGATCCCACAGGCCCGATCCGCCTTGTCCGATTGCGGCTGCGGCGCCCATGCACGAGACTGGCGGCCCGTGCATGACCGGGGTGGAAGGATGCGCAGCGGCATGGCCGATGATCTTTTCGCGGGACCAGGCCCGCAGGCAGGGGCCAAGCCGCTGACCGTCTTCCATGCCCAGCTCCTGTCCCATGGTGACACAAGCTGGGAGGAGCTGTTCAGCGGCTACACGACCCTGAAGGCGATTACCTTCTCCAGCAGCATCGAGTTCCTGCTTCGCCTGGCCGAGCAGCTGGATGACATGGAGGTGGTGTTCGGTTCCGAGCGCATCCTGTCGCGCGAGCATCTTGCCCTCGCCCAGGCGACCCAGGCCGTGCAGGCCTATGGCTTCGCTGATACGCTCGCGGACCAGAAGGCGCTGGTCGAGGGCCTTTCCCGCCTGCTCGGCCAGGGCGGACAGAAACTGCTGGAGCGTATCGCTGCCGGCACACTGCGGTTCCGCCTGCTGCGCGGGCGGCCCAGTCACGAAAAGCTCTACCTGCTCTCCGGTCCAGCCGGGCAGCGTGTGGTGACCGGCTCGCCCAACCTCAGCCTCGCCGCCTTCGAGGGCCGCCAGCACGAGGTCACGATCGCCTTTGACGGGCAAGCCGCCTGGACGCTGTTCGACGGCTATTATCAACGCGACTGGAAGGACAGCGTGCCAGTGGAGCCCGAGGCTCTCGTGACGCACCAGCCAGACGGTAGGGCTGCCGCCCGCGACACGCCCCTGGCGCTGGAGGAGGTTCCGATCGTGCGGGTGCTCAAGGCCGGGCTCGCCCTGGTGGACGAGGCGCCCAGGCCGGCTCCCTCCGGCTTTGCCGCCGAGGCGCTACGGCAGGCCGCGGCGCTTGGGGCCGAGTTGAAGGATCTCACGCTCCCGAAGGATAAGGCCGGTCGCACCGTGATCACTGCGGCCTCCGTGCTGCGGATCCTCCGCAGCCACCAGGCCCGGCCGGTATCGGAGGTGTCCGAGGATCATATTCCACGGGCGGAGATCGACGTGACCACCGGGATCGTCACCCTGAATGGCGTACCCTGGCTGCGTCCGGATGAGACCGTGCCAGCTGGGGAAGTCGCGCGGGATGCACGGCTGCTGGCGGACTATCTCACGAGCTTTAACTCTTTCTTCGGTAACGCGGCCGGAGCCCTGGAGGTATATTGGGCCTTCCTGGTGTGGCTCTACGTGGCGCCGCTCGCGCCGCATCTGCGCCAGGCCGCGGTTCCGCTCGGCATCGATCCCTGGGTCTACCCGGTCTATGCGGTGCTGTTTGGCCGCTCGAGCGGCGGCAAGACGATGTTCACCCGCATTGCCGCGCGCTCGATGTTCGGCTTCGAGAAGATGGTCCGCTCCGGGCAGTTCACCGCCAACCGGGCGCTCGGGCTCCGTGAGCGCCTCGGCGCCATCCCGCTGCTGATTGACGACGTCACCCGGGACAAGTTCAGCAGCCACGTGCCTGATCTGGTGCGCACGGACCAGGAAACGGCCGGGCAGTATGCACCGATCGTCCTGACCACCAACCGGGACGTGAGCACCATTCCGCCCGACCTGACCAAGCGCATGGTGACCTGCCACATCGACGCGGCCATCCCGGAGAATCGGTCCGTTGCCGAGCGCCTGGCCCGCCGGGCACAGAAGGAGATCGGCACTGCCTTCTACCGCGCCTACCTCCAGCGGCTCATTCCGGAGGTCAGGGCCATGCGGGCGGAACTCGATGCCGAGACAGAGGGCTTTCCGGATCTGCTGGCACGCTCCTCCGAGATCCTGCGCAGCATGCTGGGCGAAACGCTCGGCGAGATGCCGAGCTGGGCACGTCCACTGGGCTTTGCGGAGTATTTCGGTATCCGTCACCGTCGCTTTCGCGACCAGCTCGAAGCCATGTTGGCCGAGGCGGACGAACGGGTCACGGTGAACCGAAAGAGCGGCGAGCTGACGATTGGCTTTGGAGGTGACACGAACCAGGCCGCGCAGTTCGCTCGCAGCGTGCCGGACTTCGTGCTCAAGGGTCGCTTCGCTGACCTTGTCCGGCTCGATCTTCAAGCACTTGAGGATGAGATGGGCGTCTCCGTCGGGTCGAGGCGTGGTTGGTGGTCGCGTTTTTCGCGTCGCTCCTAACCCAGCGTGAGGCGGCATGATGGTTTCATCCTAGAACAACGCCTGCTCAACAGCCTTGGGCATCGCAGCTATCCGCGCCGCCCTGGAGGCTGCGGGCGTGGAGTTCATTCCAGAGAACGGGGGAGGGGCAGGCGTCAGGCTGCGGAAGGAGGAGGATACCCGCAGATGATCGAGCCGACGGGAGGCTGGACCGAGGACTTGGGCGACACCTGGACCCTAACCATACCCGGTAAGCCGGGCAGGCCGGACCTGTTGCTCCGCGTGTTTCCTGATCCAACCCACACTTCTGAACCATGGACCTGGGAAGTGGTGGCGCTGGAAGACGATGCCGAGCGGGAGGTCGAGGTTGGAGGAGCGATTAGTCGCGAAGCTGCCATGGCGGTCGCGGTAGCGCGGGCTACAGCCTACGAGCTGGAATGATACCGTGACCGTCGCTGAAGCCGGGTTCATTCGTCAGAATAAGGGCGGGGCAGGGGTGAGACTGAGGAAGCGCTGGTGATCGGGGATCTGAATGCGCGGGAGCGGCGCGCGTTGGAGGCTATGGCCGCCTGCCCATACGAATTCGAGCTTAGGGAAAACCTTGGGCGGGGCGTTGGGCCCTCGACGCTGGAGGGCCTTCTCGATCGTGGCTTCGCCACATTGGGCCCCTGCCCTGTACAGCCGCATTCTCACGGCTGGGCCATCACTGCTGCTGGCCGTCGTGCGCTGGATAGGCGCCATGCCCTTGAGCGAGCGAAGCAGACGCCGCGGACGCCATACCCTGGCCCCTGATCTTTGCCGTCAGGCGCGCGAGCTTTTGGGGTGGGACAGGAGGGATCTGGCCGTACGGGCCCTTGTTTCGTCCGCGACTGTTGCAAATCTGGAGGAAGCGCGTTTTCGGCCTACTCCGGCCACGTGCTCCGCCATCCGCGCCGCCCTAGAGGCGGCCGGGGTGGAGTTTATCGCGGAGAACGGGGCCGGGGCTGGGGTAAGGCTGCGAAAAACCGCGGTATGACGCGCCCTCATCGGAAATCGGTGCGTTGAGAGAGAAAAGGCGAGGGATCTGCGCTGTGCCAGGGCAGGTCCTTCGCGGGAATGGTCAGCAGTTCGCCGCCTTGCCGCTGATGCGACAAGAGGGCCAGGTTTGCGTCATGCTGGTGACCAGCCGCGGCACTGGCCGCTGGGTGTTGCCTAAAGGCTGGGCGGAAGAGAAGCTGAGCGGACCCGAGGTCGCCGCGAAAGAGGCCTTTGAGGAAGCAGGCATTCTCGGCACGGTGAAGCCGGTTGTGCTGGGGACCTACAGCTACCTTAAGCAAATGCCGAAAGACCGGACTGTGACGTGCAAGGTCGATGTCATCGCCATGTCGACGGATCGGCTGTTGGAGGACTGGCCGGAGCGTGAGCAAAGGATCCGGCAATGGTTCTCGCTGTCTGAGGCCGCGGAAAAGGTGCAGGAGGGCGACTTGAGCTTGTTGCTCAGGCGCTTGGCCGCTCCGTAGGGGTTCGATGGAGCCGCAACCTGAATGGCGGCGCCATCCACGCCGCCTTGGCAGTCGCGGGCGTCGAGTTCATCGCGGAGAATGGCCGGGGGCCAGGAGTTCGGTTGCGTAATCGCTCCGCTTAACAGGCCTCCTTCCTACGCTCCTTGTTCCTCACGGACGCGTGAATTTTCCCTGGAATTACACGTACCGATTGTGTAAAACCGCAACGATCCGGCCCTGACGGAGGATGGATAAAACCGTCGGGAGACCGGTAATCTTACCGGCCGATCTTGGGCTTGCGGTAGCAACCAGGGGCAGAGAGATGCTCGAGCGCTCTCTTGAGCAAGCATACATCGAGATGGCAGAGGCCGAAGCACGAGTGGCCCGTCAGAAGCGCTTGCTGTTCGAGTTGATACGGGCGGGCGCTTCTGAAACCAACGCTGCCCGGCGGGCCCGGGAACTCTTGGAGGTCATGGAGCGGGCTCTAACCGCTTCGCGTGAGCGCGTTCAGGTGGAGCAGAAGTGGCTCGGGCAGTAACCGCATCGGAGGGACATTCCCAGAATAAGCGGGATGGCGCGCATTCCGGAATGAACGGAACGTGTCTATGAGGCACTGAGATTTAACGTAAGTTAAGTGCGGAAGCTGTGGCGGGGCTGGAGGCAGGCCCCACAAGCCTGTCCCCTTGGGGTTGCTCCCCTGTACGACACGGCCACGGCGGCCGCCTCAGCAACGGCTGAGCGCGAACCATGGATGGTCCAAGGAGCCGCCCGTGACGCCGGAACAATGTCGCCGAGCGAGAGAACTGCTTGGTTGGAAGCCGGAGCGGCTAGCTGCGCAGTCGTCAGTCAGTGGCTCGTCGGTAAGAAGGTTCGAAGGCCGCCACGGGTTGATGCGTCCGTCTACGATCGCCGCCATCCGCGCCACTTTGGAAGCCGCGGGAGTAATCTTCGGCGAAGACGCCACCGAAGGCTCCAGCGTGTGCCGGCAGGAGCCTGCCCTTTTAGGAGCCTCTTGAGGGGAGGAGAGAAGTGGCGCTTGAGGACGCAAAGCGCCGGCTGCAGGAAGTAGCGGCCCACTCGGCTGAGTTAGAACGCCAACTCCGGTCCGTGGACTGGGGCACCGTTTCGCTCGAGGGTGCCTCAGCTCTTCTTTTGCTGGAGAGCCATCGAGCTGCTCTCGCGATGTTGCGGGAGTACTGCGACATGTTGGAAGAGGATTGCACTGAGTGAGCCAGCAGAACCCAGCAGCATGAACCCTGCCGAAAGCCCCCCTAGCAGCCTGTCGGATTCCCAACGGGCCTGAGATCGGCGAATCTGTTCGGCATGACGCAGTTCATTCCGTTCAGCCGCGACCAGGCTTTTCTGCTGCCGCCGGATGCCAAGGATTGGTTGCCCTCGGACGACGTGGCGCATTTCGTGGTGGCGGCGGTGGACCGGGTGCCACTCGGCGCCTTTGCGGTGCGGCCGATCCCGGGCGGCAAGGCGCAGTACCACCCGCGCCTGCTGCTGGCGCTGCTGATCTACGCCTACGCCAACGGCATCTTCTCCTCGCGCCGCATTGAGCGGGCGACGCACCGCGACCTCGGGGTGCGCTATGTGGCGGCGAACCTGCATCCCGACCACGACACCATCGCCGCCTTCCGCCGCGGCAACCGCGCTGCCTTCGAGGCGGCCTTTCTGCAGGTGCTACTGCTCGCCCGCGAGACCGGCCTGCTGCGGCTCGGGACGGTGGCGATGGACGGCACCAAGCTCGACGCCAACGCCTCCAAGATCCGCTCCGTGCGCTACGATCGGGCGAAGGCGCTGCGCGTCAGGCTCGCCGCCGACATCGCCGCGCTGACCGACCGCGCCGAGGTGGCCGACGCCGAGTCCCAGCCCGACCCGCAGGCGCTGCCCGCCGAGATCGCCAGGCGCGAGGCGCTCAAGGCCAAGCTCGATGCTGCCTGCGCCCGGCTCGAGCAGCAGGCCCGCGCCGAGGCGGAGGCGGCCCGGCCGGACTACGAGGCCAAACGGGCCGCTTACGAGGCCAAGACGGGCCGCCGCGGCCGCCCGCCCAAGCCGCCCGAGGACGATCCGCCGCCCGAGCGCCAGTCCAACCTTACCGACCCCGACAGCGCGCTGATGCGTCGCTCCGACGCCCATGAGTACCGCCAGGCTTACAATGCCCAAGCTGTTGTCTGCGCCGAGGGCTCACAGCTGATCCTCGCCACCGGCGTCGTCGCCACCTCCGCCGATGCGCCGAGCTTTGCCGCAACCCTCCTCGGCATGAAGCAGGGCATTGGCCTGCCGCAGACCGTCCTCGCCGACACCGGCTTCGCCTCACGCGAGGCGGTTGCCGCCCTGGAAGCACAAGGGATCGAGGCGCTGGTCGCCATCGGCCGCACCCAGCCGCACCGCGCCTACGACTTCCGGCCGCCACCCCAGCCCAAGACCGCGCGCCGCATCACCGAGCCCTGGCGCCTCGCCATGCTGGAGAAGCTCGAAACCCCAGACGCCAAAGCCCGCTACGCCCGCCGCAAGCAGACCGTCGAGCCCGTCTTCGGCATCATCAAGTCAGCCCTCGGCTTCACCCGCTTCCACCTCCGCGGTCTCGCCAACGTCACCAGCGAGTGGACCTTGATCGCCCTCGCCTACAACTGCCGTAGGCTGCATCGCCTGCGGCCAGCCGCCTGATCCACAATCCAACAAGCCCGCCCCCAGCAAACCCAAACCCGACAGGCTGCTAGTATGGTGCGTAGTCGTTTTGGCTGCGCGGTAAGAGCGGCCGCGTTCGCGTATCGTAGTCTCCATGTTTCAATTCGCCCGGCGGGCCGATCTCCCGCCGGGCTTTTCTTTGTCTGGCTGCGGGGTGGGCAGGGTTGCGACGAGAGAAACGGTGCAGAAACCGGTCTCAAACCTCAAGCGCTGAGACGCGTTCGAGCCCCGGCCCCTGCTAGCCTTCTGAGCAGGGATGTTCCTGAAGATTACTCGGCCCGGCTGGAGCGATCCGGCCGGGCTCTTTTTGTCCCAATAGCCGCTAGCTCAGGTCAGAACGAAGAAGCCCCGCCGGTTAGGGCGGGGTGGCAGGCAGCCGGTCGGTGGGATGATGGCTCTCATCCGCCGACTGCTTCTCCAGTTTATGGCTACAGGGAAAGTCATTGCCGGGCGGCGCTGGAGGCGGTGGCGGGGACCTGATCCCGGACGCGCGGCCGAAGGTGCCGGGGTATAGAGGTGAGCGTTGCACAAAAGGACGAAGCCGGCTTGGGCTGGCGCCTGAAAAAGCAGAGGTTGGCTCATAGGCGAAGCAGGGGCATATCCCCAGCGTTCCGAGCTTGCACATTGGGCGCCGGGCTGCGACCCTCTTGGGCTGGACGTGTGATGTGCAAAGGCATCGACTTTATCTGACGGACAGGTGTGAAGTGGTGGGCCTCTGACCGGCGTTGTCAGGTTGGCGATGACGGCAATGCTGAGAGCTTGCGGCTGGTGATGGCCTCACACGGCACGTGCAACTCCAGTCACATCTCGCCATGTGCGGAATGCCGCGTCACGAGCGGTACGGTATTCAGTGGCGGTCATGCGGTGGCGGCGAAGCTGGAAGTGGTTGTGGATCCGGCTGTGTGTGGATAGGAAACGCTGCGCGTGGCGGGCGGATTTGAACCCCTGCATTTGCCGCTCTCGTCGTCGCGTTGGCTGGTGCGACACTTCGGCCTGGTTGTTGAGATACCGGCTCTGCCGGTGCACCACCCCGGGCAGGATGTCGCGCCTCGCTGCGGCGTAGCTCTTCAGCTTGTCCGTGACGATCACACGCGGGACGTGTTGCAAGCCCTTCAGCAGCTTGCGGAAGAACCGCTTGGCGGCCTTGGCGCTTCGCCGGCTCTGTACCAAGATGTCGAGCACGTTGCCGTCCTGGTCGACCGCACGCCAGAGATAGTGCTGTTTGCCGCGGATACGGACAAACACCTCGTCCAGGAATCACTCGTTGCCCGGCCTCGGCCGACGCCGCTTCAGAGCGTTCGCGAACTGCCAGCCAAAGCGCAGGCCCCACTCGCGAATAGTCTCGTAGCTCACCACGACCCCTCGGGCGGCCAGGATCAGCTCGACATCACGCAGGCTCAGGCTGAAGCAGTGGTACAGCCATACCGCATACTCGATGACCTCAGCCGGGTAGCGGAAGCCGCGGTAGGGACTGGGCGGGGTCGTCATACAAGGCAGGCTGCCACCGCCCGACCAGACCGCCAACCTGACAACGCCCTCGGCGCAGAAGACGCGAAAGTTCTTGGTGATCCTCCACGACTTTCGTGGACGGGTTACGCTACGTTTGCTGCTTGCCGTTCTGCCTGGTATGGTGTGCGGTAGTCCAGGGACGAATGCAGGCGTTGGTGGTTGTAGAGCCCTCGACGTAGGAGAACAGGTCGCGCTTGGCCTCGTCCCTGGTGGCGTAGGTCCGGTGGTGCACCAGCTCGGTCTTCAGCGTGTGGAAGAAGCTCTCCATCGGCGCGTTGTCCAGCGGGTTGGCCCGCCGGCTCATGGACGGGATGATGCCTGCCTTTGTCAGCGCCGCCTGGTAGTCACTGCAGGCGTATTGAATGCCGCGGTCGGAATGTTGGATCAGGCCAGCACTGGGACGCTGGCGTTGGATGGCCATCAGCAGCGCCGATGTCGCCAGCTCGGCCCTGAGATGGTCGCGCATGGACCAACCCACGATCTTGCGCGTGTGCAGGTCCATGATGGCGGCCATGTAGAGCCAGCCCTCGCCGGTTGCGATGTAGGTCAGGTCTGCCAACCAGACCTGGTTCGGCCTGCTGGTGGCGGAGAACTGGCGCTCCAGCAGGTTGGGAGCGACCGGGAAGGCGTGGCGGCTGTCGGTGGTCTGCACGCGCCGGCGCGGGGCGACAAGGCCGCGCACGCCATGGCGGCGCATCAGGCGCTCGACCCGTCCGCGACCAGCTTTTCTCCCTTGCGCCCGCAAGGTGGCATGGACACGCGGGCTGCCGTAACGGCCTCCGCTGTTGGCGTGCACCTGGCGGATGTCGGCCAGCAGGGCACGGTCCTCGACGGCGTGCTTGCTGTCCGGCCGAGCCCGCCAAGCGTAGTACCCGGCGGTTGAGATACCCAGCACGCTGCAGAGCGCCTGAACCGGCCAGGAGCCTCGGCAGTCCTCGACCACGCGGAACCTCATCTCAGCGGTCCCGCGAAGATCGAAATGG
>NZ_JBNBZS010000112.1:0-13983 GCF_049629625.1 Roseomonas chloroacetimidivorans | reverse complement strand
CCGGCATCTCGTCGCCGCGCTGCTCGGCGCCGAGAGTGGCGTCCTCCGCAGCATCCGTCCCCTCGGCCTGCGCCAGCCACCCCTCGACCTCGGCCGCCAACTCGGCCTCGGCCGGGCCCATCCGGGCATAGCTCATCGCCTTGTGCTTGGAAGCATTGGCGCGCAGCTTGGTGCCGTCCACCGCGACATGGCCGAGCCCGACCAGGCCGGCGCGCCGGCACAAGGCGAGCACTTGCACGAAGAGCTCGGCCAGCGCCGCGAGGTGGCGCCGGCGGAACTCGCTGATGGTGCGGAAGTCCGGCCGGTTCAGCGCGGTCACCGCCTGGAAGTCGAGCCGCTCTTCGCAGGCTCGCGCAATCCGCCGCGACGAGTAGACCCCCCGGCTGTACGCATAGAGCAGCAGCGCCACCATCATCCCTGGGTGGTACGGCGGATAGCCACGGGGCTCCGTGTAGGCCGCAAGAATAGCGGAGAGGTCAAGTTCCTCCGCCACAATGTCGCGGACCAGATGCGCAGGATGCCCCTGGGGCACGAACTCCTGCACCGAGGGCGGCAGCAGCCAGACCTCGTCCACCTTCCAGGGCCGAAAGCTCTTCGTCATGCCGCCGAGCGAATCACCACCCAGCCCGCCTGTCGAGCCACTTCAGCCGTTACCGGGACACACTCCTAGGAGCGGCAACGCGAATGCAGCACGCGGGATGCTGGCGATCGCGCTGGTGCTCGAGGTGTACTCCCGCGCGGACACAGCCGAGAGATGTGGCATGGACCGGCAGACGCTGCGTGAATGGGTGCACCGCTGCAACGCCGAGGGGATTCCTGGGCTGGTGAACCGTCGTGCTCTGAGGTAGGCGCCACGCTTTTCGGCCGAGCAAGAGGCCCAGGTGGCCTGCTGGATCGAGGAAGGGCTGGACCTGGAGCGGGATGGCGTCGTTCGCTGGAACTGCCGCGATCTGCAGGAGCGGATCAGGCGAGAGTTCAGCGTGACCCTGTACGAGCGCACGGTCGGCAAGCTGCTGACCAAGCTGCGCTTTTATTGTCTTTCCGCGCGACCGCAGCGCCCGCAGAGCGACCCTGCCGCGCAAGCGGCTTTTGGAAAGGCTTCACTGATTGGGTGAGAGAGGTTGTCCATGAGGTCTTCAATCAGGGCTCGCGCAAGCGGCCTGTTTGGCCGGTCCGGGCTAGGGCTGGTAGCCTCCAGGTTCGGCGGATCGGGAAGCGGGGATAAACTGTCTGGTCTGCGGCTCCGGAGCAGTGACAGAGCGGCTGGAGCGCACGGCCCGAGGCTATCTCCGGTTCTGCTGGCGGGGGTGCGGCAAGCAGTACAAGGAGCGCAGCGGTGGACTGCTGAACCATAGCCAGTATCCCTCCGACGCGATCGCGCTATTGGTGCTCTGGCGCATGCGCCACTGCCTAACGCTGCGCGATCTGGCCGAAATGTTCCTCCAGCGCGGCGTATCTTCAACTTCGGGGCAGTTCGCGAATAGGAGGCGAAGCTCGCCCGGTGCTCGCGGATCGACCTCGTCTACGCCGTCACGGCAGAGGCGGTGCCCGTAGTCGCCACTGGCACGTGGACGAAACCTATTGGTCCGTGTCCAGTGGACGTATCTGTACCGGGCAGTCGACCGTAACGGCAATCTCGTGGACACCATGCCGAGCGCAGCCGGCACATGACGGACACAAGCTCGGGCGCGCGCGAGGCCTGATATTCTCCCGCTACAAGCTCCTTGAGCATCGCCGTCCGGCGCCGCGCTGCCGTACCGGAGACGACCCCGCTGTCAGCGGCGGCATCCCTGCCGCCTGTGTCAGTGGTGCGGCTCATCCACCTGGGGTGAGATCCGGGGGCCAGCTCACTGCCCCTGTATGGCGGCCTGCAAGGAGCGGACCACCGGTGGGGACTCTGCTGGGCCGAGCCCGGACGGCCCTCTCCTGTGCGCAAATTGCTGGGGACTCTACCGGGACGCCGCCAGCACGAACTGGTCCTGTCGCTCCCCGACCGCTCATCGGGGCCGGCTCCGGCCAGCGCTGGAGGAAAATGTGGGATGCCAGGGCGGGTGGGGACTCCACCGGGGCCAGGTCCGGATGGGCCTCTCCTCTGCGAAAAGTGGTGGGGACTCTACCGGGGACTCCCCCACCAGGGATTGGCCGGCCCCTTCCTGGCTCCCCGTCAACGTCGGCTCTGGCGAGCGCTGGAGGAAAATGTGGGATACCCGGGCCGGGTGGGGACTCTACCGGGGCCAAGTCCGGATGGGCCTCTCCTCTGCGAAAAGTCGTGGGGACTCTACCGGGGACTCCCCCACCAGGGGCTGGCCTTGCCGCTCCCCAGCCCCTTGTCAGAGCCGGGTCCGGCCAGCGCTGCAGGGGGATATGGGATGGTGAGGGACGGGTGGGGACTCTACCGGGCTAGATCCGGACGACCCTTCCCTCTGCAAAAACCGGTGGGGACTCTACCGGGAAGCTCTCCGCGCGGTGCGGTGGGACCGCCTATCTGAGTCCGTGCGGCCTCGAGGGGCGCCGCGGCATCTACTCGCCTCTCGGATGACGGGCAGCTGACAGACTTAAGAAGCGTCGAGCCGCGTCGGGTCCGCTCGCCTGAAGCTGGCTGAGATTCACCAGCACGCCTCACTTCAAGTTGCGCCGCCTGTGCTTGCCTCGTCTGAGCTCCGCGTTGCGCATTGCATGTGGACCGAGTCGGCTCGGAGTCGCGGAGGACCGCGCACGTGCGGACACGAGTCGCAGGTACCCCGACAGCCCGCCACGCCCTTGATCAGCATCCGTGGTCACTGCGGTGCTGGGGACTTTGCCGGATCAGGGTGGGGACTCTACCGGAGGCACCTGTCCGGAAATCAACGAGTCGCTGGACTTATCCCGGGGGGAACGGCGGGACACACTAGTAATAGAGTCTCTAGTAGCTTCGCTAGTAGTGCCCCCGGTAGAGTCCCCAGCGACAGGCGATCGCATCTTGGGAGAAAAGGGAGGAGCATTGAGAGAGGCACGGCTATGGGGACGGTGCATCAGCTCATCGAGGCGCACGGGCGAAGGGGGGCGCTGTCGATGGACATCGATCGCCGCGTCGTCGATGCGGCTGCAGAATTCATGGCAGACGAGGAGGGTGGCATTGGCTTCCTCTTCTCCGGCTGGGCACAGGCAGCGCTTCCGCACAAGCGCCTGCCTGACGATGCTCCCTGGCAGGTCCAGACCGAACGGGTGATGCTGCTCGTTCAGCCTGGCCGCCGCGCTGTGCGCGACAGCGCACCCGTTCCGATCGGCGTCCCATATGGGTCCAGGGCTCGGCTGATCATGCTCTATCTCCAGACGGAGGCGATCCGGACGAACTCTCGAGAGGTGGAACTCGGGAAGTCACTTCGCAGTTGGCTCGCGAAGATGGACATCGCCTGGGGCGGAAAGACCGTTAAGGACGTGCGGGAGCAGGCCGAGCGCATCAGTCACTGCAGCTTGTCGTTCCAAATCAATCAGGGAGGACGCGGTGCGCTGCTGAACCAGCACATTGTGGACACGGCTCTATTCCTAGACTCTGATGACAGCGCTCAAGGGAGCCTGTTCCTGGAGAAGGCCAAGCTCTCCGAGAGCTTTTTTGAGCAACTCAAACGTCATCCCGTTCCCCTTCAGGAAGCCGCGATCCGGCGGCTCAACGCGAACTCGATGGCGCTCGACATCTACTGCTGGCTTGCTTATCGTTTGCACGTGCTAGAGAAGCCCTGCCCGATCACCTGGGCCGCGCTGAAGGCACAGTTCGGCACCGGGTTCAATCGGATGGACCATTTTCGCGCGACGTTCCTGCAGAACTTGTGCCTTGCGACGGCGGTCTACCCTGAGGCTTTGGTGGACACGTCTGCTGTTGGACTGACTCTGCATCCCTCCAGGCCTGCAGTGCCCCCGAGAATTGCCTCAGCCAAGTAGAGGGCGTTGTCAGGTTGGCGACGACGGCGGCGCCGAGAGCCCACGGCCGGTGGTGGCCTCACATGGCGGATGCAACTCCGGTCACATCCCGCCATGTGGCAAATGCGGCGTCACGAACGGTCCGGTATGCAGTGGCGGTCAGATGGTGGCGGCGAAGCTGGAAGTGGTTGTGGATCCGGCCGTGTGTGGAAAGGAAGCGCTGCATCTGCCGCTCTCGTCGTCGTATCGGCTGGTGTGACACTTCGGCTCGGTTGTTGAAGTACCGGCTTTGCCGGTGCTCCACCCCGGGCAGGGTTTCGCGCTTTACGGCGACGTGCTCTTTAGCTTGTCCGTCACGATCACCCGCGGGACGTATTGCAAACCCTTCAGCAGCTTGCGGAAGAACCGCTTGGCGGCCCTGGCACTACGCCGGCTCTGCACCAGGATGTCGAGCACGTTGCCGTCCTGATCCACCGCACGCCAGAGGTAATGCTGCTTGCCGCGAATGCGGATGAACACCTCATCCATGTACCATTTGCCACTCGACCTTGGCCGACGCCGTTTCAGGGCATTGGCAAACAGCCGGCCGAAACGCAGGCCCCACTCGCGGATGCTTTCGTAGCTCACCACGACCCCCCGGGCGGCCAGGATCAGCTCGACGTCCCGCAGGCTCAAACTAAAGCATTGATACAGCCAGACCGCATACTGGAAGACCCCGACCGGGTACCGGAAGCCGCGATAGGGATTGGGCGAGGTCGTCATACTCGGCAGGCTGCCACTGCCCTACCGAGCCGCCAACCTGACAAGGCCGTTTGCGCTGCAGCTGGACCAGCCTGCCGACGCAGGACGACAGCTATGCCGCCCCAGTTGTTTGCTCCATCTCCTTTTCGATATCCTCCAGGATCGACGGCAGGCGGTCAGTCAGGCGCTCGATGAGATCCTCGCTGACGAGGCTGTCAAACCGCATTTGCCAGCGGCCGTCACGGAGGCTCATGGTAGCGACTTGTCGACGGCCGACGTAGATCGGGCGTGGTGTCACGCGCTTCCTAGTGCGAGGTAATGGAGTTTGACGGCGAGCGGCGGCCAGAGCAGTAGTGATCTCCTCCGCTGCCTGAGCTCCTGCGTCGCCCCGAGCGGCACGTTGGCTGAGATCATTAAGCGCGCGGATGACGCGGTCCTCCGCAGTTGGATCCCTCGTAAGAACCTCCAAAAGTTCCCTCGCCTTCCGAAAGCTGACGCTCCGCGGGTTTCGGAAGCTTCTTACGACCGCGTCGGGGATATGGGTCAGCTTCAGCAGATGGGAGATGAGTGACTTATCAACACCATAGATCGCGGCGAGCTCGGATCCATTCAGACCCGTCCGCTCCATCGTCTGTGCGAAGTACCGGGCACGCTCGAAGGCGCTCAAGTCCTCCCGATGGTGATTCTCGCTGAACCGCGCCGCGAGCATCCCGTCGTCGGAAAGATCGCGTACCCGCGCCAGCACGGTGATCCCAAGCAGGCGGCACGCGGCCAAGCGGCGCTTGCCCGCGGCGATCTCATAAGCCTCACCAGGAGCGGAGCCTGGCTTGGGCCGGACAAGGATCGCGAGGTCCTGCCCGCGTTGCCGGATGTTCTCCGCTAGGCCGGCGATCTCATCAGGGGAATAGGAAGCCTCGAACCGATCCGGTGGCAGAGTATCCTCAATACGGGACGGGTCGATGTAGCGGAACTCGGCGAGTCCCTCGCCGGACGCAGCGCTCGCGATAACCGCCTTCAACCGCTCATTCTCGGCGAGGGCAGCATCCAGTTCCGCCTTGGCGGTGCCAGTCTCTTCTGCCCCGCTGGCGGCGGCAGCGGACAGCGCGGCCTGTGCACGCTCCAACTCGGCTTGCGTGCGAGCCAGCTTCTCCTGAAGCGACATCTCTACCCGGTCAAAGGCGGCCAGTGGCGCAAAGGGCTGGTCCGGCGCCGCTCCGCCGTCAATTTCATCCTCGGTGAGCTGGCTGGTGATCTCTGCCATGCTGCGCCGTATCGGACGCTGTGGACGCTGTGCCATACCCCTCCCCTCCCCTATTCCGCAGCGACGCCATAGGCCTCGTTGCCCGCTTCCTGCGGCTTGCGCCCCCAGAAACTGAGAACTTCCCGCTCGATGACACTTCCCACTGCATCCATGGCCGCGAGGGCCCGCTTGTAGGAGCGATCCTCGCTTTTGGCCGGAACGTACTCGTAGAGCGTCCACTTCATATTGCCCGCGGATCCGAGCGCGCTCGTCTCAACCATCGGATTTCGGATCATGAGTGGCCCGAGGACGAGGTTCATGCTATCGACCACTTCCGTCTGTGGCCGACTCGTTCCAACGTAACGGTTCACGAGAACACGGACAAAGGCCCAGCCCGGCCAGGCATCCTGGCCGTACATCTTCAGAAGACGACGCTCCGTGACCGCAAGGAACGCCATGAACTCGGTCATGGACTGCAGATCCATGTTCGTGGCCAGCACGGGGATGATAAGGCCGTCAGCAGCGCTGAACGCGTTGACCGAGAGCATGTTTATGTCAGGACGACAGTCGAGGATCGCTACGTCGTACGCAGCGCCTACATGATCAATGAAGGCGCGTACCTCGCGATGCCAGTCGACCTCCGTTATGGGAGCATGCATGTTGGGCATGGAGCGCTGCTTGAGGATGTCCTCAGAGCTGTGAAGAATTGCGCTCGCCGCAACCAGGTCGATGTTGGGCCAGTAAGTGCGCCGGATCGCGTCAGCTGCTGCCGAATCGTCTTCTCCGGTATTTCGGGAAATCCAGCCATGGATCGAAGTGCCCGCCGGCAAAACGCGACCATCCGCGTCGCGGCCGACGTGGCGAGCAGGATCGATACCGAAGAGAGCTGTTGATGAGGCCTGCGCATCAAGGTCTACAATGAGAACGCGATAGCCCTTCAGGGCCAGGAACTGCCCCAGGTGCACGGTCGATGTCGATTTTCCGACACCGCCTTTGAAATTGGTATTTGCGATGACGCAGAGACCGTCACCGGCCCTCCGGCCCGGCTTATACCTCAAGTTGCCCGTGTTCTCATAAAGCCACTGGCGCGCGGCAATGATCTCGTCCAGCCTAAAGACGCGATTCTTCCCTATGAGCGTGCCCTGAGGAAAGCCGTCAGCATTGCTGACCCGGTTGCGTAGATGGCTCTCCGTGATCCCCAGGAGCGATGACGCTTCCTTGGAGGTGAAGCTGCGAAGGGACTTTTCGCGGCTGCTATTGTTTTGGTCAGCGATGATGGCCGACTGTTGGCTGCGCAGGCGTTTCGCAATTCCTTCAAGCGTGCCGTGCCAAGCCATCACATCCCTCCAACAACCTCGGGGGCCTATGAAAAGCGCAAGACGGGCGAGCAGGCAGCCGTTTGCGCTTTAGCGCCCTAAAGCCCCCTCTGGCGCGCATCTGGACCATGTGCCGGCGCCACTGCGCTTGGCAAGGGCGGCCGATGTCGCCAATGTTCGCCTGCAGCTTTCCTTTGTGATCTTTGCCTGATGTGTGGCGGCTTGCTCACACATTTGGAGCATTCGGCGCTGGCCGTCCTGTCCTGGCTGACGGGAAAGAGGTTTCGTTCGATCGCGATAAGTATTCGGGCTCGCTTGGTTGAACGCGTTCAACCGTTACCGCATTCAAGTAAGATCGGTATCATGAGAACGAACGTTCTGGCTTTGTCCACTTTGGGCCGACCGACCCGCGATGCCCTGTTTCTTGCCTTAAGAGAAATAAGGCTCTGTCAGAGATGAATTTAGTCGGCTGCTGCAGCGAGACGGGATTCCGAGAGAGGATCGAGCAGCATTTTCGTAACGGTTAGCCATCGCACGCCATTTATTAAGGCGAGCCCATAGGTTCCCGACCGCCTGGCGACCGATGAGGTGGCAGTTGTTGTATATCCGGCGTGGTAGGCCACTGGCGCATGCGTTCGCCTGGGCGGGATAGCAGGCCTCGCACGCAAGTCCCAAATGCGCCAACTAGGAGCATCGGAGGCAAAGCCGCGTTCACCGACGAGCCAGCCCGGCACATCCGCTAGAGAGTCGAGCAGGCCCGGTGCTATCGACAGCTCGCGCGCCTGGCCGGGTGCCAAGGCGAAGGCGATGGCCCGTCCGCATCCATCGGCGATCACGCAGGCCTTGGTGCCATGGTCGCTGCGAGAACGGCCAAGCACTTCGCGATCATCTCGCCCTTGGCTGTCGGCCCCTTCTTTGCGCGCCTGCGTCCTTATGGTGGGCACGGCTGTTGGTCCCGTCGATGAACGTCTTGCCGTGGGCAATGCCACGCTGCTGAAGCAGCTCGGGCCGGCGCGCTTAGACGCCTTTTTTGGCCCAGCGGATGAACAGCCGTTCCGGCAGTCACCGCGGGCCGAGTTCGGCCGACACGCTGCGCCGCTTGGCGCCGTTCTGATGCCGCGGAAAAATAGTCGAGATCGTCTGCCGCAAGTCCTTCGGCAGTGTCTTACCGCGCGGCCGTACCTCCCCGATCAGCAGCCCCCACACCACCCAGGCCTTCTCCTTGAGAACGTGACACGCGCTTCCGCCTGCCATGACCGGGGAATGGGCAGAGCAATCAGGCTCAAACGGGCCGAAGAGTACTGCACAAAAGTGCCCGATGGGATTGCAAGCAGCCAGAACCCAATCGCCCTCCGGCCGGAGCGAGATCTTGTTGCATCTCGATTTGGGCTGCGTCTTTGGTCGCACACTCCGAAGGATGGAGGTTCGGTTGAACGCGTTCAACTTCGGGCTAGAGAGGTTTGTGATGGCGTAGAGGAATGGCTGGATTTGCGCGCCAGCATCTGTGCTTCCGCGTCGTTTACTGGCTCGCTACGCCTTGTTGGCGTCCTTTGCGCGACACAGTTTCCTTCCCCTCAAACAGAGCTGAACCTATGAATATGGATCGACAAGCTTCCGGCAGTTGAATGCGTTAAACGAATGTCATTCAGTAAGGAACTGCCGCAAGGCGCCTGAGATCCACTGTCCGGTTGTTAGATGCCGCCTCACATTCCACAGCGAATCTGTTGAGGTCGGCCGTATTCCGGCGAGTACGCTAGTATACTGCTGCGTGATAACAGGAGCCAACCTCACTCGGTGGAAGGTGGTCTCCGCGGCATTTATGCTCCGAGTTCAGTGCTAAGTCGTGCTGCACATCCATCTAAGGAGCAGTGCGCAGGTCGCCGATGCGGTTGAGTCTCACTTCTCGGCGCCAGCTGATGACTGCGCCGGAAACTGGTGCCCTCGCTAGACCAGGGTCTAAAGCTCCACGACGCCCGGTGGAGCAGGTTGAACGCGTTCAACCTGCTTCGTTGACCATGAGTGTCACTGTCGGAGTGGCGAGACGCAAGAGTCCATTCATGTAGACTCAGTTTGACAATAACCGCGAACGTAGCCCTTTGCGGTTGAGCTTGGACGGAGCTGCGCTGAGACAATCACCGGACGCGCCGGAAGGTGCCGCATGACTTTCGGGAACGTATCTTATGGCCGATCGCAGAGAAGACGCGACATATCTGAAATTGGTCCAGCGTGTCTCACGTCGCCGTTGTGAAGCTCAGAAGTCATTGGCCTACGAGAGAGGAAGGGCATCGTGGAGCCTTGCGTTGAACTAGGACCTGTCGTGCTGAGCTCCGTCTTGCAGCTGGCTCCTCAGGCTCCTGCATACCCTGTTCACCGACAATGAGCCGGGAATCCTCGTGCAATGATCGCACGCCGCCATGGAGAAAGCTGTGATCTACGACATTGTCGAGTAACGAACTGATCAATTCGTTCTCTGCGGAGACGCTCGCCAAGCTGACCGAGGCTTGTGCGCTTGTTCTATAACCAGGACTACTGAACCGCCGGTAGGCGCCTACAATCATAGGACGCAGCGACAAGGCTCCGAGAGTGCATCGCCCTATCTCTCAAAAGCGGCTTTCCGGCCCCTTTAGGGCGCACCTGGAGCATCGCTCGGTAAGACGGCCGCAGCAGTTCCGTCAACGAAGGAACACCTTGGCGATACCTGGGGCGCCAACTCGACACCGCGCAGTGACAGTTCATCCCAAGCACGGGGGAGATCGGCTGGATGGATAGCCAAGTCGGCACGGGCTGAGAGGGGCGTCAGGTCGGTAACTTCGCTGCAAACGAAGTGCTAGGTGTAGATCGTCACGCAGCGCATTTTGAACGTGAAGCCTTGCTACACCCCAAGCCAAGCGGCTTTCATGGGTTTAGAGGCGCGAAGGGTCCCCAGCCCGCCGGTGTTGAAGCGCCTTCCAAAATGGGCGATGCTGTCCTCAAAGGTTGGCGCAAGAGCCCGGCGGGGTTGTGAGTTCGCTAGACGAGCCTTTACAGCCTACGCATAGCCGCCAACCGCGATCTCATGCAGGTAGCGCTTCACGGCTTCGGCGCGCCCGTCCTTGACGAGGATCTCAGCCGTCTGATCGCCAAAACCGGGCAGGGGCTGCGAGCGGTACCAGGCAAAGGCAAGCTGCGGAGACTCCGCCCAGGGGCAGACCTGTTTCAGGATCTCGACAATGTCGCGAAGGCGCGACTGGGTCGCTGGTGATTGGGCCCAGACGGGCTTTGACACGGCATCGATGGGCAGGCCGGAGGCGAGAGCGAGTTCACTGCGGGTGATGTGTAGGAGCCCGGTCAAGCGGTCGAGAGCCACATCGCTGGCCTCCGTTGCCGTCTGGCCGAAAAAGGCGAAGCTCATCGACATGTCAGCCGCCTCAGAAGTCGTCTCGAAACGGGATGATATTGGGCAGGCGGCGCACTTTGCCAGGGCAGGGCTCTGCTGCCTGCTGCGCGGTCGAGCCCTGTTGCTGGCCGCGACTTCGCACCGCATGGAACGGGACGCTGAGAGTCAGCACCGTGGTCCTCGTCTCAACGACCGCAGCATCTATTAAAATCAGCCTGTACGGTGCTCGTGGGCGGCTTGTAAGGCACGATAACACTCCATTATCGTGCCCGCGGGGAAAGGAGGGGGCGGTTGCCACAGGGGCCGCGGCCCTGGCACTCTGGACAGGGCCGCAGAGGCGGGCGCGGGGGCGCCGGCGGAGCGGCCGGAAGAGGGGAGGGGGCTCGATGAGTTCGACGGGTTTGAATGGCGGGAAGTCAGCAAGATCAAAGCGCTCGCGTCCATCGGTGACCAAGGAGGGGGCACCCGTCGGTTCTCCCCCGGCCGGCGAACTTATCCCGGCTCAGGGGAACATGACCCTGCCCGCCCGCGCCGCGCGGCTTTTCGGTCCCCTTGGCGGGGTCGAGCCCGAACTGCCGCCCCGATCCGCCGAACTCGAGCAGCCGCGGCCGAGCATTGCCCAGCGCGCGGCCTCCTCGGGCACCGAGGAGTGATGTGACAGACCGGCCGTCAGCTCGTCCTGCCCCTCTACCCCCGGCCGTGCGGCGCCTGGCGGAGGACGCGCTGCCGCCCGAGGCGCTGGCCGTACTTGCCGGCCCGGTCGGCGAGGCAGTCGCGAGGGCGGCCGGCTATGCCGGCCGCGCGCTCTCGGACAACACCAAGCGGGCCTACGAGAGTGACTGGCGGGCCTTTTGCCGGTGGTGCGAGGCGGGCGGCATTTCTCCTCTCCCGGCCTCGCCGGTTGTGGTCGCCGGCCATCTCGCGAGCCTCGCCGGGACGCTTGGCCGCAGCGGGCTGCGCCGGCGCCTCGCCGCCATCGCCCACCATCACCGCGGGGCCGGGCATCCCTGGGAGACGCGGCACCCCGCGATCGCGGCCACGATGCGCGGCATCCTCGCGACTCACGGCAAGACCGCCCGCCCTGCCGCGGCGCTGACCTCGGCCGAGGTGAAGCGGCTGCTCGCGGCTTGTGGCACCGACACCGCTGGCCTGCGCGACCGGGCACTGCTGCTGCTGGGCTTTGCCGGGGCGCTGCGGCGGTCGGAACTGGTCGCGATCGACCGCGAGCACCTGCGCTTCACCTCGGAGGGCATGACCCTGTTCATTCCGCGCTCGAAGCGGGACCAGGAAGGGGAGGGGGCCACCATCGGCATTCCCAGGGGGCTGAACCCGCTCTCCTGCCCGGTGCGGGCGATGGAGGAATGGCTCCGGCGGACGCGGATCGAGTGGGGGGCGGTGTTCCGCCGCCTCAGCCCAGGGGGCGCGCTGGAGGACCGGCTGAGCCCGCAGGGGGTGTGGAAGATCCTGCGGAAGCGGGCGGAGCTGGCCCGACTCACGGTGGATGAGACGGAGCGCCTCTCCCCGCACGGGCTCCGGGCGGGGTTCATCACCGAGGCCTATCTCAAGGGCGCGCTCGATGAGCAGGTGATGCACCACACCCGGCAGAAGAGCATCGCGACGACGCAAGGGTACCGCCGCCGGGCCCGGATCACGCGGGACAGCCCGGCGCGGCTGCTCGACCTGTGAGCGTGGTCTGGGAGGGGGAGGGAAGGGCGCACGACGACGCGGACCATCCCTGGCAGCCCAGGCCTGAGCCGGTGGATTGGCTGCACAACACCCTGACCGTGGGCGGGCCGGCGGAGAGGGTCGCGCACTTCCAGGCGGCCGCGGCCGGGCCGGGGGTGATCCCCTGGGTGCTGGACCTGGCTGGGCTGGAGGAGGAGTTCCTCCTGCCCATGGCGGCCCCGCAGGACGGGGTGCGGGCGATCAGCCTCCCGGGCGCCAAGATCCTGGCGCGCCGCTTGCGGGACGCCGTCGCGGCCAACCATCAGCGGGCGCTGGCCCGCATGAGCACCGACCGGAGCTGCCCGTTGGACCTGCACCGGCTGCTGCCCGTGCCGGCCTCGATCCTCGCCCTGGGGCCGGAGGAGGGGGTGAGTCGCGAGTGGCTCAGCGCGCACTGGGGCGTGACCCGGCCGCTCCGCCACGTCAAAGCTCTGCCGAGCACGCTGGACGGGCGCAAGAAGAGGATGGGCCAGCTGCGGGTCGCGTTCTGGTCGGCCGATTGGTCGCCCTGGCAGGCCGTCGCGCGCCTGCGCCGCACCTGGCCCGACCTCACCTTTGATCTGCGGCCGGACTACGCGCCGGGCACGGGGGGTGATGGTACCGGGGCGGAGGAGGGCGGGTCGGGCCTGGAAGGCAAGGGCCGAAAGCCCAGCAGCCTGCGCGGGCGTGTCGCGCGTGGCTGACGCGGACCTCCTCAGGGCACCCGCGGAGAGCCCGGGCGGGGAGGGGAGGGATGGCCACGCCTCCCAGGGCGACGCCACCCCGCATCTGAGCGTGGAGGGCTTCGAGGGGCCGCTCGACTTCCTGCTGGAGATGGTCCGCCGCCAGCGGATCGATCTCGGCCGGCTCTCCATCCTGACCCTGACCGACCAGCTGGTGGGGGCTATCGAGAATGGTGGTGGGCGCATTCGCCTCGAGCGCCGGGCGGAGTGGCTGGTCCTGGCGAGCCAGCTTCTGCTGCTCAAGGCAGGGCTGCTGGCCCCTGCCAGCCCGGAGGAGGCGGAAGAGGCCGGGGCGGAGGCGCGCAGGAGGCTGGCTCAGTTGGACGAGCTCGCGCGCATGCGGGCCGGGGCCGACTGGCTGGCCTCACGCCCGCAGCTTGGGAGGGCGGTGTTCGGCCGGGGAGGGAGCACGCCACCCCCGGCCCGGCCACAGACAGAGCTGTACCTGGCCTTCCTGGAGGCGACGCTGGCCATGCTGGAGGGGAGGGAAGGGCGGAGGGCTGAGCCCGCCCCCATCTATCGGCCGAAGCCGCCCGATCTCTGGCGCATCCCGGATGCGCTCCGGCACATTGCCGAACTGCTCCCGCAACATCCGGCCGGGCTGCCCCTCGAGCGCTGCCTGCCGCCGCTTCCACCGCACGCACCGGACCGCCCCATTCGGCTCCGGGCCGCCCTCGCCAGCACCTTCGCGGCCGGGCTTGAACTCGCTCGGGATGGTGCGGTCACAGTTCAGCAGCACGATCTGTTCGGCCCCGTTGTCCTCGAGCCCCCTCAAATCTGAACCGCGATGATGAGACAGATGAATGTCGAGACTGCCTAAGGGTAGCCCTTCCCCAATAGATTCCGGCCAATCCGCCGCCCCAGCCTCTCTGGCTCCTGGCGGATTGCAGTCTGACCTGGCGAGCACCAGGCCAGGCGGAACGCATGGCCAGTTCTCTCCGGAAACCGACTGGGCGGCCCCGGAAG
>NZ_JBNBZS010000111.1:0-14198 GCF_049629625.1 Roseomonas chloroacetimidivorans | reverse complement strand
CCGCGCTGCTCGACGTGCAGCCGATCAGCGACATCTCGGGCATCGTGGATGCCGACACCTTCGTGCGCCCGATCTATGCGGGCAACGCGCTGGCGACGGTGCAGTCCTCGGACGCGAAGAAGGTGATTACCGTCCGCGCCGCCTCCTTCGATCCGGCGGCTCCCGAGGGCGGCTCCGCCGATGTCGAGCCGGCGCAGCCCGCCGCCGACCCGGGCGTCTCCTCCTTCGTCGGCGCCGAGATCGTGAAGAGCGAGCGCCCCGAGCTGACCGCCGCCCGCGTGGTCGTCTCCGGCGGCCGTGCCATCGGCTCGGCGGAGAACTTCAAGATCCTGGACGGCATCGCGGACAAGCTCGGCGCCGCCGTCGGCGCCTCCCGTGCCGCGGTGGATGCTGGCTACGCGCCGAACGACCTGCAGGTCGGCCAGACCGGCAAGATCGTCGCGCCTGAGCTCTACATGGCCTTCGGCATCTCGGGCGCGATCCAGCATCTGGCCGGCATGAAGGACAGCAAGGTCATCGTCGCCGTGAACAAGGACGAGGAGGCGCCGATCTTCCAGGTGGCCGACTACGGCCTGGTCGGCGACATCTTCAAGGTGATCCCGGAGATCGAGGCGGAGCTCAACAAGTGAGTGAGGTCGTCCACGGTTACCGTCGTCCGAACCCGGCCCACCAGCCGCCGCTGAACTCCCCGGCCTATGGCAGCACCCATGCGCGCTACCCCAGCCAGCCCCTGCTGGAGTTGCCGCACACGCTGACGGAGACGAGCAGCCCGATTTTCACCCCGGCGCGCTTTCCCGAGATCACGGACCTGATCCTGCTGCAGGATGGCAAGGGCCACACCATGGGCGAGCGGATCATCGTGGCTGGCCGGCTGACCGATGAGGACGGCCGCCCCATCCGCCACGCCATGGTCGAGGTTTGGCAGGCCAATGCCGCCGGTCGCTACAACCACGAGGGCGACACGCATGACGCCCCGCTCTACCCCGACTTCCGGGGCTTTGGCCGGGTCTTCACGGATGAGGACGGCTGGTACCGGTACCTGACCATCCGCCCCGGCGCCTATCCCTGGCGCAACCACCAGAATGCTTGGCGCCCGAACCACATCCACTACAGCCTGTTCGGCCAGGGCTTCGCCCAGCGCCTGATCACCCAGATGTACTTCCCAGGCGATCCGCTGCTGCCGCTGGACCCGATCTTCAACACCGTCGCCGACGAGGCCGCGCGCAACCGCCTCATCGCGAAGTTCGACCTGGACATCACCCAGCCCGAATACGCGCTGGGCTACCGCTTCGACGTGGTCCTGCGCGGCCGCGAGGCGACCCCGATGGAGGACGGGCACCATGACTGAGGCCGCCGCCACGCGCGCCACGCCGGAGTTGGCCCCCTCCGAGGCCACGGTCTCCACCGCCCACCAGACCGCCGGCCCCTACTGGCACCTGATCGACTTCCCGGAATGGGCCGACACCACGCGCCACTTCGCGGACAACCTGCCGGAGGGCGGGGAGCGGATCACCCTGACCGGCACGCTGCGGGACGGCACGGGCGCGCCCGTGACGGACGCCATGGTCGAGATCTGGCACGCCGATCCCCCGGGCCGTTACCCCGACCAAAAGGGCGACCCCACCGCCTTCCAGGGCTATGGCCGGGCCCGGACCGACAAGGAGGGGCGGTTCCGCTTCGTCACCCTCAAGCCCGGCCCCGTGCCGGTCGGCCCCCATGCAGGCGGCAATGCGATGCAGGCGCCGCATGTGGCCCTGGCTGTCTTCGCGCGCGGGCTGCTCCAGCACGTCTCGACCCGGCTCTACTTCGAGGGTGAGGCGCTGAACGCGACCGACCCCGTGCTGAAGGCGGTGCCCGAGGCGAGGCGCGGCACGATGATCGCGAAGCCGGCGGGCAACGGTACCTGGAAACTCGACCTCCGCCTCCAGGGCGAAGGCGAGACCGTCTGGATGGCTATCTAGGATGAGCGCCGCCATGGACCCTGTCGTCGTTGCGGTCGCCATCACCGGGTCGGTCCCGCGCAAGAAGGACAACCCGGCCGTGCCGGTCACGCCGGAGGAGCAGGTGGAATCCACCCACGAAGCCTTTGAGGCCGGCGCCACCCTTATCCACATCCACGTCCGCAACCCCGACGAATCCTCCTCCTCCGACCCCGCCCTTTTCGCCCGCGTGCAGGAGGGCGTGCGCAGGCACTGCCCGGGGATGATCGTCCAGTTCTCCACCGGCGGCCGGGGCCGGGACCCCTCCGCCCGCGGCTCCTCCCTCCCGCTGCGCCCGGACATGGCCTCCCTCTCCACGGGATCGGTGAACTTCCCCACCATCGTCTACGAGAACCCCGCCGCCCTGGTGGAGGACCTCGCCACCGGCATGCGCGACAACGGCGTGCTACCTGAGATCGAGATCTTCGACCTCTCCCACCTCCACGGCGCCAAGCGCCTGCTGGAAGCCGGGCTGATGAACCCCCGCCCGCACGTGCAGTTCGTCATGGGCGTGAAGAACGCCATGCCCGCCGAGGAGCACCTGCTGGACCTCATGCTGGGCGAGCTCCGCCGCGTGCTGCCCGAGGCCACCTGGACCGCGGCCGGCATCGGCGCCAACCAGGCGCGCGTGATGGAGTGGGCGCTGGCCCGCGGGGCGCAGGGCGTGCGCACGGGGCTGGAGGACAACATCCGCATCTCGCGCGAACGCCTGGCTGCCTCCAACGCCGAACTGGTGCGCTTGGCGGTGGAGGCCGCCGCCCGCCATGGCCGCCGGCCCGCGACGCCCACCGAGGCGCGGTCGATGCTCGGTCTGGGCCGCGATCAATGATCCCTCGCAGTTCAGGAAGTCATCCAGCGTCGGAGCCAGTCTCGGCCTGACCCCACGGCGTTACGCCTCGGGCGAGGTGGACCGGAGCGGGCGCGTCTCGAAGTGCGGGGACAAGGGTACCCGCACCCACCTCTACGAGGCAGCCAACGTGATCCTCACCCGCGTCCGCCTCCCCTCGACCTTGCAGACCTGGGGCCTCGATGTCGTCAGGCATTCAGGATCCTAGAAGGCCAAGGCCGGAGGGGCCCGCAAGCTCGCCGTCATCCCCCACCGCCTGTGGCGCGATGCGAGCAAGTTCCGCTAGGTAGGGACAGCTCCCGCCACCAACGCCTGACCCCGTCATCCCGGCCGCTATCGGCCGAACGAGTTCGTCCCCGCCGGGACGAGGGCGAGGGTTGAGGCCGATCCCTGGCATGCCAGCCCGCTCCTATGGGCAATGGCGAACACCGCATTGGTCCACCCAGATCCATCCAAGGCCAAGGTGTGGCGGCCCAGGCCGACCAGGAAGAGAACCATGAGCCCGGCGGTGCCGATCATCGATCCGCTTGACGGACTCAGTTGGAGAACCCGGGATGCGAAGCGCCCGTCCCAGGCAGCTCCAGCGGTCCCTTGACTGCTATAGGAGCTTCAATGCCCCTCTCTACTCTTTTGACGACCAGCTCTCGTGCCACGTCCGCGCGGTAAGGAGCGCTGACAACAGCGAAGGATCCCGCCACAATGGACTTTCGGCAGCTCCGCTACCTGTTAGCCGTGGCAGAGGAGCTAAGCTTCACCCGTGCGGCGTTCCGTGTCGGAATCGCACAGCCGCCACTCAGCGCACAAATCCGTGCCCTGGAAGGCGAGCTGGGTACATCGCTGTTCCTACGCGATAAACGTAGCGTGTCGCTGACGCCGGCGGGCGAGGCCATGGTCCGGCATGCGCGGCACATCCTGCAACAGGCATCGCGCGCGACGGAGGAGGTGCATGCCATCCGGGACGGACGCCAGGGCGTCATCCGCATCGGTGCGGTATACGCCACCATCTACGGCCTCATCCCCCACGCGCTGCGCCGCCTTGCCCGCACCCATCCAGGCATCACGGTGCGGGTGGAGGAGATGACCGTCGCCCAGCAGGTCCAGGCACTCAAGGCGGAGGACATCGATCTCGGCGTGCTCCGCGGCACGGCGACGGAGCCCGAGCTTGAGATGCACGCCATCCAGGAGGAGCCGTTCGTCGTGGCGCTCCCGGCGGACAACCCGCTGTCGCGTGAAACGGCCCTCAAGCCCGAGGCTCTGCTCGGGCAGCCGTTCATCGTCGTCACCCAGCGCCCCGGTTCCGATTATGCCACGCGCATCGCCGATGTCTTCTTGCGCACGGGCCGCGCCCCGCAGATCGTACAGGAGGTCAAGGACATGCACACCCTGATCGGGCTGGTCGCCGCCGGCATCGGCACAGCCATCGTGCCGGCCTCCGTCGCCGCCCTGCAGCCATCCCACGTCGCGTTCCGTCCGCTCCGCGGGGTGGCAGCCCGGATGGTCACCAGCATCGCCTGGCGTCGCGGTAACGCATCACCGCTCCTGCCCGTCCTCGTCGAGGCGCTCCGCGAGGAGGCATGCCTCGACAGGGCCGGCCCGGACCCTGACTAGGCGGCGGCCTGCTGATGGGCGGCCGGCCCGCAGCCCCGCACCACGGAGACGATCCGCGCCGCCTCCGCGGCATCCGGCGCCCGATCGGACCGCCAGGCCACGTGCCCGTCGGGCCGCACCAGCACGAAGCGGCGGGCGTACAATTCCGCGGCATCCTTATGATCAATGCGATGGACCGTCAGCGGCAAGCCTGTGTCCGCTGCAGCCCCGACCAGAGCCGGCGCCTCACCCTCGCCGAAGATCAGCAGCACGAAGTCGCGCCCGAAGAGGTCCAGCGTGGACTGCCCTTCCGACAGCCAGACATGCGGGGCGCGGGAGCCGGGCCGGGAGGTCTGGGTATAGGTGCTGACCTCATCCGGCGGCGGCGGCGTGCCGTCCGGCACGATGACCGGCGATCCCTCGTAGACGAAGCCGAGGTGGATGCCGGGCGTGTACCACTCCCGCTTCATCATCTCCGTGTAGCGGTCGCCGAACTCCTTGCGGGCGCGGTCGCCTTCCGGCCCCGGTTCGAAGACGGCGGGGGAGGGCTTCGCGTCCCGCGGCGCAAGCATGCGCTTGAGGTTCCCGGTCGCCTCGTTGACGTTGCGGATGGCCACCGGCCGCCGTTCCACCTCATAGGAGCGCAGGAGTTCCGGCCCGCCCCAGCCCTTCAGCACCGCCTCCAGCTTCCAGCCGAGATCGACCGAATCCTGAATGCCCATGTTCATCCCGAACCCGCCGGTGGGCGAGGTGAGGTGCGCCGCATCGCCCGCGACGAAGACGCGGCCCTTGCCGTACTGGTCGGCCACGAGCTGCCGGCGGACCCAGGGCATGATGGAGAGGATCTCGAAGTCGAACTTCCGCCCCACCGCCTTGACGATGGCGGCCCGCATCTCCGCCTCGCCCGGCTGGCGCCGCGTGTCGTCCCCGACGAGGGAGAAGCGCCACTGGTCGCGGCCGTTGATGGCCACCATCGTCGCCCAGGTTCCCTCGGGGCCGATGAAGATGAAGCGGTAGCCCGGCTTCTTGTCGTGCAGGGCCTCCAGGTTCTCGCAGCGGAAGATGCAGTTCGTCGTGTAGGTGAGGACGGGCGAGCCCTGCATTGGGATGCCCAGCGTTTCCCGGACCGTGCTGGCCCCGCCGTCGCAGCCGACGAGGTACGCGGCCTCGACAGTCTCCTCGGCCCCGCTGCAAATATCCTTGAGCCGGGCGGTAACGCGGGTGCCATCATCCTCGAAGCCCAGCAGCTCCGTCTCGCGCCGGATCGTCACCGTGGGAAAGCTGCTCGCGAAGCGGGAGAGGACGGGATCGAAGAAGTTTTGCGGGCAGCGCTCGCCACGGGAATAGGTGCTCTGCGGCAGCCTCGGCTCGTCCGTCAGGGGCGCAAAGATCTCCCGCCCGAACTCGTAGCCGTTGAGGGAGGAGACCCAGGCGCAGTCCTGCGGGTAGGAACGATTATAGCCGGCCTCGTGAACCCAGGGCACAATGCCCCAGCGGCGGCAGAACTCCATCGTCCGGACACCGACGAAGTCCATCTTCGGCTGGACGACGCGTCCGTCCCCTTTCTCGATCAGCGTGCATCGGATGCCACGCCAGCCCAGCTCCCCCGCCAGGGCCAGCCCCACCGGGCCGCCTCCCACCACGAGCACCTGCTGCATCCCGTTCATCACCGTTCCCTCCTGTCCTGGACTGCTCATTGCGGCTCGATCCGGGCCGCATGGATGATCTCGCCGACGGAGGCGGTCTCGTCCCGGATCTCGCGCGCCAGAGCGGGGCCGTCGCTCGCCACTAGGTCCAGGCCGCGGTTGGTCACCTGCGCCTGGGTGAAGGCCGGCGTGTTGAGGACCTCGCGCACGTCCTTCCCGATCCGCTGCACCACCTCGTCCGGCGTGCCGGCCGGGGCGAAGAGGCCGTACCAGATGGAGGCACGGATGTAGGGATAGCCCTGCTCGCCCGTCGAGCCCTTGTCTGGGTCGTAGGGCAGCGTGCGGAAGAGGAAGCGGTTGGTGGTGAAGGTCTGGTTCACCGTGCCCAGCAACGTGTAGCCATCGGGCGCGGAGCGCGCCGCGGCCTCGGCGCCGATGATGCCGGAGGCGCCGGCCCGGTTCTCCACCACCACAGGCTGTCCCCAGCGCGACGACAGCTCCGCCCCGACGGCGCGCACCAGGATGTCGATGCCCCCGCCCGGTGGGAAGGGGATGATGACCCGGACCGGGCGCGCGGGCCAGGACTGTGCCCACGCGGTCCGCGCCGCGAGCGCCAGCACCGGTGCGGCGAGAAGCGCTCTTCTGCGCATGTCGTTTCCTTCCCCTAGAAGATGCGAGGTGCGGCCTCGGCCGCGGCGACCACGTTCAGCGTCATGCGGCCCACGCGCTCGATCTCGATCGTCACCTGGTCCCCGGGCACCACCGGCCCCACGCCCTGCGGCGTGCCGGAGGCGATTACGTCGCCCGGGCGCAGCGTCATCACGGAGGAGATCAGCTCGATCAGCTCGGCGACGCCGACCGTCATCTCGCTCGTGTTCGCCTCCTGCCGCAGCTCGCCGTTCACCCAGAGGCGGTTGGAGAGGGATTGCGGGTCGGGCACCTCGTCCGCGGTGACGATCCAGGGGCCGAGCGGGGTGAAGCTGTCGAAGGACTTGCGCGTGCAGCGCTCCTCCGCCGGCCGGCCGGGCTCGATGCGCATGCTCAGGTCGATCAGGCATGCGTAGCCGAACACGTAATCAAGGGCTTGGTCGCGCCTGACGTTGCGGCAGGTGCGGCCGATGATGACGCCCAGTTCCGTCTCGTGGTCGAAGCGCCGGCCGGAGTTCACCGGCAGCACGATGGGTTCATCCGCGCCGGAAAGGGAAGAGGTGGCCTTCAGGAAGAAGCCCACGTCGCGGGCGGAGTTCCCCTTCGCGGTGACGCCGCGGTCCCCCAGCTCGCCCACGTGCTTGGTGTAGTTGGCGGGCGCCGCCACGATGTTGCCGGTGAAGGGGATGGGCGAGCGCAGCGTCACCGAGCCGCGCGGGATGGCCGGGGCGCCCTGGCGCGCCTCTGAGAGGCGGGGTGCCGTTGCGGCCCAGTCGGAGATGACGTGCTGCATGAACACGGGCGGCCACGCGGCCCCATGATTGGGGACGGCGTCCGTCACGTCGTAGAGGCTGTCCCCCTCTACGATCGCCAACCGGTTATCGTCAAAAACGGCAAGTTTCATGCGATTGCTCCTTGACCAGCCGTCTCACGAAGGAAGCCGAGCCGCGCCATGGCGGGCTCGTCGGTGACGCGCAGCAGGACGGCGCCATCGCCCGACCTGTGCGACTGGGGCCTCCAGGCCGGCACCACGAAGACGTCGCCGCGGCGCCAGGGGATGGTCTCCCCGTCCACGCTGCTCTCGCCCTCCCCCTGGACCACGGCGAAGACATTGTTGGCGGTCGTGCGGTGGGGGGCGGTGGCGATGCCGGGCGAGAGGCGCATCATGGCCAGCCCAATTGTCTCCATGGCCGGATCGCCGAGGGCCACGGCCGTGCCCCAGGGGCCCTCCGGCGTCGGCGCGGCGGCATCCAGACGAAGCTGCGTCTCGGCCCAGGGGAACCACATGGGCGAGGTCTCGGCGGTCGCGCGCACCGGCTCGTACACCTCCGGGTGGTGCTCCAGGAACATGGGCTCCAGCAGCTGCACCAGCGGTGCGTCCAGCACGTCGATCCAGTAGGCAGGGGCGGTGCCGTCGTTGCCGTGGCCGTGCCAGCGCCAGTTCGGCGTCAGCAGCACATCGCCCGGCAGCATGGGCAGGCGCTCTCCGTCCACCACCGTGTAGGTGCCGGGCTCCGCGTCCACGATCAGGCGCAGCGCGTTCGGCGTGTGGCGGTGCGAGCGCGCCTGCTCGCCCGGCAGGATCATCTGGTAGGCGGCCACCAGCGTGCGCGCGGTGGCGTAGGTGTTGCCCTCGACGGGGTTGGCGAGGATGAGGTTGCGCCGTTCCGCGAGCTTCGTGTCCACCAGATGCCCGGCCGCGTCGAGCGCCGCCTTGGCGCATGCGTAGTCCCAGTGCGCTGGCCGGAAGGTCTCCTTCGGCGAGGGCCAGATCGACGGTGTCGGCTTGGCCCAGCCCGGCCCGACGGAAAGCGGCTCCAGCAGCCCGTAGAGTTCCGGCAAGCTCGCGGCGGCCGCCAGCCGCTCCGGCGACGGCGGCGCGGCCGCTGCGCCGGTTCCACCCTGTTCGATGAGCATTGGATCCATCCTCCACGCGCCTCCTTGAGGCGTCGTTCTTCCAGCCCGCCCCGGCGGGCCTGTTTCAGGGGCGGAGGTAAACCCGCCCCTCCATCAGCCGGCGCGCGGTGCGATAGACCACGGCCTCCCGTGCCATCGGTCCCGTTGCCCCCTGCTCCACCACGGCGGCGACCGCGAGGGTTCCGGAGGCGTGCTCGACGACGAAGTCGCCCTCCTCCGCCGCAGCCGGGCGCAGGGCCCGCTGCACCACGCTGCCGGGCAGGCGCGCGGCGATGGCCAGGCACATGGCACCTGTCAGCGGCGTGGCCCTGTGCGGCTGGCCGGAGGAGATCATCCGCGTGGCAACAGCCGCGACCTTCCCGCGCGGGGCGGCGACGAGGGAGACGAGCGGCAGGTTCTTCAGGCTCCGCCGCGCCTCCTCCTCGCTCGCCAGGCCCATGGCCACGGCGGCCCGCACACGGATCGCCTCGAAAAGCGGCCGGCCGGACCAGGCGTCCAGCTCGCCCGGGGTCTCGTCCCCGCGCAGTCCGATGGAGGCGGCATGAATGAACACGACGGGATTGGCCGCATCCACGAGCGAGACCCCGACCGTGCCGAGGCCTTCGATATCCAGCTGGTCCACCACGCTCCCGGTGGGCAGCAGCCGCCCGGTCGCTGCGCCGCCGGGATCACGGAAGGCCAGGCGGATCGGCGCGCCCGCCCCGACGCCCTGAAGCTCCATCCCGCCCGCCTCCTCAGGCAGGCCGTCCCGCATCGCGAAGCGGCTCTCGATGATCTTGCCCGTATTGGTGTTATGGATGCGGACCACCGCCTCGCCGTCAGCGGGGGCGGGGACAAGCCCTTCCTCCACCGCGAAGGGCCCGACGGCGGAGGAGATGTTGCCGCAATTGCCGCGGTAACCGACCACGCACTCGCCGATCGCCACCTGCGCGAAGGTGTAGTCCAGATCGGCATCCGCCCGGCTCGGCGGGCCGATCACCGCGACCTTGGAAAGGGAGGAGATGCCGCCGCCCATGCCGTCCAGCTGGCGCCCGTTTGGATCCGGCGTGCCGAGCGCGGCGCAGAAGATGCGGTCCCACTCGATGGTGTCGCGGCCGGGGGTGCCGGCCGGCAGATCCCGCCGGTGGAAGAACAGGGCCCGGCTGGTGCCGCCGCGCATGAACACCGCCGGGTAGCTCGCACGCCCTGATGCCCGCACGGCCCTTTGGCCCCCCGCCTCCCGGCCGGCCAAGTCACGCGGCGCCTCCTGTCTCGGCATGCCCGTCTCCTCCGTGCCGGCCCTTTTCGTGGCGGCTTCAGCAATACCTTGCACCCAGTGCTTGGGGAAAAGCACTACGTCTCGTTCGTATGAAGAGGGCGGCGATTTCGTATTGGACAGGGGCGGCCCGCGCGGCTCACCTCCTCGGCAAAGCCGGGCCAATCCTGCGCGGCGATAAGGGAGGACCCGCATGGCCGAGGCCGTCATGACGGATGCAAAGGCCCGCGCGGAGCTGGCGTCAGAGCTCGCGGCGCACAACATCGCCGTGGCCCAGCCGGGCGACCCGCCGCTCTTCACCCGCACGCCCAGCAGCAGCATGGTTCCCTGGCACTGGCGCGCGGAGGAGCTGGCCGCCCTGCTTGAGAAGATCGGCGCCAGCCTGAAGCTGGAGGCCGGCGGGCAGCGTCGCACCCTGCGGCTAGCCAATCCCGGCCTGCCTTACGGCACTACCCCGACCTTCTGGGCCTCCATCCAGTACATCCTGCCCGGCGAGGTCGCGACCGCCCACCGCCACGCGGCCACGGCCCTGCGCTTCATCATGAAGGGGCGCGGCTCGGACACGGTGGTGGATGGCGAGCTCTACGAGATGAACGAGGGCGACCTCGTCCTCACCCCCAGCGGCACCTGGCACGATCACGAGAACAAGGGCGACAGGCCCATGGTCTGGCTGGACGTGCTGGACATCTCCCTTGTCCGGGCGCTGCACGCAGTCTCCTTCGAGGGGTCGGAGGCGCCGCGCCAACCTGTCTCCCGCGTGCAGGACCGCTCCTTCCGCGAGTTCGGCAGCGGCATCATGCGACCGCCGGGCGCCACCCATGCGGGGCGGGCCAGCCCGGTCCTCGCCTATGGCTGGGACCGTGCGCTGGCGGCGCTGGAGCAGGCGGCGGGGCTGGATCCCGACCCCTTCGACGACGTCATCCTCGAGTACCAGAACCCGCTGACGGGCGGCCCCGCCCTGCCGACGCTCGGCACCGCGCTGCAGATGCTGCGCCCCGGAGCGCGCACGCAGGCGCATCGGCACACCGGCAGCGTCGTCTACTACGCCGTGCGCGGCGCGGGACGGATGCGGGTGGAAGGGCAGGTCTTCGAATGGGGTGCGGGGGACTTCATCGCACTGCCGCCCTGGGCCCTGCATAGCCACGCGAATGACGGCGCAGAGCCCGCCATCCTCTTCCAGGTGAACGACATTCCCGTGCTGCAGGCCCTGGGACTGCACCGCACGGAGGAGGGCTGAGCGTGGCCATGCAGCCCCGCATCCTAGCGGAGGGCCTCGGCTTCATCGAGGGACCGGCGGTGCACCCGGACGGGCGCCTGGCAATCGCCTCCATCAGCGCGGGTCTGGTCCACATTCTCGATGCCTCCGGCCGCCTGCTGGATAGCCACGCGACGGGCGGCGGACCGAACGGGCTGGCCTGGTCCGGGGATGCGCTCTACGTCGCGCAGAACGGCGGTATCTTCGGCGCCTCGGGTGCCGCCCGGCCCGGCGTGCAGCGGACCCGCGACGGCCGCGTGGACCATGCATTCGACTTCCCGTTCGAGGCGCCCAATGACCTCGCCTTCGGTCCCGATGGCCGCCTCTGGGTCACGGACCCCCTCACCGACCGGGCGCTGCACGAGCCGGTCGAGGGCCGCGTCATTGCCTGCGACCCGGAGACCGGCCGATGCGAGGTGATGATCGAGGGCCGCCACTTCCCGAACGGCCTGGCTTTCGACGCCACCGGCGCACACCTCTACCTCGCCTGCACGCATGACCGCGCGATCGAGCGCTTCTCGGTCGGCGCAGGCCGCCCCTCCTCGGATGGCGTGCTCTGCACCACCGCGAAGGCCAGGCCGGACGGGCTGGCCCTCGATGCGGCCGGCAACCTCTGGGCCTGCACGCCTGGATCGAGCGGGGTGGAGGTGTTCGATGCCTCCGGAGCACCGCTGCGTCGCATCGAGCTCGGGGAGGGCACAATGACAACGAATCTTTGCTTCATGGGCACGGCCCTGATCGTCACCGCGGCGGGGCGCGGGCAGGTGTTGGCATTGGAGGTCGCCGTCACCGGACCGCCACTGTACCCCTTCCGTTAATGGAGGAGAGAGCAGCGCCTATCCGATCACCATTTTGCAAGCCACAACGAAAGAACCAAATAGGGAGGGAATGTGATGAGATTTCTCTTGGTTGTCATAATCCTCGTCCAGTGGACCATCGCGCCGGCTAAGGCTCAGGGTGACGAAGCGCTTATCTATCCGACACGTCCAGTTCGAGTAATCCTGCCCTATGCTCCCGGGGGCGCTGTAGACCTGCTCATGGGTTCTGTCTGGACTCGCGCCAGAGGGGCCCGGATTGGTGGGGCGAGGACCTGGTGGATAAGCTCCTGGCCGGGTGAGGGGCGGCTGGGAGCCTGACATGGGATGCGTGGGCTGCGGTTCAGCGCAGGCGACCGAGCGGCGAGGCCGTACGGCCCAGGGCTACCGGCGCTTTCGTTGCCGCGCCTGCGGCCGAGAGTTCAATGAGCGTAGCGCCGGGGTGCTGAACCGGACGCAGTACCCGAGCGACGTCATCGCGCTGGTGGTGCTCTGGCGGCTGCGCTATCGCCTCACCTTGCGGGACTTGGCAGAGATGTTCCTCCTCCGCGGCTTCGTGTTCAGCCATGAGGCGGTCCGCGACTGGGAGGCGAAGCTCGCACCGATACTGACCCGCGGCCTTCGGCAGCGCCGGCGCGGGAAGGGCGGTTCCGCCCGCCGCTCCTGGCACGTTGACGAAACCTAGCACTACCTTGGCATTTCCGGATCAGGTGGTGGCTGGAACCGGTTCCCGCAGTGTGGACATTGGACTGGTGCGACGAGATGCGCAAACAGGCGGGCCATGATGGCGCGACGCATGGCGGGTAAGCTGGGCTGCGGCGGCGGTCCGCAGGCGGAGAGGACCCGGCTCATTTTTCCCCCGCCCGCGCGCGGCTTTGAGGCGCAGGTGCTGCAGGTAGGTGAAGGCGATGCAGGTCATCAGCGCGTGTCGGTGCAAGCCGGTCCAGGAGCGGCCTTCGAAGTGGCCGAGGCCCAGCTCTTGCTTCAGCTGCTGGTGCGCCTGCTCGCAGACCCAGCGCGCCTTGACCGCCGCGGCGAGTGCACGCTTGGGCGTGTCTGGCGGCAGATTGCTGAGGTAGTATTTGCGCTCGCCGCTCGAGCGCCACTCGCCAATCAGCCAGACCTCATCACCGGGCAGGTGGCGTCCTGTCCGGGTAGTCGGCCCATCGGCCACGCGGACGCGAATGGCCGCGAAGCGCTCGGCGAGCGCGCCCTTGGTCCCCTGCCGCCATGTCACCCGGCGCCACTTCGCCACGGCCAGCACCGCCTCCACCGCCCGCGGCTCCTGGTTCGGCAGCGGCGTCTTGCGCGGCCGGCCCGTCCGCGCCCGTGGCCAGCGCAGCCGGACCGCGGTCGTGTAGACCATCTGGGTGCGTGGGATGCCCACCGCCCAGAGCAGTTGCCGTTCGTCCAGCCCATGGCGGAAGGCAGCGCTCGCACCGTAGCCGGCATCGGCCAGCACGGTGCCGAAGCGAACCCCGCTCGCCCGCAGCCGGTCCAGTTCGGCGAGCGCGATCGCCCCCTTGGCTCGGGCCACCACCTCGGCCTCTGGTACGCCGGCTGCCGCGCAACGCGCGGGATCGGCGGTCCACTCATCCGGCAGGAACAAGCGCAGGCCCACCGGGATGGGCACCTCGCCCCGGGCCAGGGTCAGCGACACCAGCACCTGACAATTCGCCCGCTTGCCCAGCGCGCCGCAGTATTGCCGCGCCACGCCGACCGACAACTCGCCCTTCTTTGGCAGGGCCGTGTCGTCGATCACCAGCACCGCCTCCGGCCCGCCCAGCAGCCGGTCCGCACGCTCGGCCAGTACCCGCCACAGCGGGCCGTCATCCCAGGCCGGGCTGGCAATGAAGTGGTGGAGCTGGTCATGCCCGGACAGGCCCAGCCGAGCCGCCATGGGCTGCAGGCTCTTGCGCTCGCCCGTGCCCATCAGCCCGCGCAGGTACAGCGGCGCCCAGGTCCGGCGCCTCTTGTGCCCGAGCGCGTCAAGAAAGGGCGCCAGCCAGCGATCCAGATCGCTCCCGGCGCCGCAGGATCCGGCCATCGCCACCTCCCGCCAAGCCGATCAGATCAGCCGCTAGATAGGTGCTTCAGGACCAGCTCAGCAATGCCAAGGTAGTGCTTCCGTAATGGGCCTTCGGGCGTCAAGCCCCTCGAGTGAGTACCACGTCGCCGGTGTCATGCTTCCGTCCGTGGTCGGCACGAGGCCGCCACATCATGCGGTCAGAAAGGAGCCAGCGGGCCAA
>NZ_JBNBZS010000110.1:0-14275 GCF_049629625.1 Roseomonas chloroacetimidivorans | reverse complement strand
TTCGGAGAGATCTGGACTCCGCAGCGGACCTCTGTCCGCAAGGTAAAGGCGGTCGAGGTGGCGGCCGACCTCTTCGCCTTTCTGACACCGGAGCCCAATGCCGAGCTGGCGCCGATCCACCCCAAGGGGTTCCGCTGCAAAGCCGGGCGCGGGCTGAAGCGTATCCTGCAGGGCGCCTAATCAGGCCGCGATCTGGAACAGCTCGGCGATGAACGTCGCCTGCGCTTGCATGTCTCGCCCGCCGACATGCCGAACTTGCCCTTTGCGCATCATCGCCATCACCTCGTAGCCCGCCAGTGTTCGTCGTGCCGTCCAGAAGCCCCCGAAGCCAAGCCCTGGTCGGATCAGCTGCTTTGCGCGCCGGTGGTCTTGCTCCACGATGTTGTTCAGAAGCTTGGCCTGACGCAGCCGAGCGAAGCGCCAGAGCTCGCCCTCGGCCTTCATCTCTCTAACTGCACACGGGTAAGCGGCGTTCCTATCGACCGTGATGCTGCGCAGGCCGACGGTGTGCGGCCGGTCCAGGGCCTTACGGAAGAAGCGCTTCGCCGATTCAGCATCGCGCCTGGCCGAGAGCAAGAAGTCGATCGTCTGACCACGGCTGTCCACCGCCCGATCCAGAAAGGCCCAGCGGCCCTTCACCCGCGCATAGGTCTTCTCTATCCCGGCCGTGCCGGTTAAGGCGCTTCTACCTCATCCGAGTAGCTCCTCTCTACGAAGCTCTCCTGCTGCGTCCCGTGCGCGGCCTACCCTTATGCCCTGCCTTTGCCGTGACGTGGTCCCCGAGGTGACAGTCTTCTCTACGTGCTCAGCGCCATCGGCCGGCACAGGATGGGGTCGGTCAGGTGGCCCGGCGCGATCTCATCGGCGGTCTCTCACCGAGGTGAGACCAAACCTACATGCGTTCTCGGCCCAACCGCCCCTCGCGGGACCCACCACAGCGTGGCAGGGCAGCCGGGCCGCCGCTCAGGCAGCCCCGGCCTGCTTCGTCCAGCGGAAGGGTCGCCCGACCACCACATCGCGTGCATCGTCACGGCCAGCCGACGAGCCAGGGCCACTTTGGCGCGCCGTGCGCCTCGGGCCTTGGCCAGGCGCATGGCCCAGGCCTTCAGGGCTGACCAGCGACCGCGGGTCATCATCGCGTTCGCGGCCACATAGAGCAGCCTGCGCATGCCCCGGTTGCCCATCTTGCTGATCCGCCCGGCGATGTTGACCTCGCCGGAGCTGTACTGCCGGGGCGTGAGGCCGAAATGCGCCCCAACCGTTCGCGACCGCCGGAAGCGCGCGGGGTCGTCAACGCAGGCCTTGAAGGACAGCGCGGTATGCGCGCCCACGCCCGGGATCGTCATCAGCAGGCGGCACACAGGATCCTGCTGCGCTGTCGTGATGATCTGCCGGTCGAGCGCAAGGATCTGGCGCATCATCGTGGCACGCGCCTCCAGCAGGGGACGGATAATCAGGTGCAAGGCATCCGATCCATCGATCCGCTCCAGAACATCTTCGGCAAAGCGGCTCCCGCGTGTCGGAAACTGGCTCCCCTCGAGGCACAGCAGGCCACGGATCGTGTTCTCCAGGGCAACCCTCTGGCGGTGCAGCGTCCCACGGTCTGTCAGCAGCATGCCCCGGCGTTGGCTCTCCTGTGACTTGATCCAAACCTCGCGATAGGTCTTCACGCGCATGAGCTCGGCGATGCCGCGGGCATCATTGCGGTCATTCTTGTTCCGGAAGCCGGCCTGCAGGGCGGCCGCAGCGTGCCGGGCACCGATACACACGGCAGGGCGTCCAAGCCGGCCCAGTTCCAGGCAGAGCAAGGAAAATGTTCCTCGGGACTCCAGGCCGATGCGCTCGCAGCGGAATTCATTCTCTTGGAAAGAGCGGCTGATCACCTCCGGGTCGGTGGCCAGCCTGGCCTCCCTGGCCACCCGTCCCTCACCGTCCACAAAACACAGTGCGGTCTGCTTCGGAGATACGTCCCGTCCGTAATAGAGCATGGCATCGTCCTCCAGAGCTGGGGCATGAGGCTGGCAGGCGATCCGCGAGCCTTTCCAGACCAGGCACTCCGCTCCGCCCAGACAAGGGCTGGGGGCTACGCCAGGCCGGGATACCCCATCTCATCGACGCGCCAAGACCCACTGCTCGTGCGAACATGAGGCCGGATCCGCTTCTCCAGCTCCGGCGCGTAGGCCTGGATCCAGCGGAAGAGCGTCGTGTGCGCGATCCTTACGCCCCGGTCCTGCAGCATGAGTTCGAGGTCTCGGTAGCTGATCGGGAACATGAGATACCACCGAACCGCCCAGAGGATCACCTCCGCCGCGAACTGCCGCCCCTTGAAGGACCGCACCGCCCCGATTTGCTCCAGCTTTCGCCGTCTCGCCATGCCGGAGCATGGCTCCGATCACCGCCGGGCGCAAAAACTCCAACAGAACCCCCTTCCCTGACGCCAATAGCATCGCCCGCGATCTCGCGATCGCCTTGGTGCAGAGCACCATCGTCGACGTGCCCACGGTGCGCTGCCACAAACTGCCGCAGACTTCGATCATGGCGCGCAACTATATCACCGTCCAGATTTCTGGGATGTCACCGGCGCGAGCACTCCCTGAGCCTTTGATCACCAAGCCCGATTAAAGAAACATTCGGTCACGGACAGGCCGATCAGGCATCACGGCCAATGCGGTCCGGGCTCTCCGAGATCTCTTGTTCGAAGAGCCTGATGCGGTTGACCACCGAGACGAAGAAGGCCGTGGACCAGCCGAGCAGGATGATGCCGTTCGCTCCTTCGATTGCGCCGACCAGTCGCCAGGCGCTCGGAAGCACGATGTCGCCATAGCCAAGAGTCGTGTAGGAGGTGGTTGAGAAATACAACGCGTCATCAAAGTTCGGCAACGCCCTCAAGTGCACATAGAGGAAGCCATAGGCCCATATTTCCGCAGTGTGGAGGGCGAACAGTCCGAACGCGGCTCCGAAGATGATCATCAACTGGGGAAGCCAAGCTGTACGTTGTCGGAGCCGGCGGTGGTGAACGCGCATGAGCGCGACAAGCAGCCCAAGGCCGACAAGGTGCATGACGACAGTCAACGCGACCATCAAGCTGGCGACGACAAGCTGCACCACAAGATCTCCCCTACATCGGCAGAATGACGCTGTCGTTCCTGCGCTTCGTTCAACAGTTATTTATTGGAGCGGATTGGCGAGCTGGTCGATTATCGCGCAGTCCGGTCAACCATCGACGCGGCAGGACTGGGTGAGCTCTGCGAGTGATCGGCCCATATTGCCCAACGCCTTCGCCTTGCGGACGGGTTCAGCCGCGCGAGCCGTGGCCAGCCGCTTGGCCTCGGCGCTCGATTGCGCAGGATTCGACCAGAGGTCGCGCTATGTGCAGATTTTCTCGATCGGGAAGTCCAGACGGCGGGCGTTCGCGATAAACCGCAGCCGGTGGATTTCGCTCTCGGAATAGCCCCGGTAAGTCCCGCGACGCGGCAGCGCTGGGATGAGGCCGAGCTTCTCGCAAGAACGGATCACCCGTTGCGAGACGCCGCTAGCGTCTGAAGCCTGGCCGATGTTCATCGAGCGCTCCCTGCAAGCTGAATGACGTTCAGCCGCAGCGCGTTCACGACCACGGTAAACGACGACAACGCCATGGCCGCACCCGCGAACATAGGCGAGAGCAGGATTCCCGCAACCGGGTAGAGCACGCCTGCCGCGATCGGCACGCCGACGCCGTTGAACAGGAACGACAAGAGTGGTCGCGCGACCGCCTGTGGCGTGCCTCGGCCATCTCCGGTCAGCATGACTATGCGCAAGCCCTCGGCGCGGAGTGCGGCGATGACGTCGCCAGCCGATGTCTTGATCGGGTCGGCCACGGCGATCAGCCCTGCGACGCGCCCGTCAATTGCGACGACCATAACCTGATCCATGCAGTGCAGTCGTTCGCAATCTGAAAATTCTACGCTTCAAGGAAAGTTACAATAACGCAATCTCGTTCCGAGCAAGCCGCCGCACCATTACTGCCTGAACCGCTCCGTTCAAATCCCCCTATCTGAAGCCAATAGGTTCTGGACGCAAACATCGTTGGGGGTGCCAAGTCGATCACATCGTGGCCCCATTCAGACAGTTGTGGAATGACGGTTGGCCGCCGAGACTTGGAACGCGTCGAAACAGGCGGCGACCTGCCGCACGAAGCGCTGCCCGGCCGGAGTGGCATACAGTCGGCCGGCATCCTGCCGGACCAGCCCTGCCTCCTTCAGCGGCGCCATCCTGTCGAGCGCCTGCCGCAGGATGCGCTGACTCGCCGGTTCGGTCGCGCTTAGGTCCAGCGCGAAGTCACACATCACCCGCTCGATCAGCCGGGCACGCAGGCGATCCTCCTCAGTCACTGCGACGCCACGCACCACGGGCAGTTGGCCCGCCGCGACCGCCTCGGCGTAGAGCTTCTCGTCCACGGCGTTCTGGGCGTACCCGCCCGGCAAGCTTCCGATTGAAGAGGAGCCGAGGCCGAGAAGCACCGGGGCGTCGTCCGTGGTGTAACCTTGGAAGTTGCGCCGCAGCCGGCGCGCCGCGGCGGCCTGGGCCAGCGGATCCTCCGGCAGGGCGAAGTGGTCGAGGCCGATTGCCCGGTAGCTCATGCCCAGCAACACCTCCTCCGCCATCTCGGCCTGCTCCAGCCGCGCCAAGGCATCGGGGAGGGTGGAAGGCTCGATGGCCTTCTGATGGGGCTTCATCCAGGCGACATGCGCATAGCCGAAGACGGCCAGGCGGTCCGCGCCGAGCCCGCCGGCGAAGCGGGCGCTGGCCGCGACATGCGCGGCGGTCTGGGTGGGCAGGCCATACATCAGGTCGATGTTTATGCCGTTGATCCCGGCGCGGCGCAGGCGCTCCACGGCCAGTTCCACCAGGGCGGTGGGCTGAGGGCGCCCGATCCGGGCCTGCACCGCCGGGTCGATGTCCTGCACGCCCAGGCTGGCGCGGGTGAAGCCGAGTTCGCCGAGCGCCTCGGCCGTCGCCTCGTCCAGCACGCGTGGGTCCAGCTCGAGGGCGATCTCCGCGCCCGGTCGCAGGCCGAATTCACGGCGCAGAACGGCCATCAGCTCCCGCAACCCGTCGGGCCCGAGGATGGAGGGCGTGCCGCCGCCGAGATGCAGGTGGGAGACGCCGGCATGGGCTGGCAGGGCAGCGGCCAGCAGCGCCGCCTCCGCATGCAGCGCCACGGCATAGGCCCGGACTCGTTCCACCGAGCGCGTGGGCTTGGCGTGGCAGGCGCAGTACCAGCAGAGATCCTTGCAGAACGGGACGTGGAGGTAGAGCGAGAGGGTATCGGAGGGGCGGATGCCCTCAAGCAGCCAGCTTCGGTAGGTAGCTTCCTCCACCCGCCCGAACTGCGCGGCGGTGGGGTAGCTGGTGTAGCGGGCAACACGGGTCTCCGCGAGGGCGAGCAGGGCGCGGGACGGCGCGGTATCGGTCCGGTCGGTCATGGCGCCAATCTGGCGCCGCGCGCCGGGTCCGGCCTTGATCAAGGTCAAAGCCGGCGTTGAACAGGAGGCGGCCCGCTCAGGCCGCCTCCGCGCGTTCCTGCAGGCTACCTCGGCTTCGGATCGTCACCGCGCGGCCGGAAGGCAGGTCGATCAGCCCCTCCCGCTTCAGCTTCGTCAGTTGGCGACTAACAGTCTCGATGGTCAGGCCGAGCACATCGGCGATCTGGGTGCGGGTGAGGGGCAGGTCGAAGTTGATCTCGCCGGCCGGCCCGGCGCCCCCGGGGGAGAGATGGCTGGCCATGTCCAGGAGGAAGCTTGCCACCTTCTCCTCGGCCGTCTTGCGGCCCAGCATCAGCATCCGCGCCCGCGCTTCGTCGAGGGCGGCGAGGGTCCGGCGGAGCAGCAGACGCTCCATGCGGACATGGTTCTCCAGCGCCTCCTCGAAGGGCTTGCGCGGGAAGACGCAGAGCTCGGCATCGGTCAGGGCGGTGATGTTGTGCTCCGCCTCCTCGGCGAAGGGGCGGCCGACGAAATCGGAGGGGTAGAGCAGGCCGACGATCTGCTCACGCCCATCCGCCGTGGAGGCGCTGAGCTTGAGCACGCCGGAGAGAAGGTTGGCGCAGAGGACGGCCTCGTCCCCCGCCCAGAGCAGGGTTTCGCCGCGGGCCAGGTGCCGCTTGCGGCCCAGGCGGTTGAGCGTGGCCAATTCCTCGTCATTGAGGCTGCCGCAGAGGGTGCGATCACGGACCATGCAATCGGAACAGACCTGGGCGATGGCGGCGACCCTCCCCGCGACGAGGGCCCGAATATAGGGCGCCTTGCCAGGGATTGGGACCGCGCTGTTTCGATGGAGGGACCGCGCCGCCGGAATGGCCGGCGGCGTGGGGAGGGGGCCTCAGGCGACCGGGTGGTCCCGGTCGTCCATGGGTAGGTGGAACTCGTGCCAGATGCCGTTCAGCACCCCGAAGACAACGGCCAGGCCGAGGCCCAGGACCCAGGCAAAATACCACATGGCAGGGATCCTTTTCTCAGTAAAAGTGGGGGTTGCGGCCCACTTCCTCGGTCGTCACCCGGCCCCAGAGGACCTTGTAGACCCAGGCGGTGTAGGCGAGGACGAGGGGCAGGAAGATCACGGTGACGACCACCATGATGAAGAGCGTCCGCTGGGAGGAGGAGGCGTTCCAGACGGTCAGGCTGGAGGCCGGATCGACCGAGCTGGGCAGGATGTAGGGGAACATAGACAGCCCGACGGTGGAGATGATCCCGAGTGCCGAGAGGGACGAGCCCGCGAAGGCCGGCACCTCCCACTTCGCCCGGATGCCCAGCAGGGCGAGCGCCGCGCCGAGGAAGCCCAGGGCGGGGGCGATCATCATCCAGGGATAAGCCTCGTAGTTGGCCAGCCATGCCCCGGCCGCCTGGATGGAGGTGGTGCGGAGCGGGTTGGAGGGGCCGGTCGGGTCCACCACGCTGGTGATGCGGAAGCCGATCCCGCCCCAGGCCACGGTCGCCCAGCCGAGGGCGAAGAGGGCGAGGGTGGCCAGGGCCGCCCAGGTGCCGAACCGCCGGGCCCGGTCATGCGCCGGCCCGCGCTCGATCCGGATCGAGAGGAAGGCCGCGCCGTGCAGCACGATCATGGCGACCGAGAGCAGGCCGCAGAGCAGGCTGAAGGGGGTGAAGAGGCCGAAGAAGCTGCCTTCGTAGAAGGCGCGCAGGTTGCTGTCGAGCCGGAAGGGCACGCCCTGCAGCACGTTGCCGACCGCGACGCCGAAGACGAGCGAGGGCACGAAGCCGCCGATGAAGAGGGCCCAGTCCCAGCGCGTGCGCCAGGCCGGGTCCGGCTTCTTGGAACGGTACTTGAAGCCTACGGGCCGCAGGATCAGCGAGGCCAGCACCACGAACATGGCGAGGTAGAAGCCCGAGAAGCTGACGGCGTAGACGAAGGGCCAGGCGGCGAAGATCGCGCCGCCGCCCAGAATGAACCACACTTGGTTCCCTTCCCAGGTCGGGCCGATGGCGTTGATGACCATCCGCCGCTCCACATCCGTCTTGCCGACGAAGGGCAGCATGGTGGCGACGCCGAGATCCCATCCATCGGTGAGGGCGAAGCCGATGAGCAGCACGCCCATCAACCCCCACCAGATCAGGCGCAGCGTGGCATAGTCGTATGCGAGGTCCATGACGTGTTCTCCTTCAGCCGACCATCGCGGGGGTGGCGGGAAGCGCGCCGGGGGCGGGGTTCGGGTCCTCATGCCCGGCGAAGGGGCCCTTCCTCACCGTGCGGATGATCAGCCCGAGCTCGATCACCGCGAGCACGCCATAGACGAGGGTGAAGCCGGCGATCGTCAGCCAGAGTTCCGTGCGGCTGAGCGAGGAGGCGCCGAGGAAGGTCGGCAGCACGCCCTCGATGGCCCAGGGCTGGCGGCCCATCTCGGCCAGCACCCAGCCGAGCTCCGCCGCGATCCAGGGCAGGGGAATGGCGAGGACGGCCAGGCGCAGGAACCAGCGCTGGTCGAACTTCCGAAGACTGCAGAGCAGGAAGGCGGTGGCGAAGAGCGCGATCATGCCGAAGCCGATGAAGGCCATGATGCGGAAGCTCCAGAACATCAGGGGCACGTTCGGCACGGTGTCCCAGGCGGCCTGCTGGATTTGCTCCGGCGTGGCATCGCGCGGATCGGCGACGTAGCGGGTCAGCAGAAGGCCGTAGCCGAGATCGCGGCCATGGCGGGCGAAGACCTCGCGCGCGGCGGCGTCGTTTGGATTGGCCTTCAGGGCTTCGACGGCGCCGAAGGCGTCGCGGCCGGATTCGATCCGTTCCTGCGCCAGCAGCACCAGCTCGCTCATGCCCGTCACCTCCTTGTCGAGGCTGCGGGTGGCGATGACGCCGAGCACCCAGGGGATGTTCACGGCGTAGTCGGTCTCGCGCGTGGAGCTGTTGGGCATGCCGAATAGCGTCAGCCCGGCGGGCGCCGGCTCGGTGTGCCAGGCGGCCTCGATGGCGGCGAGCTTCATCTTCTGGTTGTCAGTCAGCGCGTAGCCGGATTCGTCACCCAGCACGACGACCGAGAGGGAGGAGGCCAGGCCGAAGGCGGCCGCAACGGTCATGGAACGCCGCGCGAAGCTCACCCACTGGCCGCGCAGCAGGTAGAGGGCGGAGATGCCCAGCACGAGCACGGAGGCGATGACATAGCCGGCCGAGACGGTGTGAACGAACTTCGCCTGTGCGATCGGGTTGAACAGCACGCCGGCAAAGTCGTTCACCTCCATGCGCATGGTGTCCGGGTTGAACACGGCGCCCACGGGATTCTGCATCCAACCATTGGCGATGAGGATCCAGAGCGCGGAAAAGTTCGTGCCCAGCGCCACCATGAAGGTCGCGAAGAGGTGCCCGAGCTTCGAGAGCCGCTCCCAGCCGAAGAACATCAGCCCGACGAAGGTCGCTTCCAGGAAGAAGGCCATCAGGCCCTCGATGGCGAGCGGCGCGCCGAAGATGTCGCCGACATAGTGGGAGAAGTAGGACCAGTTCGTGCCGAACTGGAATTCCATGGTCAGCCCGGTGGCGACACCGAGCACGAAGTTGATGCCGAAGATGACGCCCCAGAACTGGGTGATCTGGCGCCAGATCTGGCGGCCCGTCATCACATAGACGCTCTCCATGATGACCAGCATGAAGGAGAGGCCGAGGGTCAGCGGCACGAAGAGGAAGTGGTAGAGCGCGGTCAGCGCGAATTGCAGCCGCGACAGGTCGACGACACCGGGGTCCATTGGTTTGCTCCGCCCATCCAGCCGCCGCGCGCGTCGGGGGCGCGGTTCGGCCTGGGGATGGCCCCAGAAGCCATGGATTGGGGGGTGGCGCTTTGATCTCAATCAAGGAACCGGGAGGGCGGCTGGGCGAAGAAGGGCCATGTCGCACCTCCCACAGGACAAGCAACGCAAGGCCCGCCGCCAGGCCTGGCTGAAGGAGGCCAGCCGCGCCGGCGGCCGCTGGAACGGCGTGGCCACCGGCCTGTTGTGCCTGGACGGCGTGGCCGCCATCGGCTTCGCCGCCGCGCTGGCGGGCGGGCTGACCTCCCGCGGGCGGGGGAGGGGCGCCGCCGGCCCCGGGCGGCCCCGGGCCGGGGCGCCCGCCACCGGGCGCGGCGTGTTCGGCAGCCTGTCCGCCCGCGCGGGCGGGGAGGCCGCGCGCCGGGCCAAGGCCGCGCTGCGGCGCCGGGTAGTGGTGGCCAGCCTGACCATCCCCGCCGGGGAGAGGCCGCCCGTCGGCAGCCTGATGACCTCCGCGGTGGATGAGGTGGAGGCGCTGGACGGCTACATCGCCCGCTTCCTCCCGGCTAGGAAGGCAGCGGCGCTGGTGCCCTTCCTCGTCCTGGCCGCCACGGCCGTCGCCAGCCCCTTCAGCGCCGGCATCCTGGCCTTCACCCTGCTTCCCTTCGTCCTGGCGCTCGCCCTGGCCGGCGGGGCTGCGGCCGACCAGGCGAGGCGGCAGTTCGATGCCCTGTCCCGCCTGTCCGCCCTCTTCGCCGACGGGGTGCGGAGCCTGCCCACCATCCTCGCCTTCCAGGCGGAGGGCCGCGAGACGGCGCGGCTGGCCGGGGCCGCCGATGAGATGCGCCGCCGCACCGTGGGCGTGCTGCGGGTGGCGTTCCTTTCCTCCGGCGCGCTGGAATTCTTCGCGGCGCTCTCGGTGGCGCTGGTCGCGGTCTATGCGGGCTTCAACCTGCTGGGCCTGCTGCCCTTCCCGGCACCGGAGGCGCTGGACCTGCCCCGTGCCTTCTTCGTCCTGGCCCTGGCGCCGGAATTCTACGCCCCGATGCGGCGCCTGGCCGCCGCTTATCACGACAAGCAGGCCGCCGAGACCGCCGCGGACCGGCTGGAGGCGCTGGAGGCCATGGCGCGCGCGCCGGCCTCCGCCGCCAGCCCCATCCCCCGCGCTCCCGCCATCCGCTTCGAGAATGTGGCCGTCCGCTACCCCGGCGAGGATCGCGCGGCGGTGGAGGGCTTCGGCCTGAACATGGCGCCGGGCGAGGTGGTAGCCCTTCTCGGCCCCAGCGGATCGGGCAAGACGAGCCTGCTGAACCTCCCTCTCGGCCTGGCGCCGCTGAGGGAGGGCGAGGTGCTGGTGGACGGGCTGGCTTTGTCCGAGGCCGGTTCTTTCGCCCCCTCCATCGCCTGGATGGGGCAGGCGCCGCTGATCGTGCCGGGCAGCATCGCCGCCAATGTCGCCCTGTCCCGCCAGGACGCGCCCGCCGCCGAGATCGCGCGGGCGGCGGAGCGGGCTGGGATGGGCCGGATGCTGCAGAGGCGGCCTGGCGGGCTCAATGCCCTGCTGGATGAGCGCGGCGCCGGTCTCTCCGGCGGCGAGCGGCGCCGCATCGCCCTGGCCCGCGCCCTGCTGAAGGACGCGCCCATCCTGCTGCTGGACGAGCCGACCGCGCATCTGGACGCGGAGGCCGAGGCGGCCCTGATCCCGGTAATCCTGGAGGGTGCGAAGGGCCGCACCACGATCATCGCCACCCATTCCGAACGGCTGGCCGCCATGGCCGACCGCGTCGTGAGGCTCGGTTAGCTCCTATGCGCCTGCAGCAACTCATCGCCGCCGAGCGTGCGCGCCAGCGCGGGCGGCTCGTCATTGCCGGGATCGCAGCAGCGGCGGTTTCCGCCTCCTCTGTGCTGCTGCTCGGCCTGTCCGGCTGGTTCATCACGGCCTCCGCCCTGGCGGGGGCGGCCGGGGTGGCCTCCGCCCAGACCTTCAACTACCTGCTGCCCAGCGCGGGGATCCGGCTGCTCGCCATCCTGCGGACCGGCAGCCGTTACGGGGAACGTCTGGTGGGGCATGATGCCGCCCTGCGTGCCCTGGCCCGCATCCGCCCAGCCCTTTTCGCCTCCCTCGCTGCCGCCCCGCCCGCCGTGGCGCTCAGCCTCTCCACCGGAGAGGCCTCGGCCCGGCTGGTGCAGGATGTGGACGCGGTGGAGGCGCGCTTCGTCCGCCTTTCCGCGAATTGGGGGATGGTGGCCTCTGTCGCCAGCGGCACCGCGCTGCTGCTCCTGGCCGGTCCCGCGCCGGCCCTGGCCACGGCCGCGATCGTTGCCGCCTACCTGCTGCTGGCGAACTGCCTTGCCACCCTGCTTCAGGCGCCGGGCCGGGAGGCGCAGCGCGCCGCCGGGCGGCTGAAGGAGACCTATGCCAACCTAGCCTCCGCCGCGCCGGAACTGTGTGCCTATGGGCTGGAGGGTTGGGCGGCCGAGCGGATCGAGGCGTGCAGCGGTGATCTTCTCTCGGCCCAGCAGGCCGTGTCCACCGGCGCGGGCTGGTTCGAACTGGCCCAGGCAGCTGCGACCGGGTTGGCCGCTGTTACCGCCCTGGCCCTTTCCTTCGGCCAGCCCCTACCCATGGCGGCGCTGGCCGCGCTGGGCGCTGCGATGACAGTGGACGGCACCGCAGCCTTCGCGCGCGGGCTGGAGCGGCGCGGTGCCGTGAAGGAAGCCGAGGCGAGGCTGGATTCTATGCTGGAGGCCGGCGAGGCACCCCGCCCCGCGCGCCCTACCATGCCTGGGGCGCCGCTGATCCGGCTCTCCACCCCGGCGACCCTGTTGCGGCCCGGCGCGGTAGCGGCGATCATCGGGCCTTCCGGCTGCGGTAAGACCACGCTGCTGGAAACCCTGCTCGCCCTGCGGCCCGCTGCGCCGGGTGGGATCAGCCTGGGCGGCATGGATCTGACCGCCCTGCTGCCGGGAACGGTGCGCGGCTGCTTCGCCCATGCGTCGCAGGACGCAGCCCTTCTGGCCGGCACGGTGCGGGACAACCTGCGTCTGGCCTGCCCGGAGGCGACGGAGGCGGCGATGTGGGAGGCGCTGCGCGACGCCGTCCTGGCCGAGCGGGTGGTTGCACTACCCGGCGGGCTGGATGCCTGGATCGGGGAGAACGGCGCGCGCCTTTCCGGCGGCGAGCGCCGGCGGCTGGTCCTGGCGCGCGTCTATCTTCGCCGCGCGCCCTGGATGCTGCTAGACGAGCCGACCGAAGGCCTGGACGCCGTGACGGAGGAGTGCGTGCTGGACGGGTTGCGGGACCGGCTTGTCAGGACGGGGCAGGGGGCGTTGATTGTGACGCATCGCCCTGGTCCGTTAGCGCTGTGCGGCACCATCATCCGGCTGGGCGGAGAGCCCGTGGCATACCAGGGCGTGCGCGTGCCGCGTGAGGAGGAGCTTGCATGAAAGTCGCCGTGTTCAGCGCCAAGCGCTACGACCGCGAGATGCTGAGCAAGGCGAATGCCGACCATGGCCATGCGCTGACCTTTCAGGAGGCGCGCCTGGAAATGGGCACGGTCGCGCTCGCGGCCGGATACCCCGCCGTCAGCATCTTCGTGAATGATGATCTGAACGCCGAGGTGCTGGCCGCGCTGGCCGCGGGCGGAACGAAACTGGTGGCGACACGCTCCACCGGCTTCAACCAGATCGATCTCGTGGCCGCGCGCGATCATGGTATTCACGTGGTGCGCGTGGCTGACTACTCCCCCCATTCGGTGGCGGAATTCGCGGTCGGGCTGCTGCTCGCGCTGAACCGCCGACTGCATCGCGCCTATGAGCGCACGCGCAGCGGCAATTTCGAGCTGGACGGGCTGATGGGCTTCGATCTGTACGGCCGCACGGTGGGGGTGGTCGGCACGGGCAAGATCGGCCGCGTCTTCGGGCGTATCATGGCGGGTTTCGGCTGCACGGTGCTGGGCTACGACCTTCAGCCGGCTCCGGAATTCGAAGCCGCGGGCGGACGTTATGTGCCACTGAACGCGCTGCTGCGCGATGCGGACATCCTGTCGCTTCACTGTCCGCTGACGCCGGAGACGCGCCATCTGGTGAGCGCGGAAACCCTGGCGCAGGTGAAGCCGGGCCTGCTGCTGGTGAATACGAGCCGTGGCGGGCTAGTCGATACACGTGCGGCCATTGATGCGCTGAAGGACGGGCACCTCGGCGGGTTGGCGATCGATGTGTACGAGCAGGAGGCGAACCTGTTCTTCCGTGATCTGTCCAGCGACATCATTGCGGACGACCTGATCCAGCGCCTCGTTTCCTTTCCGAACGTGCTGTTGACCGGACACCAGGCCTTCTTCACGCGCGAGGCCTTCGGCACGATCTGCGCGACCACCCTGGCCAGCATTACTGCCTTCGAACGGGGTGAGGCACTGGAAAACGAGGTGCTCGCCCCATCGGTGTGAAGCCGAGCGGCCGATGGAAATTGGGCGCTGTTCAACGCGAAGGCGGCGCATGGTCCTGGCGAACGCGCGAGCGCTGGCGGACATAGCCGACCTAATCTGATCAAGATGCGGCTGCGGTGCGAGCGTTGCCGGCAGCCGCTAGCTTCGTTGCAGATTGTGGACCGGCCCGACCGTGCAGGCGGCAATCATGATTGGCGAGCGCCTGGCACCATAAGCCGCTTCTGCAGGGCGCATAGGAAGCTGCACGGCTTTTGGCAGGCGGGTCAGGCCAGTCGGTCAGAGCAAGCTGCGCTGTGCGGGCTTTTCGGCAGGCGACGTGGGGTCGCTGTCATCATGATCGGGCAGCTCGGGCCTGCCCCGCGCGACCATCCTCAGCATGCCGTCCGGCAGCGGATGCTGCAGCGCCTTCGCTACGCCCCACGGTGTCGTCATCCAAACCTCAGGCTCGTTCGGCTCGGTCAGGATGACCGGCATGGCCTTGGGGTGGATCGGCGCCAGCTCGGCATTGGGCTCCGGTGTCAGAAAGGCGAAGAGGTCGGCCGCCACCTCGACCGCCTTTACCTTGCGGACAGAGGTCCGCTGCGGAGTCCAGATCTCTCCGAA
>NZ_JBNBZS010000109.1:0-14881 GCF_049629625.1 Roseomonas chloroacetimidivorans | reverse complement strand
GGCCATCCTGACCGCCACGGCTCGCAAGCTCCTCGTCACGCTCAACGCAATGGTCGCCAGCGAAACAGACTACCGTCTCGACGCCGCAACCTGATTACAGTTGCCGACAAACCCGGGGCGGTTCACATTGCGCCAAGCGCTGAACGCGGCACTGCGGACTTCACGGTATTGCTTGGCGGTCAGGCGGTGACGACGAAGTTGGAAGTGGTTGTGGATCCGGCTGTGGGTGGAGAGGAACCGCTGGGCGTGGCGCGGTGACTTGAACTGCTGCATCTGCCGTTCTCGTCGTCGTGTCGGCTGGTGTGACACCTCGGCGCGGTTGTTGAGATAGCGGCTCTGCCGATGCTCCACGCTCGGCAGGATCTCGCGCTTCGCCGCGGCATAACTGCGCAGCTTGTCGGTTACGATCACGCGTGGCACGTACTGCAGCCCGTTCAGAAGCTTGCGGAAGAACCGCTTGGCTGCCGTGGCATTGCGTCGGCTCTGGACCAGGATGTCGAGCACGTGACCGTCCTGGTCCACCGCACGCCAGAGGTAATGCTGCTTGCCGCGAACGCGGATGAACACCTGATACTGTCGGCGAATTCCTGGCTGGCAATTCTTGGTGCAAGGTTGTTCCATGAGCCTGCATCCGACGCCGATAGGCGAGATCCCAACCGAGACAATCCATGTAGCTCGCGCGGCTTTTCCGCGGGGCACGGTGGTGACGCGCCTGCGCGATGAGTTCACCACCCTCTATGAGGACGAGGACTTCCGGCGGTTTTACCCGAGCCGCGGCCAGCCGGGACTGGCCCCGTGGCGGTTGGCGTTGGTTACGGTTCTGCAGTTTCTGGAGCACCTCAGTGATCGACAGGCGGCGGATGCCGTGCGGGCCCGGATCGACTGGAAGTACGCGCTCGGGCTGGAGCTGACCGACCCTGGTTTTCACTTCAGCGTTCTGACCGAGTTTCGGGCGCGACTGGTTGCTGGAAAGGCGGAGCATCTGCTGCTGGACAGGATGCTGGAGCGCTTCAAGGCGCGTGGGTTGGTCAAGGCGCGCGGCAAGCAACGCACCGACAGCACCCACGTGCTGGCGGCCGTGCACGACCTCTCTCTTCTGGAACTGGTGGCCGAAACACTCCGCGCCGCTCTGGATGACCTCGCAGCAGTCGTGCCGGACTGGGTGCGCGCTGTGGCACTGCCTGCCTGGTTCGAGCGCTACGGCCGTCGCGTGGAGGAATACCGCTTGCCCAAGGGTCAGGATAAGCGCGCGGCGCTTGCCCTTGAGATTGGCACGGACGGGTTCCTCCTGCTCGATGCGCTGGAGCATCCATCTGCCCCAACAGCCGCGCGCGACTTGCCCATGGTGCAGACCCTACGTGACGTGTGGCGGACGCACTACTCGCATGATGACGGGAAATCACACTGGCGCAGTACCACGGAGCTACCGCCGGTGGCTGAACGGGTACAGTCGCCATACGATCCGCAGGCACACTTCAGCATGAAACGGAATCTCAGCTGGACTGGATATAAGGTTCATATCACCGAAACCTGTGACGACGATGCAGCACACCTGATCACACACGTGAAGACCTGCCCCGCAATGCGGCCAGACATGACGAGTACAGCCGAGATCCACGACAGGCTGGCCGCGAAGGGGCTGCTCCCCGCGGAGCACTTCGTTGACTCAGGCTACGTCGATGCGGAGCTGCTGGCCCGCAGCCAACGGGACCACGGCGTCTCACTCGAAGGACCTGTCCGGGGCGTCTCAAGCCGGGTGGGGCATGGCTACGAGCTACGGTACTTCAGCATCGACTGGGACCGTGAACAGGTGACCTGCCCAAAAGGGAAGGACTCCGTGTCTTGGCGCACGGTACGCGCCGCGGATGGCAGTCCGCGCATCCATGCCCAGTTCAGCCGTGCGGACTGTCGGGTGTGTCCTGCGAAGACCGTATGCACGTCGGTGACAAGCGCGCGCCGCTACGTGCACTTTCATTTGCGGGAGGAATACGAGGCACTCAATGCGGCACGTACCCGGATGACCGATCCTACATGGCTGGAACGCTACCGAAGGCGTGCTGGAGTGGAGGGTACCCTCTCGCGGGGCGTCCGCAGCTTCGGTATGCGCCGTAGTCGTTATACCGGTCTTGCCAAAACCGGTCTGCAACAGGTCTGCACGGCAGCGGCGACGAACGTCTCCAGAGTAGTCCATTGGCTGAATGGGCGACCACGGGCCAGAACCCGCGTGACGCGCTTTGCGGCTCTCGCAGCAACCGCGTGAATTCGCCGACAGTATCAACACCTCATCCATGTACCATTTGTCGCCCGGCCTTGGCCGACGTCGCTTCAGCTCGTTCGCGAACAGCCGGCCGAAGCGCAGACCCCAGTCCCGGATGGTCTCGTAGCTGACCACGACACCACGTGTGGCCAGGATCAGCTCGACGTCGCGCAGGCTGAGGCTGAAGCAGTGATACAGCCACACCGCATGCTGGATCACCTCGGCCGGGAACCGGAAGCCTCGGTAAGGGCTGGGGGGCGTCATGCGGCAGAGACTGCCACCGTCCCACCGGACCCGCCAACCTGACAAGGCCGGAGCTCGTAATGCCGGCTGAGCGGGAGGTTGCGCCGACAGGAGAGCAGCGCCTTCCGGAGCCGGCGGTCAACGACCGGCGCCGCTCGAGCAAGGACGTGCCGCGGCGCTTCCGCCGCATCCTCGCGCTGAAGGATTTCGAGGTGGCAGCGCGACGCCATCTTCCGCGCCCAATCTTCGGCTATGTCTCCGGCGGAGCCGAGGACAACCAGTCGCTTGACGACAACCGCGCAGCTTTCCGGGAATACGGCTTCGTCCCGCGATTCCTGGTCGGCGTCTCGAAGCGATCGCAAGAGACGACGCTGCTTGGCCACACTTATGCGGCGCCCTTCGGGATTGCCCCGATGGGAATCTGCGCGCTCTCGGCCTATCGCGGCGACCTCGTTCTGGCACGCGCGGCCGGACAGGCGAACATCCCGATGATCATCAGCGGTTCCTCGCTTATCCGGCTGGAGGACATCGCCGCCGCAGGCCCCACGACCTGGTTCCAGGCTTACCTGCCCCCCGACATGCCCCGCATCGAGGCGCTGATTGGTCGGGTGATGCAGTCTTCCATTGAAACACTCGTGGTCACGGTGGACACCACGGTCGGCGCGAACCGCGAGAACAACATCCGGACTGGCTTCTCGACACCGCTGCGGCCCAGCCTGCGGCTTGCCTGGGATGGCCTGACCCGGCCGCGGTGGCTGTTCGGCACCTTCCTACAAACTCTGGTGCGCCACGGAGTGCCGCATTTCGAGAACTCCTTCGCCACCCGCGGCGCCCCGATCGTGGCGCGCAACGTCGAGCGGGAGTTCGGAGACCGCGCACAGATCGACTGGACCTGGCTGAAGCAGATTCGCCAGCGCTGGCGGGGCAAGCTGGTCATCAAGGGCTTGTTGCATGCGGAGGACGCCCGCCTTGCGCGCGAGAGCGGGGCTGACGGTATCATCGTCTCCAATCACGGGGGACGGCAACTCGACGGGGCGGTCTCGCCGCTGCGCGTACTACCCCGAGTGGTCCAGGCGGCGGGCGGCATCCCGGTGATGCTGGATGGCGGTGTCCGTCGCGGGACTGACGTCCTGAAGGCCATCGGACTCGGCGCCAGCTTCGTTTTCGTGGGGCGACCGTTCAATTATGCTGCGGCGGTCGGGGGCGCGGCCGGAGTCGCCTATGCCATCAATCTCCTGCGCAGCGAGATCCTGCGCGATATAGGGGCGGTCGGGATCAACAGGTTAGACGAGATGCCGGATCGGTTGGTGCGTATGACAGAGGGCTGACGCCAGCCTGCGGATGCCCTGAGGTATCGGGGGCCATGCTTACAGGAGGCCTTGGCCCCGCTTTCACCACCCGTGTCCACAATGCTCAGCAGTGCGAGATCGCCTTCCGCGTCCTCACTCGCAACCTGGTTGTCCTCGGGAGTCAGTAGCGAGAATTTCAACAAAGCATGCCTCGCTCTGCCCGCCGTGACGCATCTCCCCTTCACAAAACACACCGACCCTGCGATGCGGAAGCTTATGACGAAGCTTGCTTCCAAGGACCCCGCCGGGTCCTCCGCGATCGCGGAGTCCCGTACGGGCATGCAGCTGATCTCCCGCGCCGCATCGGTGATGAAGGCGCTGGAAGGGCAGACAGCCGGCCTCAGCCTCGGCCAGATTGCCAGGGCCACCGGCCTGCCGCGCCCGACGGTCCAGCGGATCGTGGACGCGCTCTGCGTTGAAGGCTTCGTCATGGTGGATGCGACACAAGGTGGCGTGCGCCTGGGCCCGACGATCACGCGCCTGGCCACCTCGGTGCGGATCGACTTCGTCGCCCTCGCGCGGCCTCATCTCGAACGCTTGGCCGCGACGACGCAGGAATCCACCGCCATGACCGTGCTGCAGGACGGCAAGGTGGTAGTGCTTGCCATCGTCACGCCGCCGATGCAGGCGGTCCGCCTCACCGCCAATGTCGGCACCACCTGGCCGCTGCACAGCAGCGCCGACGGCAAGGCCCTGCTCTCCGGCCTGCCCGAGGCGACTATCCGCACATTGCTGCCGGATCCGCTCGAAGCCCGCACGCCACACACCGTTACGGACCGCCGCGTTTTGCTGGCCGAATTGGAGGCCGCGACATCGGGCATCCTCATGGACCGTGAGGGCACCTCCCTCGGCATCTCCGCCCTCGCGGCCCGGCTGGTGGATGCGTCGGGCACACGCTACGCCATTTCCATCCTGCTGCCCACCTCGCGTTTCGAGGCGCATTGCGCCCGTCTTCGGGAGGAACTGGCCCAGTGCCGCGCCGCCATCCTGAAGGCGGCCGGGTTGCAGGCCTGAGCGTCATCCCGCCAAAGGACGGGACGGCGCCAAGGTGACCGCGCGTGAGGCCGCCCGGCTCACCACAGCCGGCGCGGCCCGGCCAGGAACGGCCAGCATGGCCTCACTCAGCCTCTCCCAGCCGCGAGGAATTCTGCGCCCGCCAGGCGACATGCATATCCGGCCGCACCAGGATGCAGCCGCTCTCCTCCGCCTTCCGCGCCAAGCCCCAGTCGCCGAAGAGGTCCTCATAGGCTTGGCCCGGGCCGATCACGAACACCTCGATCGGCACACCGGCCTGCTTGCTGGTCTGCGCCCAGGCCGCGCCCGTCACCCTGGTGAATGGCGGTGCACCGCATGGCCCCATGCAAAAGACCCGCCCCTGTACGTAGTGCGTGGCGTATATGTGGTTCACCGTCCAGATGGACGGTGGAGGTGACCTCGATCGGGATGGATCTGTTGCCGATCAGCTTATGCGCCACCTCCGTCGCCACGGCATTGTCCACCTGCGGCGTCGCCTGGACCGTCACCTTCGGTTCCACGTCCAGGTCGCGCAGGATCTCCATAGTGCGCTGGTTCGTGATATGCGCGCGGGGCGTAGCGGCCAGCGAGCGATATTTCGTGAACAGCATATTCCTGGTGCCATAGGTGCTTAGCATCAGCGCGACCGAGAAATCCGCCAGCCCGATGCCCACAATGAGGACGTCCGTTTCGGTCAGTCCACTGCTCTCTCCTGTGCCACTCGGTGATTGGTCAAGCAGCAGACGCAGCAGTGCCTGCCCGCTTCAGGCCGAAGTCGTACCGCAGATGTCTCCAGGGCTGTTCCATCCTGCGGCCATCCGGCGCGATACCTGGTGGTTCCTGAGCAAAGCGGCTGATCAGCGATGTCTTGACACCGAAAACCGCGTCGCTGTCGAGATAGGGGCTGTCCTCCGCGAAGACATGGGTGACCAGCGTGTCATGCCCCGGGGCGGAGATCATGAAATGCACATGGGCCGGTCGGTTAGGATGTCGTGCCGTAGCGGCCAGCATCTCTCCCACTGGGCCGTCATCCGGGATCGGGTAGAACTTCGGCATGATAGACCAAAAACGGAAGCGTCCGTCGGTATCGGCCCGCAGGCAGGCGCGCAGGGCGTGCTCATTCATTTCCGCTTTCTGCACATCGTAGTAGCCGTCGGCATCCGAATGCCAGACCTCAACCAAGGCATTGGCGAGAGGTCCACCACCTGCTGACCAGACCGTACCTTCCACCAAAAGCGGTTCACCTTCAATTCCACCCCTGATATCCGACCCGTTGGGCACCTCGGGCGAATTCTGCACGTAGAAGGGGCCGAGTACCGTTGTCTGCGTTGCACCGGCTGGTTGCCGATGGTTGATGGCATCCACCAGCATCGACACGCCCAGCGTGTCCGAGAGCAAGATGAACTCCTGGCGGACATCGCTGCACATCTGGCCGGTGCGGGTGAGATAGTCGATGGCCAACTTCCACTCGTCGAAGCTCGGCTCCACGTCGCGCACGAAGGCGTGCAGATGTCGCACCAAGCTCTGCATCACGGATTTGAGCCGAGGATCCGGCGTACCGGAGAAGCGTTCCAGTACGGCATCCGTGATATTGCTTTCGTCGAAATCCCGCATCCTGCTTTCCTTTCACGGATGTTCAGCGACTGCCGGGGCGGCGCCCGTGCCAGGCGTCGTCCAGCAGAGCGCGGATCCCGCGACGGTCCACCGGCCGCGGGTTCCAGTAGGGCTGCGTGGTGGCGAGGTCCGCCACGCGGTCCAACTCACCCTCTGCCACCCCAAGTTCACGAAGGGAGGTCGGCGCGCCGAGGCTGCGTGCGAGATCGAACAGGCCCGCCGGCGCGTCCTGCACGTCTAGGGCCTTGGCAGCACGCGCCATGGCGTCCGGCGCGGCGGGCGCGTTGAAGGCAGCGGCATGCGGCAGCACTACGGTGTGGGTGGGGGCGTGCGGCAGGTCAAAGCTGCCGCCCAGCGTGTGGCAGAGCTTGTGATGAAGCGACATGCCTACGGCGCCCAGGCAGACGCCGCATGCCCATGCGCCGAAGAGCGCGTCGGACCGCGCGGCGCGGTCCGACGGATCATGCCTGATAGTCGGCAGCGCGCGCGCCAGGGCGGCAATGCCCTGCTCGGCCATGCCGTTGATGACAGGATTGCTGTCCCGCGCATAGAGCGCCTCGACCGCATGGGCGATCGCATTCATGCCGGAGGTCGCGGAGAGCGACGCGGGCAAGCTTAGCGTCAGTTCCACATCGTAGATGATCACCTCGGGCAGGACCTTCAGGGTCCGCTGTGTGACCTTCCGCCCATGCTCCGTCTCACCCAGAATCGGCGTAGCCTCGGACCCAGCATAGTTGGTCGGGATGACGATCTGGGGCAGGTCGGTCCGCAGGGCAATCGCCTTGCCGAGACCCGTGGTCGAACCGCCACCCAGCGCCACCGTGCAACCGGCTCCGGCCTGGCGCACGATCTCCAGGGCGCGCTTCGTCACCTCGACCGGCGTGTGCATCGCGGCCCCGCTGAAGAGACCCGCGGCGAGGTCGCCGAGCCGCGCCGCGAGGGCTTCAGCATCGCCACGCTGCTCGGGGGTGGAGAGCACGATGACGCGCCGGCAGCCTAGCGCCCGAACCTCCTCCGCCACGCGCGCGAGGGTGCCGGAACCGAAGATCACGCGCCCCGGCAGGGCTTCGTAGGTGAATGCGTCCATACCTGTTTCTCCCCGGGGCGCGTAGCGTGGTGCTTACGGTGTCAGGTCAGGGCTTCGAGAAGCTGCTGCTCGAAGGCGAGGATCTCGCTCCCACGTCCTTGCCGCAACTTCTCCGCCCAGGCCGGATCCGCCAGCAGTGCACGCCCGACCGCGACCAAGTCGTAATCCGCATCCCGCAGGCCAGCCGCCAGCACCTCCAGCCGGTCGAGCCGCGTGGCCGCGCCCTCGCTCACCGGTCTTCCCCGGCCCGGCGCATCCTCCAGCCCCACACTGCCCACCGCAATGCATGGCCGCCCTGTCAGCCGCTTCGCCCAGGCGGCCAATGTGCCCGGCACGCTCGGGAATGCCGGCTCCCAGAAACGCCGCGTGCTGGCGTGGAAAACATCCACCCCCGCCTCTGCGAGGGGGCGCAGGATCTCGCCCAGTCCCTCCGGCGTGTCGGCCAGCCGGGCCGCATAGTCGCTGAGCTTCCACTGAGAGAAGCGGAACACCACCGGCAAATCCGGGCGGACCGCCCCACGAACGGCGCGCACAACCTCCAGCGGAAAGCGCAGCCTATTCTCCAACGTCCCGCCATATTCATCCTGGCGCTGATTGGTACCGGGCCAAAGGAACTGGTCCAGCAGGTATTCATGCGCGCCATGCAGTTCCACGCCATCGAAGCCCAATCGCTCCGCATCCGCGGCCGCCTGCGCGAAGGCCTCCACCACCGCCGCGATATCGGCGCGCGTCATGGCCCGGACCACCTCTTGTCCCGCCTCCTCGATGCGCATGGGGCCGAAGCCCGGCACGGAGGGATCCGGCTCCACCCCCGGGCGCCGTCGGAGACCGGTATGCCAGAGCTGCGGGATGATGGCCCCGCCTGCGCCGTGCACCGCCTCCACCACACGGCGCCAACCCTCCAGCGCAGCCACACCATGGAAAGCCGGCACCTGCGGATAGGCATTGGCAGCGGGATGGCCGACCGTGGTGCCCTCCGTGATGATCAGCCCCACCCCGCCCTCCGCGCGCCGGCGGTAATAGGCAGCGACGTCCGGCCCCGGAATCCCACCCGGCGAGTGCTTCCGTGTCATCGGCGCCATGGCGATCCGGTTGCGCAGCATCACCCGGCCGAAGGGAAAAGGCTGGAACAGAGACGCCAGTAGACCGTCCATCCGCTTATCGCGCCTCCTCGACGGTAAAGCCGCTCTCGCGCACGATGTCGCCCCAGCGCTTGGTTTGGCTGACCAGCCGTTCCTGGAGCTCCTCCGGCGTGGCCGAGACCACGCGCAACCCGACCCGGGCCAGCCCGTCCCGCAGCGCCGCATCCCCCGCCGCCGCCACGGTTGCGCTCCGCAGCGCCGTCACCAGCGGTGCCGGCGTTCCATGAGGAACGAGGAGCACGTACCACTCCTCCAGCGTCAGCTGCGGGTATCCCAACTCCGCGAAAGTGGGCACATCAGGAATCAGCGGTGAGCGCTCGGGCGCGCTGATGGCCAGAGAGCGGATCTGCCCTGCGCGATGCAATTCCGCATGACTGCCCAGCACCTGCATGGCGAAGTCCAGCCTCTGTCCCTGCAGATCGCCCAGGATCATCCCAGTGTCGCGATAGGGCACGTGGCTGGACTGCAACCCGACAGCCTTGCACATCTCCATGGCCAGGAAATGAGGCGCGGAGCCCGCGCCGGAAGAGGCAAAGATGGAGCCGCTGCGCCCCTTTGCCCATTCCGCGAATTGCTTGAAGTCCTTGATCTGCCCGTTAGCCGGAACCGCTAGGGAAAAGGGAAAGGCGCCAAGCGGCGCCACCACGATGAAGTCCCGCGCCAGATCATAGCGCAGCGTGCGCGGGTAGATATGGGGATAGATGGTCAGCGACGTGTCATGCGTAATGGCGATGGTGGCACCGTCCGGCGCCGAACTCTTCAGCACTTCCAGCCCTATCCGCCCGGCCGCACCAGCCCGATTGTCCACCACCATCTGCGGCGCGTAGGATTCGCGCAGGCGTTCGTTGTAGAGCCGCGCCACCAGGTCCGAATTAGTCCCGGGAGCGGAATTGACGATGAAGCGCGCGGTCCGCTCGACCGGCGCAGCCCGCAACGGCCCCGCCGCGGCACTGAGCAGGGCGGTGCCGGCCGCGCCAAGCGCGACGCGGCGGGTGATCTCTGGACGCATTCTTTCCCTCCTCCATGACCAGCGTCTCCACCTTGTGCCGATGGAATACGCCCCTGTTACTCAGCTATTGCGCGGTGAGCCCCCCATCCACGGCCAAGGCGTGGCCGACGATGAAGGACGCGTCCTCGGATGCCAGGAACAGCGCCGCGCGCGCGATCTCCTCAGGCTTGGCGAAGCGCCCGATCGGGTGACGGGACATGCGCTGCTCCGCCACGCCAGGGCGCTGCAGCGATCTCGCGACCATCGGCGTCAGCGTGCCACCGGGGCAGATGGCGTTGATGCGGATATTCTCGCCGATATGGTCCAGGGCGGCCGTACGCGTCATGCCGACCACGCCATGCTTCGTGGCGGAATAGGTCGCGATCCCCTTTTCGCCGACCAGCCCCGCAACCGAAGCCGTATTGACGATCACCCCGCCCCCGCCGCGGCGCATGGCAGGAATCTCGTGCTTCATCGAGAGGAAGACACCCTTGAGATTGACCGCTGCGATGCGGTCCCAAATCTCTTCTTCCTCCTCCGGGATGTTGAAACCGGTGCTGCCAATGCCCGCATTGTTGAAGGCGATGTCGAGCCGCCCGAAGGCAACCATTGTCCGCTCCACCATGGCCGCGCAATTGGAGCCCTGGCTTACATCCGCGGTGATCGCGATCGCCTCCCCCGCCGCGTCACGGATCGCGGCCATGGTTGCCTCTGCCTCGGCCGCATCGCGATCCACCACCGCCACGCGCCCACCCTCGCGCGAGAAGAGCAGAGCGGCCGCACGCCCAATGCCGGACCCCGCGCCAGTGACGATCACCGCCTTGCCCGTGAATCTCGACTTCATGCGCTTTCCCCCGGGTGCCTCAGGACGGATCGGCCAGGCCGAGCATCCGGCCGCCATCCACTACGATCTCCGCCCCCGTGATGTAACTGGAGGCCGGCGAAGCCAGCAGCAACGCTGCGCCCATGACCTCGCGTGGTTGGCCGATGCGGCGCAGCGGCGTGGTCTGCGCCACCGCCGCCTGCGTCGCCTCCTCATGCGAATGCCCGCCGCCGATATTGGTCACGATGGTGCCAGGCGCGATCGCGTTCACCCGGATGTCGTAGCGCGCCAGTTCCAGCGCGGCCTGCCGCATCAGATGCGCCGCCCCGGCTTTGGCCGGCATATAGGGCAGCCCCGGCAACGCCGAGGTGCGCTGTCCCGCAACCGAGGTAGTGACAATGATGCTACCGCCTCCGCCCTGTGTCTTCATGTGCCGTGCCGCCGCCTGGATGGTCAGGAACACGCCAGTCAGGTTCACAGCGATGACGCGGTCCCAGGTGTCATCCGCCAGGGCGTCAATGGCCCCCTCCGGATCGCGCCGTCCGTTTCGCAAATAGCCCGGCGGGATGTCGATGCCAGCATTGGCGAAGACGACATCCAGCCGCCCATAATGTGCGGCAGTGACCTCGAAACCGGCACAGAGTCCAGCGCGGTCCGTCACATCCAAGAGCTGTGTCCGGACCGCCAGCCCTTCTCCGCCCAGCCGCGCGGCCTCACGCTCCAGCGCGGCTGCGTCGCGATCCATGATGGTCACGCGCGCACCGTTACGCGCCATCACCTCCGCATAGGCGAGGCCAATGCCACTTGCCCCACCCGTAATGGCCGTGGCGAGGCCCCGCACATCGAACAACGCCTCTGCCCTCATCGCCCCGCCCCGCGCCCTTACAGACCGCGGAAGCCCGTCGGCCGCCCAAGATGGGCGCGGGCCACATAAGTGGCGAATGCCTGGTGCTGCGCCGACATATGGGTGCGGTACATTTGCACGTCTCGGAAGTAGCGCTGCAGACGGTTGCCCTTCTTCGTCGCGAAGGCGCCGACATTGTGGAACAGCGATTCCACCACGTCGCAAGCCATGCGCCCGCCCTGCTGCAGCATGGTCCAGAGGCGAAGGTTCTCCTCGATGCTGACGGGAGTGCCATCCTTCGCCCAGCGCGCGCAGAGATCCATATAGCGCTGCGCGGCCCCGATCAGAATTGCCTCTGCCGCGTCAGCCTTGGCCAGCGCCTCGCCGAATGGCCGCTGGAAGTCGTAATGATCGGCGCGCAGTACATCGGGATCGACATAGGTCTTCATCTTCTGCGAGACCTGCTCATACTCGTCGATCGCCGCCCAGGCCGCACCCGTGACCACCGCCACCAGAGAAGCGTGATAGGGCCCCATCAGCCGGCCGAGATACATGGGGTTGCCATGCAGCCGCGTGCCCGGCGTCCCATTCTCCATCGTACCCGGACGGGCGAACATCACCTCGAAGGGGATCACGAAATGCTCGGGCACCAGCGCATCCTTGACCTCCACGCTGTTGGAGCCACTGGCGCGCATGCCCAGGATCTCATCCCCACCCCAATCCGGCAGGATCTCGTAGCCGCCACGCGGCACGGCGACGAGAACGGTGCGCGGCGGCGCTCCCTCCTCGCGCAGGAAGGCGGTGCCGATAAAATGCGTCGCGTGGGGAATGCCGGAGCAGTAATTCCACTTCCCGTTCACACGCCAGCCGCCCGGTTCCCGCACCACCGTGCCCATGGGCTGGGCCCGATGTGGCGCGATGAACTCACCATCCGGCCCGAACAGCTCCGACTGCGCCTCCTCCGGCCAGTGCGAGGCGACGATGAAGCCATGCGACGCGCCGAGCGTCAGGCACCAGCCCACCCCCGGATCGCCGCGCGACACCTCCATCATCACACGATAGAAATGGGTCAACGGCATCTCATAACCGCCGAACATCCGAGGCTGCGTGATCCGGTAGAAGCCGGCGCGGCGGAATGCCTCGTGCAGATCCGGCCCATAGGTGCCGCGTGCCTCGTTCTCGGCCTGCTGCTCGCGCAGCATGGGGCGAAGCGCGACGGCGCGGGCCACCAGCTCCTCCAGAGTCAGGCCCGGTTCCGGCACAGGAAGCGGCGCCGGGCGAGAGAGAGGATGATCCGCGAAGGCGACGGACATGGCAGAACTCCTGGAAACGGGATGCGGCGCGGCGGCGCCTATTCTTCGGCCGTGTACCCGGTAGCCTTCACGATCGGCCCCCAACGGTCGCGCTCCTTTCGGATCCGCTCGGCCATGCCGCTGGAGCCGAGCGGGACGGGAACCTGCTCCATCTTCGCCAGGGCGGCGCGCAGCTCGGGATTGGCGGAGGCCGTGGCGATGGCCTTCTCCAACCCCTCGACCACCGGGGCAGGAGCGCCGGCGGGCAGGAGGATCGTGTAGAGTTCCTCCGCCGTCAGGTCGGGATATCCCAGTTCCGCGAAGGTCCCCACATCGGGCAGAGACGCTGCGCGCCGCGGCGCGGAGATGGCGAGAACACGCACATGGCCGGCCCGATGCTGCTCCGCCATGTCGCCGAGCACGCCCATGATCGCGCTCAGCCGCCCCGAGGTAAGGTCCGGCAGGGCCGGCCCGGTGCCTCGATAGGCCACATGCATCAGGCGCAGATCCAACTTGGCCGACATCTGCTCGGCCAGGAAATGCGGCATGGAGCCAGCCGCCGGGCTGCAATAGGACACGTCCCTCTGCGTTTTTGCCCATTGCGCGAAGCCCGCCAGGTCGCGCGCCGGATGATTCGCCGCGACCACGAAGGCGAAGGGGAAGGAGGAGGCCGCGCCGCCCGGCACGAAGTCCTTGATCCCGTCATAGCGCAGCGTTTTCGGATAGATATGCGGGTAGATCGTCAGCATGCTCTCGGGCGTGAAGACCAGCGTCGCGCCATCCGGCACCGCCGCCTTAGCGGCATCCAGCGCGATGCGGGCGGCGGCTCCTGGCCGGTTCTCCACCACGACCTGCTGCGCATAGGTGCCGCGCAGACGCTCGGCATAGATGCGCGCGACGATGTCGGCCGCACCACCCGGCGGGAAGCCCACCAGCAGGCGCACCACGCGGTCCAGCGTCTGCGCGCGCGCGGCACCGGCACAAAGGGCGGTCGCGGCAAAGCCGAGTGCAGCACGGCGGGTGATCGCGTTCACGACAGATCGTTCTCCCTGGCAGGGCCGCATCCCGTTCGGGAGGGCCAATTTACCGCGAAACGATGCAATGTATCGTTTTGCGAACTCTATTGGCCCGCATATGCCCTTGTCAAGCCTGGGCTATGCGGCGTCCGATCGGGTCAGTACGGCAGCGCCGACTTGGTGGTAGCCTCGGCCAAAGTAGATCAGGCCGCCGTCCGCCACCTCTCCATGGACAATCGCCTCCACCTCGGCGAACAGCACGCTATGCGTGCCCCGGGTGACGCAGTCGACGATCCGGCAATCAAAGGAGGCCACGGTGCCGCTGAGCACCGGCGCGCCCGTCGCGAGCCGTTCCCATTGTACACCCTCGAAGCGCTGCGCCGCCGGCAAGCCGGTGCGTCCGGCGAAGAGGTCCGAGGTGCCACGCTGCCCGAAGGACAACGTGTTGACGCAGAGCACCCCGTTCTGGCTGAACACAGCATGGGAAGCGCTGCCCCGGTTGAGGCAGACGAGTAGAGTTGGTGGCGTATCGGTCACGCTGCAGACTGCGCTGGCGGTGATGCCGGCACGGCCGGCGGGCCCGTCCGTCGTGACGACGTTCACCGCCGCGCCCAACCGCGCCATGGCGTTCCGGAATGCTGCAGAAGCGACAACCATGCCGGCCTCTCTCCCCCGTATTGTCATTCCCCCACGTCGTAACCGGACTCGCGCACCACCGGGCCCCAGCGCTCGCGCTCCGCTTGCAGCCGCGCGGCGAACTGGGCCGGTGTCGTCATGACGGGATATTGCTCAAGCTTCAGCAGCGCGCTGCGCATCTCCGGCGAAGCTGCCACCTGCGCGATCGCGCCATGTAGCCCCGTGACGATCGCCTGGGGCGTGCGGACCGGCAGGAAGATCCCATACCACTCATCAGCCGTCAGCTGCGGGAAGCCCAGTTCGGCGAAGGTCGGCACATCCGGCAGCGTCGGCACGCGCTCCGGCATGGTCACAGCCAGAGCGCGCATCCGGCCGGACCGGTGCTGCTCGGCCCCGGTGCCAATCACGGCCATGTAAGCGGAAATCCGCCCACCATTGAGATCGGCCAGAGCCATGGCGAGTTCACGATACGGCACATGCGACAGGCGAAGCCCAAGCGTCTTCGCCATGGCGACGGAGACGAAGTGCGGCGTCGACCCCGCGGCCGGCGTCGCGTAGTCGATCTCCGACTGCCGC
>NZ_JBNBZS010000108.1:0-15061 GCF_049629625.1 Roseomonas chloroacetimidivorans | reverse complement strand
CCCGCCAACCACCGTCGCATGCTTCATCTCCGTCGTGCGACCACCGTGCTCGCCATCCTCAAGGCAGGATGAATGACGGCGGCAGCCGACGAGTGACGGCAGCTCTGGCGCGAACGCTGACAGATCCCGCCGCGGCGAGCGGGTTCTCGACACAGTGAGCCAGCGCCGTCGTCGCCGACCAGTCCTGCCAGGCCCGGCCGGCGTAGCCGCCCAGCAACAGGCAGACGGCCGTGAGCCCGACCAGCCCGTAGCGGCGCCATTCCATGCTCTTGTTGTAGCGCTTCTCCCGGATGACCACCGCGTCACGGATCTCCTCCAGGATCTTCGGGGTCAGGTCCTGAAGCGTCTTGAGTGTCAGCTTCTCGGCCTCGACCTGCGCCCTGGTCAGGACCGCTTTGGCCTCGTGCATCTGGTGCGCCGCCGCTTCGCTGGCTGCGCGAAGCTGGGCGACCTCCGCGTCCAGCACTTTCCGCGTGCCCTCGACCGTGGCCGCGACCGCCTCCGCCTGCCTTTCGGTCAGGTCAGCGAGCCCCGTCACGGTCCGCCGCATGCTCGCCACCCAGATCCCGAGCGGCTCGTGGGGAGCGAGACCCATCCGCCACGCGGCCTGCTCCATATCCTCGGCCGCGGCGCGCAGATCGTCCGCCGCCACGGACGTGGGCGTCAGCTCCCCGCTCACGGCATCCACCCCGTGACCTTGAGCCTCTCGAACTCCTTCTGCACCTTGCCGATCCACTGCTTGACCATGAACTGGCGAACCGGGTCGAGCGGCTTACCTGACGTTCCGGGCTTGCCGGCAGCAGCATCAAGGAAGCCCAGGCCGAGAGCCCGCATCTCCTTCATGCACGGCAGGCGCGGGAGATACATGGGCCGCGCGCCCTGGCTCACCATCTCCTTGAACCCGTCCGTCTCGGACAGCGGGTCGAACGCGCCCTGCGGCGACCGTCCCGGCGGAATCAGGTGCTCGTTCATCACCAGCAGCGAGCGTCGCGGGCGGAAATAACCTGCCCGCCAGATGGCCAGGACATGCTCGAAGTCGTCTGGCTCCGGCCCGGAGATGAAGATTCCGAGCGGGTGCGCCCCGCTCGCCTCGCAGAAGTCCACCAGTGCCAGATCGTATCCATACTCCTGCATGACCCGGTCGCCGCCGCCAAGGTCGATGACCAGCGACGACTGCATGCTGAGCGCCTCGGCGACCGTGTTCGTCAGCCAATCCTTCACATCGGCCGTCTCGTCCGACCGTGGCTGGGTGGCGCCACCCTCTCCATTGGGCGGATAATAGCCCGCCAGTGTCGGGTTGCGGCGGTCGCCATCCCCGACCAGCACCGGTCTACCCTCGGCGCGAGCCATCTGGATCAGCAGGTCGAGAAACGTGCTGCCGCCCACCCGGCCACGCCCATGTCGCATGGCGATGGTGATGCCTCGGTCCCCCTGGCTCGACCCGATTGGGGCCGCCCCCTTCGGCTTGCTTATCTCGTTCAATGGTCTGCTCCTCTTATCGGCCGCTGCGCTGCGCCACGACTGCCTTGAACCCAGCCATCAGCTCCTCCGGGCTCACGTCGTCGTCCGCGGCGTGCTCTCCATCGGTAGCGGGGGAGCGTGCGAACGGCGCCACGTCCTTTCGGGCGGCTTCGGGGCGTGGGCTGGCAGGTGCAGGTGATGATGTCAGTGCCGGGCGCGGCGGTGCGATCGGTGGTTGCCAGCCGGCTGGTGCCCTGGCGGGCTTAGCCTTGGCCGCCGCCCCGGTGCGGCGCGCACGGTCCTCGGCTTCAAGGTCGCGGCTAACCCGCGTGAATACCTTACGGACCGCATCCCATGAGAGCGGCTCTCCGCGGCTGTTGGTCTGCCCCTGGCTGGCCAGCCATTCGGCGAGCCGGGCCCAACTCGGGCCATCGTCCTCTCCTGCTCTCCGCGCCTTCAGCTTGGCGAAGTTCTTCCTGATGAATTTGTAGAGGGGTGACCGGCCTTTCAGGCCGTGCTCGTCGAGCCATCTCAGATCCCGCTCGGATATGTTTTTCATGCTCGCGCCTTGCTGCCGCTGGCAGGCATTGTCAGTCCCGGCCGTGCGAACGGGATCTGGCTGGGTGGACATCATCTGGACGCGGCGTGGCCGTCCCCTGGCCGTCCCCTGGCCGTCGGCTGGACGCCTCTTGGCCATCACCTGGCCACTTCCTGGACGTCACCTGGACGCGGAAAAGGGGTCTCCATACACCATTGCACCTAAGGTGCGGCGTGCGCGGCCCCGGCGTGGTTTCCTTCCCGTTCGCACGGCCCTGCAAGCTTGCTGTCCCCGTTCGCACGGGCCGGAGCGACGCTGCTTCCAGACGCAGGAGGCTGCATGCCCGACCAACAAGACCCACAATCGGTGCGAACGGAGACACCCGATCAGGACGTCGCGGCGGCCCTCGCCCGGCAATCGACCCTGCTGCGGCTGGTGCTGGAGCGCCTGGACGAGGTGGTCCAGCTGCTCACGCCCAAGCCGAGCGAGGGGCCGACCCTCGATGAACTGCTCGCCGGCTTGGTGAGCCTGATCAGCGATCAGGCGGTCCTGCTCAAGCGCATCGACGCCCGCACCGACCTGCTGGTGCAGCACCAGATCCAACCCGGTGACGCCCGCCCCGCCCTGAATGGCTCCGGTGCGAACGCGAAGGGTGCCAATGGGACAAGCGACCGGGGATGATGACCTTCCGCAAGCTGGCTGCCGCGTCCGCCGGCAAGCTCATCCGGGCCTACTTCACCGAGAACACCCCGGAGCCGATCCACGATCCCGTCACCACGCCGGGCAAGCATCTCGACCCCGGCGGTCGGCTCACGGCCTACTACACGGGCCGGGACAGCCGGGCGACCTGGCGGCCCGACATGCCCCAGGCCGTGGCCAAGGTGCTCGGCATCGACCCCACCCGGATGCCCAAGGACGCCCAGCTCGACCGGCTGTTCGAGGCCAAGCGGGCGGACAACGGCGAGGCATGGTCGAGCCAGGAGCGCAAGATCAGCGCCTACGACCTGACCATGGCGCCCCACAAATCCGTGACGCTGGCGGCCGAGTTCGCGGCAACGCCGGCCGAGAGCGCGGCCATCTGGCACGCCATCGACAAGGCCAACGACGCCACGATGCGCTACGTCGCCCGCGAGCTCGGTTGGGCCAGAAAAGGGAAGGGCGGCGAGGACGGGGCCGACCCAGGCGCAGTCGCCTGGGTCAGCTTCCGCCACCACACGGCCCGGCCGACCCTCCCTGTGCAGGACGGGCCGGGAGGGGCGACTTACCTCGCCACGGTGCCGACCGACGGCGACCCCCACGCCCACATCCACAACGCCCTGTTCAATGTCGTGGTGACCGATGACGGCCGGGTGGGCTCGCTCGATACGCAGCAGCTCCATTCCCGCGTCCACGAGTTTGGAGCCTACTTCCAGGCGAGGCTCGCCGAGGAACTGCGGCGACTTGGGGCACGGACGGCCTACGACAAGGAGCAGCAGGCCGTGGTTCTCGAGGCCATCCCGCAGAAGGCCAACGACCTGTTCAGCAAGGGCCGGAAGCAGGTCCTCCACAGCGCCCGGGCCTACGCCAAGCGGCAGGGCCTCGAGTGGGACCAGATCTCCGCCGAGGGCAAGCTCAAGATCCTGGCCGTCACCGGCCTCGCCTCCCGGCAGGACAAGCACGGGAACAAGAACGACCGGGAGATCTGGCGCGAGCAGGCCGAGGATATCGGTTGGCACCACAAGACCGTCATGCACGAGGTGGAGCACCCCAAGCTGACCGATGCCGAGCGGTTCGACCGGGCCTATGCCTTCGCCGCCCGGCATCTCGCCAAGGAGTTCCAGACGGCCGCGGTGATCGACCACGACAAGCTGCGGATGTACGCCGCCCGGGGGCTGATCGGCACCGGCATCGCAGGCGGGCCGGACGACATCGACCGCGTGGTGGCGCTGATCGAGGAGCGCGGCATCCAGCTCCGGGGCGAGCACGTCGCCCTGGTGGTTGGGCACTCGGGCGAGAAGGTCCGGGTCACCAACACCGCCCAGACTCGGATCGAGCAGGCGCTGGCGTGGCATGGCCGGCGCGCTGCGGGTGACCGGGCTGGTGCTCTCCCGGCCACGGCGATCAAGGCGGCCGTGGACGCCTCCGGCCTCGACTTCACCAGTAAGCCCGAGCACGCCCGGGCGCAGCTGGCAGCGATCTATGCCATGGGGCAGGGAGGTGCCCTGACCGTCCTGACCGGCGTGGCCGGCGCCGGCAAGACCACGCTGATGAAGCCGCTCGTCGCGGCCTGGAAGGACCATGGTGTCGGAGGCCGCGACCGTCGAGGCGGTCAAGGGCCGCCGGGCACTCGGGGACACGAGGCCGATCACCAATCACGACCTCTGGGAGCGGGTGGGCGAGGATATGGCCGCCAAGCCCTACAAGGCGCTCGGCATCGACCTGCTGCAGGGTGCGCGCGAGGGGCGGGAGATGGCGGTCGACGCCTTTATCTCCCAGAGCCATCGCTTCCAGACCTTGGAGGCCGGGGGCCGCAACATCGGCCGGGAGGTCCGGCAGCGGCTGCAGGCCGAAGCCGTGCGGACCAGCCTGCCCCGGCATATCGCCGCACTCGACGAGGCGTTGCGACGCAACCTTGCGACAGCTGGGCCGCGCGCGGCCGAGGACCACCTGCGGCACCTGCGGGTCGAGGCCGAGGTCACCCGCCGCAAGCTGGAGGGGGTGCCTGCGGCACCACAGTCCCAGCCCAAGCCAGCGCCGCGGCCGCGCAGTTCGTCGCCCTCGGCGGGCATGTGAGAGCAACACAGAGCGGCCACTCGCTTTCCGCTCCGGCCTACAAAATCGTTATCTATCAATATTTTATGCTTGTGTTCTGGTCTTGGTCGCCGTAGAATCCATTTCACACCTCGGAGGAGCCGCTCATGCGTATCGAACTGCTGCCGGGACTGACCAACGTCATCCGCTTCCCGGTCGAGCGTCGGGCCCGACCGACGCTGGATCTGCTGCGCGAGATCGCGCCCGACCCCCGCGAGGTGGGCAACGTGGCTGAGGCGTTCGGCCTCGATTACCCGGTCGTGGGTCTTCGCGATGCGGCGGACGCGGGCACGGCCGAGTACATCCGCGAGCATGCGCCGAGCGAGTCCGGCGAGGTGCGCCAGGAGGCCCTGCAGCGTGTGCTGGAGCCTCTGCTCACCCAGGCGGTCTGGGCCTGCCGTGACGCACATGACGCAGCCGGCGAAGCGCAGCAGCAGCTGGTCCACGTCCAGACCGAGGGTGGCTTCTGGATTGAGCTGATCGCTCAGCGGGCGGATGAGCTGAGCGAACGCGCGGCCGAACTGCTGGTGCAGGCGCATCTCTGCACCGAAGAGGCCGAGGGTGCCGCGCGGGCTGTGCGGATCGCGGAGCGCGGCGAGACCTGGGCGCCGGTCGATCGTGATGCGGAGTTCGCGGAAGCGTTCGGGCTGGCGCGCTCGGCCTGAGAGGCGGGGCAGCGTCGGCCGCAACTGGGGAAGCGGGTGCTTCGGCTCATTCACTCCGAGGAGGGATGACCGCTGGACAGGCGTTGCACAAAGGAGATGAGGGGGCCGGTGACGGCCGCCGGCTGCTCAAGGCTCGGCACGTGTGCGGCGCCGGGCAACTCGCAGGCCGACCCGTTCGGCATCTCCTTCACGAGATGACGACACCGATCCTGGATGTGCGGAAAATCGAGGTCGCGCCAGATCACGAGGGAAGGCGCGCCTACCTCGCCCAGGCGGCCGAAGGCGGACGCGGTGTCGAGATTCGACCTTACCGGGGGGGACGTCTGGCTACGGCGTATCTCGCAACGGACGCCGCCCGCCTGATCACCGGCCAGACGCTCTACATCGATGGCGGCTATTATATAGTCGAATGACGCCCAGAACCGGATTCCGTCGCAAAAGTCGCCTTGTGGCACAGCATCGCCGCCGGCTGCGCGGCGGTCTTCGCCGCGGCCGATGCGCGTCTGGCAGCGACCTATCTGAACGAGAAGGCCGAGTCCTTCGTCCGGCCCGGCTCGGCTGCGAACTGGTGCTCCATGTGATGTTCGTATGAGTGGCCAGTTCAAGGCGGCCTTCGAGCGCGTCCGCGCCGAGTGGGGCGGGCTCGATCTCGTGCTGCATTCTATCGCTTTTGGGCCCAGGGAAGTCCTGCACGGCAGGGTCACCGGCAGCTCGGCTGGCGGCTTCGGCATCGCGATGGACTGTCCTGCCACTCGCTCATTCGGATGGCCCATCTCGCCAAGCCGTTGACGGTGCAGGGCGGCTGCCTGCTGACGGTGAGCTTCTAAGGTTCCGAGCGCGTGGTCGAGCATTACAACGTGATGGGGCCAGTAAAGGCCAGTTTCGAAAGCAGCGCGCGCTACATTGCCGCGGAGCTCGGGCCGAAGCGCATCCGCCTCCATGAGATCTCACCGGGCCCGTTCCGCACCCGGGCGGCCAGCGGGATCGACCGGTCCGACGCACTGATCGAGCGAGTCGCCGTGCAGGTCCCGCAGCATCACTTGGTTGACATCGTCGATGTGGGCGCGCTGGCGGCGTTCCTGGCCAGCGATGCGGCCCGGCGCATCACCAGCCCTGTCATCCCTGTCGATGGAGGGCAGCATCTTCTGCTTGAGGGTTCCATTTCGGCTGTTGTCCCTTCCGCGTTGTCCACTGCCGCTGGCCAGCTGATGATCCACCTGCTACGGACGGCACGCCGCGTTAAACGTCAGCGCTGACCCGCCAGGGCGCGGGTGCCGCCGGCCAGCTCGATGACCTCGGCCGTTATGCTGTCCTGCCGGACCTGCCGTTCCTGCGAACTCAGTTTGCCGAGCATGCGCTCGATATTGCTGCGCGCCGAGGCCATGGCCGACACCCGCGCCTCGTTCTCGGCGGCGAAGGCAATCGTCACCGCTTCGCGGAGCTGGGCATGGACATATTCCTCGGCCAGCCCCTCGACGAGTGCGGCCGCGGGCAGATTCACGATCGGCGGTTGGCCGGGTGGCGACGGCGCGAAACGCCGTGGATCCAGCGGCAGGAGGGAGCGGCGTTCAATCCGAAGCCCATTCTGCTGCGTCCAGTCCGGCAGGAGAAGCTCGACACATGTCAGGCCCCTGTCACGGATCGCGGCATAGAGCGCCTCTCCCAGGCGCTGGGCCAGGCGGGCGAGCCCCTCCACATGCGACGCCATGGGGGCGGTCCAGACGGAAGGGATGCCGCGCTCCGCAGCATGCGCCACGCCGCGGGAGCCGATGAGGAAGATCTCGGTCTCCGCGGGCTCGCCCGCCAGGGTGTCCAGCACCCGTTCACTGAAGGCACCCGCGAAGCCCTGCTCGGCACAGAAGACCACCAGCCCGCTTCGGCGGGTTCCGGGCTTGGAAGCAGGAAGCCCCTCCGGCAGCAGCTGCAAGGCCTGGGCCATCGACTGCGCCACGACCTCCGAATAGGTGCGGATGGCCGGCAGCAGGTTACGGCTCCGCTGCGCCCGTGCCGCCGCCATGCCACGCATCGCGCCCACCACCGTGTCCAACTGCCGGACGGTGCCCAGACGGGCCGAGATCTCCGCCAGGCGCGCCGTCATGCGGCCGGCCCCGCGCTCCGCTCCGCCAGACGCCGGAGCGCGGCGAGGAGGATCTCGCGCGCCGCTGGCTCCAGCTTGCGCGTCCGCTGAAGCTCATCCACCTGGGCGGGAACCTGCTCGTCGAGCCAAGAGGGAAGGGCTTTCCGGAATACGGGCACCGCCTCGGCGGGCAGGGAGTCCAACACGCCTTCCTGAAGCGAGAGGACGAGCGCGACCTCATCGACCAGCCGCAACGGCGTGAAGCGGGGCTGCGACAGCAGGCTCCGCATCCGTGCCCCACGGGCCAGCTGCGCCTTCACGCGGGCATCGGACACGCCGCCGAAGCGGGTGAAGCTCTCCAGTTCCAGGAATTGGGCATAGTCGAGCCGCAGCGTGCCGGAAACCTTGCGAAGCGCCAGTGCCTGCGTCTTGCCTCCAACACGGCTGACGCTGGTGCCCACATCCACGGCGGGCTTCTGGCCCTCGTGGAAGAGCATCGCGTCCAGCACGATCTGTCCATCGGTGATGGAGATCAGGTTCGTGGGGACATAGGCGCTGAGATTGCCCGCCTCCGTCTCGGCGATCGGCAGGGCGGTGAGGGTACCGCCGCCCCGGTCGGCCGAGAGCTTCCCGGCGCGCTCCAACAGACGGGAGTGCAGATAGAAGATATCGCCGGGGAAGGCTTCCCGCCCTGGGGACTGGCCCGTAAGCAGCGAGATCTCCCGATGGGTCGCTGCGTGCTTGGTCAGATCGTCCACGACCACCAGCGCATGCTGACCGCGATCGCGGAAGTATTCCGCCATGGTGAAGCCAGCAAAGGGCGCGATCCATTGCAGCCCCGGGGTTTCCGCGGCCCCGGCCACCACGAAGATGCAACGCTCCGGAGCCCCGTGCTGACGGATGGCCTCCACGATGCGCGCGACGGTGGAGGATTTCTGGCCGACCGCGACATAGACGCAGACCAGGTCGCTCGCCCGCTGGCTGACGACGGTATCCACCGCGATGGCAGTCTTCCCGGTGGTCCGGTCGCCGATGATCAGCTCCCGCTGGCCACGTCCCAGGGCAAAGAGGGCGTCGACGACGAGCAGCCCCGTCTGGACCGGCTCGGTGACCAGGTCGCGCTCGATAATGCTGGGGGCAGGCCGCTCGATCGGGTCCCGCTGCTCCGCGGCAATAGGCCCACCACCGTCGAGCGGCCGCCCCAGCGGGTCCACTACGCGGCCGAGCAGGGCGGGCCCGACCGGCACCCGCAGCACCTCGCCGGTGCCGCGCACGACATCGCCGGCCTTGATGCTAGTCTCGTCATCCAGTAGCACGCAGCCGATATGGTCCCGCTCCAGCACCTGCGCGAAGCCAAGCTGCCCCTTGTCGAAGCGCAGCACCTCGGAAAGCCGGGCATGTGGCAGGCCCGAAATCAGCGCGATGCCGTCGCCCACCCGCTCGACACGGCCAATCTCCTCCTGCTCCGGTGTCAGGTCGGCCGCTTCGATCCGGCGGCGGGCCGCCTCAAGCCAACTGGTGGACATCACGGGCCTGCGGAGCAAGGGTGAGCGACCGGGCGAGGCGCTCCAGATCGGAACGCCAATTCCGCCGCAGCAGGGTGTGCGGCCCGTGCAGCTCTACGCCGGCGATGAGAGACGGATCATGCCGGAAGACGAGCTGTGCGTCGCCACCGAGGATCTCCGTGAGGCGCTTCTGCCACGACGCCTGCTCGTCGGCCGAAAGTGCGGCGGCCGTGGCCACTGTAACTGGGCTTCCCGCCATCAGGTCGCGCCGGGCCTCCGCGGAGAGGGCGGTTAGCTCCTGCGCCAGCGCGTCCAACATGGCCGCCGTCACTCGCTCGGGCGGCACCAGGGCGAGCAGGCGTTGGGCCATGGCGACAGCGAGCTCGCCCGCCTGGGATTCCAGTTCGCGGCGCTGAACCTCCCGTTCCCTTTCCAGGATGGCCCGCTTCTCCGTCTCCAGCCGCTTTGCCTCCTGCCGAGCCTGGTCGAGCAGCGCTGTCCGCTCCGCCGCCGCGGCAGCATGCGCCGCAGCCAGGATTGCATCACCCTCGGCAGTGAAATCCCGGCGCCGGGACTCCAGGGCGGCGGCCTCGGATCGGGCTTGTGTCCGCGCGGCCTCGGCATCGTCCAACAGCTTGGCTGCTGCCGCGCGTCGGGCCTCGATAGTCGCTTTCACAGGCTGGAAAAGGAAGCGCCGCAGCAGCCAGATCAGGACGAGGACATTGATGGTCTGGAGGCCCAACGTCCACCAGTCGATCCGCATCCGGCTAACCCCGGAAGGGGTTGGCGAAGAGGAGCAGCAGCGCGACGACCAGGCAGTAGATGGCCATGGTCTCGATCATGGCCAGGCCGACGAAAAGCGTGCGGGAGACGGTGTTGGCCGATTCCGGTTGGCGTGCGATGGCATCCATCGCGGCCGCGACGGCCCGCCCCTGAGCGAGTGCGGGGCCGATGGCCCCGAAGGAGACGGCCAGCGCGGCCCCGATGATGCTGACGACCTCGATCAGGTTCATGCCGCGCCCTCCTTTTCCGCCACGCCGCGCGGCTTCTCTTCTTCGACGGCGCCGCCGATGAACACCATGGCCAGTATGCTGAAGATGTAGGCCTGGATCGCGCCGGTCAGCAACTCCAGCGCCATCAATGGAACGGGGATCAACAGACCAACGAGCGACAGCACGATGCCAATGACGAAGACGCCACTCATCACATTTCCGAACAGGCGAACGGTCAGGGAGAGGGTGCGCGTGATGGTCTCCAGCAGGTTGAGCGGCACCATCACAACGTTCGGATGAGCAAAGGTCCGAAGATAACCACCGGCCCCATGCGCCCGGACGCCAAAGACGATGACCGCCATGAAGACGATCAGCGCGAGTGCCGCATCCGTTTCGAGGGCCGCCGTGGGTGGTTCAACGCCCGGCACGAGCGACGACCAGTTGGCCGTGAGGATGAAGAGGAAGAGCGTTCCGATCAGCGGGAGATAAGGCGTGGGCGTCACGCGTATCGTGTCACGAATCTGCTGCTCGATGGTTTCCACCACAAGTTCGAGGGCGGCCTGGGCCATGCCGGGCCGCAGTGCGACCTGGCGGGTCAGAAGCCAGCCGCCGCCGGCCAGGAACAGCATGATAGCCCAGCTTGTCAGCACCGGCGCCGTGATCGGCACCGGGCCCAGGGTAAAGACGACATGCGTCTCCAGCGGTGATTGGATCATCTCACTCCTCTCCTTGCGCCGAGGCTGGGCGAACGAGCAGCAGCCGGGCCAGCAGGAAGCCCGCGGCCGCGAGGAGGAGCGGCCAGCTGCCCTGCCACGCGACCAACAGGAACCCGCAGAGCGTGAGGGCCATGCGCGCGATATGCAGGGCGATCGCCGGTCGCGTGCTGCCGGCCATGTACAGATCGGCGTTGCGGCGCAAGCTGTGGAAGTGCAATCCGCCCAGCAGGAGGCCTGGCAGGACCCAGGCGGCATCGGTCGGCGTCATCATTCCCGGTGCATCCATCGCCAACCCGACCAGCAACCCAGCGCCACGCCGAGCAGCATCAGCGGCGCGCTCCAGAAGATACCCGTGCCAAGGCCGCGGTCGATCCAGCGGCCCAGGAAAAGCCCGAGCAGCGCCGGCGCGACCACCATCCAGCCCAGCGTTCCGACCTGGGCCAGCTGTCCACCGAATGTCGGCTCGCCCTCCCGCCTGGCCCGCCGCTCCCGCGCGGCATGCCGGCGGACGGAGCGGAGCAGCGGATCCTCCCCCGGACCGACCGGCTCCGTCACGGCGAAAGCCCCGCCGTGCCCGCGCCGGACCTCAGGATGCGAACGATTTGCCGCACGGCCTGCAGATGCATCCGGGTCTCAGCGACCCGCTCATTCCGCTCGGCCTCCGTCGCGGCGAGGAAGCCCGTGAGGACGCCGTGCTCGAGCTGCTCCGTGCTTTCCCCGAGCTGTCCTTCCCGGGTAGCGATCGCGATCTCCGTTCCCTTCCGCACGGTCAGAATGCCGCCACGCACAGCGCAGTAGCCGGCACGACCGTCCTGGTGACGCCAGGAGACCACCGAGACGCCCAAAACAGTCAGCAGATCGGCATGGCCGCGCAGGATGCCAAAGCTGCCGCTGGCGTCTTCGGCGCGAAGAGACGCGATGTCCGCATGGTCGGCAATCACCCGCACCGGGTCCGTCAGCAGCAGCCTCATGCGGTACCTTCCCGCTGGCGAGCCTCTTCCTTCTGCCGTGCCTCCTCCAGGCCGCCCACCATGTAGAGCGAGCTCTCGGCCCAGTCGTCTGTCTCGCCGTCCAGGATGGCGCGGCAACCGGCCAATGTATCGACCAGCGAAACGGACCGCCCCGGCGTGCCCGTGAAGGCCTCGGTCACGCCGAAGGGCTGGGTCAGGAAGCGCTGCAGCCGCCGGGCCCGCGCGACTGCCTGCCGGTCCTGGGTGCCGAGCTCCTCCACGCCCAGCAGGGCGATGACGTCCTGCAGCTCCCGATAGCGGGCCAGGACCTGCCGGGCCCGGGCCGCCAGCGCGTCATGCTCGGCCCCGACCACCTCGGGGTCGAGCAGGACGGAGGAGGAGGCAAGCGGATCGATGGCTGGATACATGCCCTCCGCCGCCATGGCGCGCGAAAGCGAGATCATGCTATCGACATGGCCGGAGATGGCGGTCACGGCCGGGTCGGTGAAGTCGTCCGCTGGCACATAGACCGCCTGGATGGCCGTGATCGCCGCGCCGGCCACGGAGGCAATCCGCTCCTGCAACGCGGCGACCTCAGTCGCCAGGGTCGGTTGGTAGCCCACGCGGGACGGCGGGCGCCCGAGCAGGCCGGATACCTCGCTGCCCGCCTGGACGAAGCGGAAGACGTTGTCCATCAGCAGCAGCACGTTGCGGTGCTGCTGGTCGCGGAAATACTCGGCGATGGTCAGGGCAGTCAGACCCACGCGCCAGCGAGCGCCGGGGGGTTCGTTCATCTGCCCGTAGACGAGGACGGTGCGGTTCAGCACTCCCGAGCCCGTCATATCGCTCAGCAGCTCATGGCCTTCGCGCGAGCGTTCGCCGATGCCGGCGAAAACGGAGGTTCCCTGATAGCGCTCCGCCATGGCCCGGATGAGTTCCATCACCAGCACGGTCTTACCCACGCCTGCCCCCCCGAACATGGCGGCCTTGCCGCCCTGCGCCAGGGGCACCAGTAGATCGATCATCTTGATGCCGGTCTCGAACATCCCAGTGGCCGCGCTCTGCTGGGCCAGGGGTGGCGGTGGCCGATGGATGGGCCATCGTGGTGTGTTCTCCGGCAAGGCAGGGCCCTGATCCCTGACGCGCCCGGTCACATCCAGCAGCCGCCCGAGGACAGCGTCGCCCACCGGCACGGCCAGCGGTGCGCCAGAGGCCTCCACGGCGGTCCCACGTTGCAGACCCTCCGTCGTGTTCAGCGCGATGGCGCGGACACTGTCCCGATCCAGATGCGCCTGGACCTCCAGCAGGATGTCCTCGGATTCCGGCCGAGGAATGCGCAGCGCCTCATCAATCTGCGGGAGCTTGCCGTCCGCGAAGCGGATGTCGAGGGCGGCCCCGCGCACAGCGAGAACGGAGCCGGGCCCGACTGCTGCGCGGTAAGAGACATCCTGATCCATGACGCTCTGCTTCATCATCGGACGCATCATCTGCTTCCTGCACCCGGCTTCCAAGCGGAAGTTCGCCCTCACGCGCCCTGTGGACGGGACTTCTAACTTCTATAAGATGTGCCGAGCACTCGCGCTGATCCCGACATTATCGCTCCACTGAAGCTGTTGGGAAGCCGTGAGGCGGCCGGGCTTGTTAGGCTCAAGCCATCACACGGGCTCCACGTCTCTCAAAACCGCCTCGCATGAGTTGCGAAGTTACAGCGGTGCGGCTGTGAAACGCCCGGACGGCGGGGAACTGCGGCCCTTGACGCAGGCGGCACACGAGTGCGACGCCTGTCATGTTGTGCAACTTTCAACCTCTGTGGGGCCGGGTGACGGCCAGCAAGTTCCGGCTTTACAACCCGACCGTGCGGGCTATGGTTTTCCGTCAAGCGGCCACGATGCTCCTCGTTCCGGGCAGCCGCTTCAAGGGTTCGCTGCTGCTGGCTTCTCTCGCAGAGATGCCCAACCCGCGTGCTACTCTCGCCTCCTTCTGTGGCGCGCTGTATTGATGCGAAGGAGTCTCGGATGTCAGCATCGACTTTCTCTTCCAGCAGTTCCGCGGAACCGAACGTGCTGTGGAGCACGATACGTCCACGGTTTTTATCTCTGTTGCAGGTGGCTCAGAACTCGCAGCGAGCCATGTGTTACGCGACTTAGCGTGAGATGGAGATCCTCGTGGAGATGCAGAACCGGGTGAGTGCTGCGCTGCAGCGTCTGTGTGGCGCCAAGGAACCTGGCCAGCTCCTTGCGGCGCAATCGGATGTCACCAGCGCCTTTCTGCATGGCGCGAGCCACCAGACGCGCAATGCGCTGGAACTAGTCGAGAAGCTTCAGAAGGCGAATATTACAATGCAATATTACAATGCTTACCGAGGTCGCCGGCAACGCATCCTCCTCGGCGAAGTCGCCGCGACGGCCTCAGAGCAGCATCGTCCGCTTCTCCGCCGCCGACCTCAAACGTTACAAGCTCATGGACTGGGTAGCGGCGCGTGGCTGCTTCACGGCTGAAGGAGCTGCGAAGATCTCCAGCTGGATCAGCGACCTGCTGTCCATACCCGAAGTCCCAGGCCGGCACATGGTTACTACGAGGAGAGCCTTCCCGCCCCCGGGTCCTGCGTGCAGCGGATCGGGAACAAGGAGAACGCCCATGAGCGCGGTCGCTCAGAGCCAGAATGCTGCCCCGATCGCCGTTGACCAGCTCGACCGTATGCAGCGGTGGTGGCGCGCGGCGAACTACCTATCGGTGGGGCAAATCTACCTGCTCGACAACCCGCTGCTCCGAGAGAAGCTGGCCCCCGAGCACGTCAAGCCGCGCCTGCTTGGTCATTGGGGCACCACGCCTGGGCTCAACTTCGTCTATCTACACCTGAACCGCATCATCAAGGCGCGCGACCTCAGTATCCTGTTCCTGGCCGGCCCCGGCCATGGTGCGCCGGGCGTCGTGGCCAGTACCTGGCTCGAAGGCACATATAGCGAACTCTACCCCGAAGTGTCCCGGGATGCGGAGGGCATCTGCCGCTTGTTCCGGCAATTCTCATTCCCCGGCGGCATCCCGAGCCACGCCGCGCCGGACACGCCCGGCTCCATTCATGAGGGCGGCGAGCTCGGCTACTCGCTCCTCCATGCCTTCGGGGCGGTGCTGGACAATCCCGACCTGATCGCCGCCTGCGTCGTGGGCGATGGTGAGGCGGAAACCGGCCCGCTCGCGACGTCCTGGCACGGCAACAAGTTCATCAATCCGGCGACCGATGGCGCCGTGCTGCCGATCCTGCACCTCAACGGGTACAAGATTGCTAACCCGACAGTCCTGGCGCGGATTATGCCCGAGGAGCTGGTCTCGCTGATGCGGGGCTATGGCTACGAGCCCGTGGTCGTAG
>NZ_JBNBZS010000107.1:0-15115 GCF_049629625.1 Roseomonas chloroacetimidivorans | reverse complement strand
CCGGAGCCGCTCATACTACCGTCGTAAGAGGGGTTAGCGAGTGATGCCGTCGTCGTGCTGTCCGTCATGACAGCCACTTCGGCGAACCACCACCATCAACTCAAGGCCGGGATCGGCTGACGCATACGACCGGGGCGTTAAAGCTATCCGTACTGAGGCCGAGAGCCATGATCCTGGACGAGGCGCGAAAGCTTCGCGAGGAAGCAGCTATGTGTTTGAGGGTGGCGGACCAGATCAGCCTGCTTTCAGACCAGGAAATATTGAAGGACATGGCCCGACGCTGCCTGGAACAGGCTGAGCGCATCGAAGGGTCTTACAAGGTTCCGGGGCAGGCACCCCCAAGGAAAGCAGTGGGCCAAGGTGAGGCGCCGGAGGCCGGCTCTGGGGTGAACCTGCGGCCGGCGGCGCGGTAGTAGAACGGAGTTGTCGCCCAACTCACGGTTGTGTTATCTATCCGGCATGTCGATGGGTCGATCCAGGGAAGTGCTGCAGGCCCGCCGGGAAATGCTGGCCCTCTGCGCCGCGACTGCGGTGATCGGGTCAGCGTTGGCTGTCGCGGCGATATGGCTGTTCGCTCGCGCGTTGCCTTAGGCACCTGGACTAAGATCCTGACGTCGCACGGGTGGCCGAAGCTGCCGGCCTGACTGCTGGCCACCGGGTCAGAGGTCACGAGATCCCGCCTCTGAGCGGGCGGGGTGGGGCAACCTAGTATGGTGCGTAGTCGTTTTGGCGGCGCGGTTAGAGCGGCCGCGTTCGCGTATCGTAGTCTCCATGTTTCAACTCGCCCGGCGGGCCGATCTCCCGCCGGGCTTCTTTGTCTGGGCTGCGGGGTGGGCAGGGTTGCGAAGAGAGAAACGGTAAAGAAACCGGTCTCAAACCTCACTCGCTAAGACGCGTTCGAGCCCCGGCCCCTGCTGCCTTCCCCGCAGGGGTGTTCCTGAAGATTACTCGGCCCGGCTGGAGCAATCCGGCCGGGCTCTTTTCTCAAGCAGCAGGCAGAGTGGACGGGATCGGGATTGGTCGCGGCGGATTGTCTGCCGTGAGCCTGCACCATCCTGGCTTTGGGGTGACGGTCCGCGCATAGAGGGGGCATGGACCCTACGGGACGCGCCGCCGATGCAATTCTGGACCTCTTGGCCGGCCCGTTGGACGAGTGCGCGAGGGATCTAGCCCAGGGCGACGTGCCGGCCGCTCAGAAAAGGCTGGCCGAGGTCATGGAGCAGTTGCGGCGGATTCGACGGGATCTCAGGGAAGAGGGCGGCTCGGCGTAGAGCCCCTGAACGAAGAAGCCCCGCCGGTTAGGGCGAAGCAGAAAGATGGTGCGGCCGTGTCGTCTTTGTCGAAAGACGGGAAGTCCAGGAAGACTTTACGATTCAAAGCCAGTCTTTACTTCGTCTTGCTGAATCTGTATTGCCATGTAATGAATTCCGAGAATGGTGGCCGCTAAAAGATGGCTAAAAAAGAATGCGAAAGCCGCTACAAAAACGCCTCGACCAACAAATACTTGTGCCTCGGTAAACGCTGCCGATGCGGTGGGAGCAATGATCATTGCCGCTGCTCCAACGATGTATAGCATGATAGAGGCGAAAGAAAGATAGCCGAAAAGGAGGCACAGGAATCTACGCCTCGTCAGGGGGTCTGCTGGATGCTGTTTGTTGCGATAAATCTTTGGTGGGTCGGCCTTCATGATGTCATCAAGACCGGGCTTGTTGAAAGTAGCGATCGCAGCCAGCGATGCAATATAAAAGCCGGCAAGGATCTGCAGAAGGCCATTTGCTTGATGGATAACTCCCAGCTCACCAAACACGTTGGCCTTTGAAGCGGGCCAAAGCAGCGCCGTGGTGACCATCGCGGACAGCGTGGTCGGAACTACCCAGTTGAGCAGGTGTACCGCCGGGTGCTTCACCCGCCACCACCGGAGGGGCGAAAGGAGAAAGTCCAGAGACTTCATGAGTTGATACTACGGCTTCTTTTTGTCCGAGAGCAAATCAAGCATTGATGATGCAACTTCGGTGTTAATTTTTTCATGTGCTGCCGGTAGGTCGGTCTCAGTGACGGTGATCCTTTCTACGCGCGTGAAGCTCTTTTCGAAGGCGTCCATCTGAGCTGTGTCGGCGCTCAAAGTAAGATGCTTGCCGTCTGCCCTCCGATATCTCACGCGCATGGTGTTTAGATCGCGATACTCAGGCTTGCCGCGGATCTCAGAAATGATGCTCTTTGCTACATCTCCGCTCGTTCTCTTCACCTTAAAGCGCACTGCCTTTTCCGCCTCGTGATAGAGCTGCCCTTTATCGAGTTTCCGGCTGCGTGTTACCCTGAGTAGGGAAACCCCCAAGAGCTCGCCAGACCGCAAGCTCTGCGCGAGGGTTTCTGAGGGCTTGGCCTGCATCTCCAAACGCGGATCAGCGCGCTCAGGCGCCCCATCATTGTCAACGGTCACTTGTCCGCAGTAGGTGAAAAGCAACTCCTCAAGCATCGGCAAGATACGACTGCGAGATACGCCCTCTATCTGCTCTAAAGCCGTGGGATAGCGGTTTGAATTTTGTTCCACATCGAATGCCACCACGAGGTGCGCTGCCACCGCGCTCCCTTCATTCGCACCCTTCTTGATGTGTCGAGTGGTAAAAGTCTTCGTGTTTCGAAATGATGGGTCGGAGGCGTTTACGTCGATAGCGGAGAAGAGGAAAGTGGCTACTTTCTGCTTCTGGTCTATTTCTAAATCATCCAAACAAAATATGACGGCATCGTCAGCCAAGGCTTTCTGGATGACCTTCTGTTCTGCCCTTGCAGCAAGAACGGCCTTCCTAATTTTCGACAGCGAGCTAATATCCCAGTTCAAGGCCTGATCAGGGTGCCCTTTCCCCCGCAGGATAGTCTCGTAAATTCCAACCCAACGTTCGCGCTTGGAAAGCATCCGTTCCTCTTATTCAATCCTTCCAGGCTGGTGTAAGTGCAATGCACGCCAGCTGGCCTCTGTGGTGTTGCCTGGTCGACCTAGGGTGTCGCTCGCGGAAGGCGCTCACCGCTCCCCCTCCGTCATTGCCCTGGCCAAGGCCAGAACACGAGCGCGCTGTTCCGGGGTCCGCTTCTTCCACCAAGCCGCCAGTTCCGGCGCTAATGTGCCGCTCCCCTTGGCCAAGGACCGGACGAAGAACATGACCATCTCTCGCTCGTCAGGGCTCAGGCTGTCCCAAAGGGCCAGCAGCTCGGCACGTTCCTCCAGGCTAGGGCGCTGACCGGGCGGACGGGGCGGGAGGGTCACCCCCACTCCCCCGCCGACATTGCTCTAACCAGGGCCAGCACGAAGCGCCGCTTCTCCGGCTCCAGCTTCGCCCAGCGGGTTATCATCTCCTCCGCCTGGATGAGCAGGATCGTCGCGTCCCGTTCTGCTTTTGGGCCGAGGGGGTGGGAAGGAACGGTCATTGCCGCTTCACCTCGATCATCGCCTTCATCAGCATCAGCACCAAGTCACGCTCATCCGGCCCGATCTTAGCCCAAAGAGCCAGCAGCTCTTGCAGATCGGCGAACTGGGCTAGTGCCTGGAGTTCCTGCTTCGGGGTGATCGGACGGGGAGGGAGGGTCACTTCTCCTGGGTTTCCCGTGCCATCGCTATGGCTCCTAGATTCGCGCCCGACAAGCGTGGCCGAACCCAAGTGCGCCGACCAGATGCCTGCCCCAAGTAGCCCTGGCGCCGGGCGCGGGGGTATAACGAAGAAGTAGGGTGACCGCTGTCCATTTCGGGCGCAGCATTGCCGCAACGCAGGCCTCCGGGACGAAGCAGCACGTTCTGCCGGCAAGACTGACTGGCCGGTGGGTGAGGCGTCTCCTCATCACCGGCCGCTTTTTTGCCCTGGTCGTCCCAGGTAAGATCCACGGGCCGATGGTCGGTGCCTACTCCTAGGCGTAACCGACCGGACTGGGCAGGGCGGCTGGCGGAACCCGCGTCGCGCCAGCCGCTTTTCTGGACCTCAAAGCTTCGCCCACCCAGGGTTAATCCGGAGCGGCAGCGGCTTAGCTTGCAGCAGAGTAGAAGCGGCGCCTAAACTTCGGACGAAGTTGGTCCTTACGGTAACCGTCAATGGCGGGTTCGGTGGGAGGCCTCCCACCTTTCGCCGAGATTGCCGTGCCTCGATACCACTTTCATGTCCGCGATGGGCGCACCCCGCCCGACAGTAAAGGCACTGAGCTGCCCGATCTCATGGCAGCCCGCATTGAAGCCGCCAGATATGGCGGTGAGCTATTGGTGGAACACGCCAGAACCTTCTGGAACGAAGGCGAGTGGGTTATCGAGGTGACTGACAGCACCGGCCTGACACTTTTCACGCTCGCCTTCACGGCGGCTGATGCGCCAGTGCTGCGGCACCGCGAGGCAATGCCCCCGAGGCCTTAGGCAGGACCGGGTCGCCGAGAAGGTCCCTTCGGGTCGTTGTCGGCCGGAGCCGGGGCATGGCCGGTCACCTCCCCCACGGCCCGGGCGTTGGCCAGCAGCATTCTGCGCCCCTCCTGATCCAGGCCGTCCCAGATCGAGACCAGTTCGGCGCGACCCTTCTCGGCCGTCACGGGTTCAGGCTGGGAGGGACGCAGGTTGAGCATTAGATCTGCTGCCGCTCCGCGCTTCTCGCTGAGGTGGCGGCGTTGGCGTGGGCCGCGCCCCACAGGACACCTCCCCACAAATGCCGTTCTTGGGGAGCGAAAATGGGGCATCTCCCCACACATAAGGCATTGAAAACAACAAACTTCCCACATTCCCCCGCTTCCCCACGTCCAGCGCAGAAAGTTATAGAGAAAACAACGTCCGCAAATTTTTTCCTTTCCCTCTCCGCGTCAGCCCGCCTCCTTCACCGGCCGAAGCTCCACCACCTCGGCGCCGTGCTCCTTCCTCGGCAGCGTAGCGTCAGCCCGACGTTTGAACGGATCCGGCGCGCACGCCTGGGATGAGGTCGTGTCCGCCGGCTTCCGCGACCAGGTGATCGAGGGCCGGCCGGACGATGCCGAGCGACGAAAGACCGGCGCTCCATTCGGGCTTGATCTTCAGGAAGAGGAGGACGTCGTTCGCGACCGTGGCGCGCCAGAGGGCGCCGCCGGTACCGGCCCGGCCGATCCGGACGGGTGGCAGGGTGCCGCCGGCGATGAGGCGGCGGACATGGCGGACGCTGACCGCCAGCAAGGCGGCGGCGGCCCTGGCAGTGACGAGCTGGTCGGGAGGTGGCCCCGGCGGCGGGTGGGCACCGGAACGACGGGGGTGTGTCGGCGGGCGCAGACGGTCCTCTCCTTAGAAACCGAGGAGAGAGATCGCTGCCGTGGAGGTGACCCTACCGGGCCGAGGTCAAGTGGAGCAAGGGGGCCGCGGTGCCTCAGTAGTCCGAGCCGATGCCTGCGAACGGCTGAATGGCTAAATTCCGCCCGTCACATCGTCACAATGCCCAGTTTTATTGAGTTTTTCGACAGTTTGAACCGTCACACGCGGTAGCGCCTGTGACGGCATGTATTGAACAAAATCAAAGATGTGCCGGTGTGACGGTTCAAACCCCCCTCTCCAGGGGAGAAGGGGGGGCTCAGGCCTCTTTGGCTCGAAGCGCTACCACCTTCCCCTCCTTCGTGCTTGGCACGCAGAAGGCGCTCCAAGCGGCCATGAGGGGGCGGCGCTGCTCAAGCATGTCGGATCCCCGGTAAGCGGCCCGGACGCTGTTCTCGTCCTCATGGGCCAGTGCTTTCTCTGCCGCCTCGCCGGCATCTGGGCGGGTATCGTCGACCCAGCTCCGGAAGGAGCGGCGGAAGCCGTGAGGGGTGGCGCCGCGGCCATCCACGTCCTGCCAGGGGAGAGGGCCGCCCTTTGGCGCATCCTCGTTCATCCGGCGGATGCAGGCGCCCAGGGCGGCGTCGCTGAGGGCTACGCCGGTCGGGGAGGGGAAGACCAGGGCATCACCCGCCATGGTGGCCTGTGACGCCAGCTTATCGGGCCCCTCGATCTTGCCGGTGACGTGCACGGCCGCGGCGGCCAGGACGGTCAGCATGGCGTCCGTCAATGGCACGCGATGGGGCGGCATCGCCTTCGCCTTCCCGCCCTTCATCCGCTGGGCGGGAATGGTCCAAGTCATGGTGTCGAAGTCGAGCTCGGGCCACCGGGCATGCCGGACCTCGGCGGAGCGGACGGCGGTGAGGACTGCGAAGCGGAGGGCGAGGGGGGCGGTCCCGTCCATCACCTCTACCTCTCGCAGGAAGGCCGGCACCCGCTGCCAGGGAAGGGAGGGCTGGCGTTGCTCTGGCGGCTGCTTCGGCAGGGCCTTGGTGAGCCGCAGGACGCGGCCGGTGGCCGGGTTATCGGTGGAGCGCCAGCCCAGTGCCGCGGCGTAGTCGAGCACGGCGGCGATGCGGCGCTGCAGCTTGCGGGCAGTAGCGGGCTGGGCGGTCCAGACAGTGGTGAGGGCCTGGACGACATGCTCCCGGGTGATGTCGCCGATCGGGACGGATCCGATTACGGGGTAAGCGTGCTTGTCGAGGGTGAGACGCCAGCTCGCCAGCGTCTTGCCGCTGGTCCACCCCGGCTGCTGCGCCTTCACCAGGCGCTCGGCCACGTCCCGGAAGGTGCGCCCCTGCCGCTCCTCTTCCTGGGCCTTCCTAGCAGCCTCAGCACGATCGGTGGTGTCCCGGTGAGTGATGGGGTCAGTGCCCTTCTCTACCTCCGCCGCCGCGGCCTTGGCCTTCTGCCGAGCCTCCTTCAGCCCCACGGCAGGGTAGGCGCCCAACCCCATGTCTCGGCGCCGGCCGGCCAGCATGAAGCGGAACAGCCAGGCTCGCCCGCCCGCGGGGCGTACCTCCAGCAGCAGCCCGTCGCCGTCCGACAGCCGGTAGACCTTCTCCCGGGGTTTGGCATTGGCAACGGCGCGCTCGGTCAGCTTCGGCATCGGGCCTCCGGTGTCGGGCGGAAGCACAACTGACCCACCCCCACAATCACCCCCACAATGGGACAACGACGGGGGCACACACAACTGGACGACAGCGAACAGAGGGAGGGCTAACCCGTTGATCTAACCGGAAGTGGATGGACGGACATGGACACCCCTGAACGCCTGTTGCACTCCCCTTGGGGACGCCAGCCACTTCGTAAGTGGTTGAAGCGTCGAGAAACTAGCAGAACAGCGACTTATGCGGCGCCCGGTGATACAAACGGGTGGCATAAACGCATGGCGCTCGTGAGCTACGTCGGCCGTCGTCCCAAGACGGAAATCTACCGGTTCCGGCGGGCTGTCCCGGCCCCTCTCCGCGCCGTTCTCGGTCGCCGTGAGATTGTCGAATCTCTCAGTACCAAAGATCCCGAAGAGGCGAGGCGATTGGGCTTGGCCGCCGCCACCCGGGTCCAGGCGCTAATCGACAATGCGTCGGGCCCTGAACGTCCGGGGCCAAGGTCCCCGAACCCGCATGCTGAGGCCGCTATCCAGGCGCCTGCCCTCCCGGCACTTACCCTCGCCGAGGCGGAGGGCATCGCTATCCGCCACCGCGACGCGGAACAGCAGAAGATCATCATCCGGACCGCCGAGCGCCGGGGGTGGTCGTCCGAGCAGGTTGCCCTTCAAATCCGCTGCCTCGAGCAGGCACGCCAGGCGCTCGTAGACGCCCTGATCGATGGTGGGGCCAATGCGGTGGCCGAGCTGGCCGTCGAGTTGCTCGCGACCAGTGGCCGGATGGCACCCTCAGATATCAACGTTCGCCTTCTGACCCATCATCTTCTTCGCGCCCTCATCGAGTGCGAGGGACTCGAACTAACGTCGCTCGGTGGGGTTTGGCCTCGCCTCGGCGCCGCAGCAATGCCCCTTGGCCGGCCCACTGAGTTGCCATCCTCCGCCATCCTTGTTGGCTGCTCGTCGCTGCCGATAAAAACCGTGAGGACTACCGCGACCGACGACATCGATGCCCAGCCGGATGTGACGCCTGGAGAACTTTTAAGTCGCTACCACGCTGAGCGGCGTGCGGAGGCGAGACGCTGAACGAGTTGCGCAGGCTGGTCCGCCAGTTCGAGGGGGTCGACGGCGCCAGCCGATTTGTTCGCTAGCTGGGAAAGAAGTCAGTCGAGGCCTTCAGGCGCGCACTGCTGGCCAAGCCGAAGGCGTTGCCGAATGCGCATCGAAGCCTGCCCTTACCAGAGATCGTGAAGAAGTACCGCAACGTCGATGTCGACCGGGTTTCGGTGACCACCGTGCGGAAGGCTAACGGCCTCCTCAATGGGGTCTTTTTCTGGGGGGGAACGGAACGGCTACCTCAAGGACAAGCCCTTTCAGCACGCGCAATCGGCGATCGACACTCGCGAGCTCATCAGCCGACGTGAGCTTGCCGGGCAGGAGCTTGCCCGCATCTTCTCGTCGCCGATCTACTCAGGCTGTTACTCGGACACACAGGGCCTCAGGACCGGCAAGCTCGTCATCAAGGATGCACACTACTGGCTTCCCTTACTGGGAACCTACACGGGCTGCCGGCTCGAAGAACTCGGCCAGGCGTTGGTCGCGGATATTGCGCGGACCGGCGGAGTGCTGCGCATCAGCATCGACAACTCGGACGGCAAAACGGGGGCTGCCGCCGGAAAGCGTTCGACGAGGAAGGAGGGGGGTGGAAAGGGCCTGAAGACATCGTCGTCCAGGCGTCAGATCCCGCTTCACCCGACTCTCCTGCGCCTCAGCTTCGAGGAGTATGTCATGGAACTCGCCACGAGAACTGAGATGCACTTATCTCCCGATTTAAAGGCCGACAAGTTCGGTAAGCGGACGGCAGCCTACTCGAAGGCGTTCGCAAGACTCCTGTCGAGCGTGGGTCTGGATGACCCGGCGCTGGTCTTCCACTCACTACGACAAGGATTCAAGAGCTCGTGCCGCCGTGCGGGACTCGATCGCGACGACCACGACTTTCTGACGGAACATTGGGATGGTTCTGTGAGCCAGGATTACGGAGTGCCCGACCTTTCAAGGCTCTTCACAGCGGTTTCCCGCATTTCTTTTTCATCGGTGGAAGAGCTTCTGATCGCAACGGCATGAGCGAGGAAGAGCTGACAGGAGGGGACGGAACGAAGCTGGATGTCTAAGCGCTGGGCGTGGAATGGCTGGGGAACCTGGATCCGCGCAGCTGGACGTCCGACAAGTCTGATTCGCAGCGAAGCTGAGATCGCGTTGGGCGAATGTGCGCCAGCTAAGTGAGCAAGACAAGCCGACCATTGGGGTCGGGCGGATCATCCGTTGACGCGGTGGGCAGCAGGGCAGGGGATGGCCGTGAGCGGCAGTTCCGCTTTGGCTGCGATGATGATGAATGGCGGCCATTCGGCTTCTTTGCCGTCTGGCGGCAGCCGATCACACCCCTTGAGCAGGGGCGGCGAGAGGTGGTCCCTCGCTTCCGCCGATGCTGCTCAGCCCGCAGCGGCGAGCGACGCTCCGAGGTGATCCATGATCGCCCGGACTTTCGCCGATGGCCTCGGCCCTGCCGGGAAGACGGCGTAGACCTCCGCGGGATCCAGCCGGTACGACCCAAGCAGCTGTGTAAGCTGCCCAGTGCGCAGTTCCTCACCCGCCATCACGCGAGTTCCCAGCGAGATCCCCAGACCCGCCACTGTGGCTGCCAGAACTCCTGGGGCTGAGTTGATCGACAGTCTTGCGTGGACATCGACGGAGGTGACGGTCTTGTTGTGCCTGAAGCGCCAGCTCTCGCCGCCGAACGAGCCATGCTGAACGATGCAGTCGTGCTTGGCGAGGTCGGCCGGAGTAGCCGGCGCGCCATGGGCGGACAGGTAGGCCGGCGCCGCGACGACCAATCGCTCGACCGACGCGAGCTTGCGGGCACCGAAGGTGGAGTCATGCAGCGCCCCGACATTGATGCGGATGGCAACATCGACGCCGTCCGTAACCAAGTTCTGGCGCGCGTCGCTCATGGCCAGCTCGACCCTCAGGTCGGGATGTCGGGCCAGGAAGGGCGCCAGAGCCGGTATGATCGCACGGGTGCCATACATCAGCGGCATCGCGAGACGAACCACGCCGTGCAGCGAGTCCACGCCCCGGGTTGCCTGCTCGGCCTCCTCCATCTCGGCAAGGAGGCGTCTCGCGCGCTCAAGGTAGAGCGCGCCGGCGTCGGTCAGCGAGATGCTCCGCGTGGTGCGCAGCAGCAGTGTCGTGCCCAGCCGGGCCTCCAGCGTGCCGATGATACGCGTCACCGAAGGCTGGGAGAGCTTCAGCTCGCGCCCCGCCCTTGAAAGGCTGCCACTGTCCGCCACACGGACGAACACGGCCATCTCCTGCCAGCGATCGCTCATTCGAATCCCAGATAAATGTTCTTCGTATCTAGTGGATACACCATATTCCGCTGATCAACTAATCCTTGGCTCACGGCACCTTCGCCGCGGACACGGAGATGCGAGATGAGGCTCCAGGACAAACTCGACGCGATACGCGAGGACTTCGAGAACGGACGCCTTCCGCTGGTGCCCACCCAAGCCCAGCTCGACACGATGCGGCGCGCGACCTAGTCACTGATTGACAGCCGGCAGACCGACAGGGCCCTCGAGGCAGGTGACACGGCGCCCGAGTTGACGCTCCGGGACGCGGAAGGCGCAACCGTGAGCTCGCGGGAGTTGCTCGCACGGGGGCCGCTGATCGCGACTTTCTACCGCGGCGTCTGATGCCCGTACTGCAACCTCGATCTGCAGGCGCTGGAGGGTGTCCGGCCCGAGATTGAGGCGCGCGGAGCCAGCCTGGTCGCGATCTCGCCGCAGACGCCGGCGAACAGCCGCAAGTCGCAGCGCGACAACAAGCTCAACTTCCCGACCCTCAGCGATGCCGGAGCGGCTGTCGCCGCCGAATTCGGCCTGCGCTTCTCGCTGCCAGAGGAGCTGATCCAGGTCTACAGGCAGTTCGGCAACGACTTGGCGAAGATCAACGACGACCCGTCCTGCGTACTGCCGATGCCGGCGCGCTACGTGATCGGGACCGACGGCGTGATCGCCTATGCCGAGATCAACCCCGACTACACCCGGCGCCCCGACCTATCAGAACTGCTGCCGGTGCTCGATCGGCTGCGTGCCGGCGTCCCGGCCTGACCACTCACACCATCAACCAAGGGAAGGATCACCCACAATGGCCATCAAGATCTACGGCGACCCCGGTTCGGGCAGCCGGCGCCGCGTCACGGCCGCAGCGGCCGCCATGGGCATCGACATCGAGATCGTCAACATCGACCTCTTCAAGGGCGAGAGCCACACGCCCGAGTTCCTGGAGCTGAACCCGCACGGCCTATCGCCCGTCATGGTCGACGGCGACTTCGTCCTCTACGAGTCCGCCGCGATCAACCTCTACCTTGCCGAGAAGGCGGGAAGCGATCTGGCAGGCCGCACGACCCGCGAGCGGTTCGAGATCCTCCAGTGGATGTTCTGGTCGGGCGAGCAGTGGCGCGTCTTCGCGACGCTCACCTTCGATGAGGTCCTTGCCAAGCGCTTCATGAACCAGCCCGCCGACGGAACCATCGTGAAGCTGGCGGCCGACAAGCTCCGGTCGGCCGCTGCCGTGCTGGACGCGCACCTCGCGACGCACAGCTACATCGTCGGTGATCGGCTGACGCTGGCCGACTTCGACATCGCCGGCCCGTTCTCGCAGAACGAGCGGACGAAGATCCCGCTGGACGAATTTCCCAATCTGGTCGCCTGGCAGCAGCGCCTGCTGGACACGGTGCCCGCCTGGGCTGCCACGAAGCGCGAGGTCGATGAGCGCATCGACGGTGCGCTCTATGCGGCCGGCATCAAGCTCTGAGAGCGTGGCGCCGGCGTTCCCAGGGGCGGCCGGCGCCAGGTCAGGAAGGCGGGACCCATGAGGATCGACTTAGGCGGCCGCACGGCCATCGTGACAGGCTCCACCGCCGGCATCGGCCGAGCAACCGCCGAGGGGCTGGCTCGCGCTGGCGCCTCGGTCATCATCAATGGCCGCACCCAGGCGCGGGTCGATGGGGCGGTGCGGCAGATGCGCGCAGCGTTCCCCGGGGTTCCCATCTCTGGCGTTGCTGCCGACCTGTCGACCGCGGAAGGAGCGAGCGCCCTCATCGCGGAGGCGCCGGACGCCGACGTCCTCGTGAACAACGTCGGCACGGCGTTCATCCGCGACTATCGCGGCTTGGCCGATGTCGTGGCCATCCCGGACGAGGATTGGCTCGGCCTGTTTCAGCTGAACGTCATGAGCGGCGTGCGCCTCTCGCGCCACTACCTGCCATGCATGGTCGGGAAGGGCTGGGGACGCGTCATCTTCGTCAGCAGCGAGTCCGCGGTCAACACGCCCAAGGAGATGCTGGATTACGGCATGACCAAGACCGCCCAACTCGCGGTTTCGCGCGGTCTGGCCGAAGCGGTCGCTGGCACAGGCGTCACCGTCAACGCGGTTCTTCCGGGGCCGACCCGGTCCGAAATCCTTGGCGACTACATGGTGAGGCAGGCGCAGGAGAACGGGATCTCGCTGCAGCAAGCCGAGCAGGGCTTTCTGCGGGCGCTGCGCCCGACCACGCTGATCCAGCGCTTCGCCACGACCGAGGAGGTCGCCAACATGATCGTCTATGCCTGTTCCGAACAGGCGTCCGCAACCAGCGGCGCCGCGCTTCGGGTGGACGGCGGCATTGTCCGCTTCGTGGTCTGACACCGACGCGCGCCGATCGCATCCGCCGACCTCCCCACACTCCAAGATGCTGAGGTTACCACAATGACATTGGTCGTCGCGCAGTACGGGGGAGGAGGCCCGGAGGTCATGCGGGCTGAAGACCGTGACGTGGCATCGCCGCCCGCCAGGCAGGTGATGGTCGAGCAGAAGGCGATCGGACTCAACTATCACGATGTTCTGCAGCGCAAGGGCCTCATCTCCGAGGACGAGCCAGGCCGCGTGATGGGGATCGAGGGTGCGGGACGGGTGACCGCGGTCGGGGCGGGCGTGACCGAGTTCGCGGTCGGCGATCGCGTCGGATACCTGCGGGCGCAGGGCGCCTATGCCGAGACGCGCCTGATCGTGGCGGACCTGCTCTTCCCCCTTCCGCAGGACGTCAGCTTCGAGGCCGCTGCGGCGCTGACCGTCAAGGGCTTCATGGCTTGGCTCTGCGCAGTCCGGCTGTTCGAGGTGCAGCCCGGCCAGAGCGTCCTGGTTACCACGGCCGCAGGTGGAGTCGGGTCGTTAACGACCCGGCTCGCTGCCCATCGCGGTGCCCGTGTGCTCGGCGTGGTGGGCAGCGAGGCGAAGCGCGCGCTGGCTCGTGAGAATGGCGCGTCCGACGTGACGGTCGGATTGGACCATGCGATCGACATGGTCGGGCGTCTTAGCGACGAAAACGGGGTCGACGCTGTCTTCGACGGGATCGGCGCCGACACCGCCGATCGCCTGCTTGCCGCCGGGGCCGTTCGCACGGGTGGGACCGTCATATCCTTCGGGGCGTCCGCCGGTTGGCCAGAGACTGACCCGGAGGCGGTCGCGCGTCGCGGCGCAACGGTTCTCGCACCGCAGGCTCCGGCCTACCTCAAGAGCGCAAGCGAGCTGCGTGCCGCCATGACGGAGGTGTTCGCCCTCTACCGGAGCGGTGCATTCGGCGAGATCTCGCTGACCCGATACCCTCTCCGCGGCGCCGCTTTGCTTCACCAGGAAGTCGAGCGCCGCGCCGCCGCCGGCATCTCGGTGCTCGTGCCGTAGCTTCGCTTTTTTCTCGCAGTCCACCCGGTGTCTGACGCGTGGTGACGCGGTCGTTCACTGACATGGTGGTCCGTCTCCTCCTGTGTCGGAGACGGAGCCCGAAGGTGACACCGTCCCGCCGGAGGGGTCCAACCTGATCCCCTGGCGCTGTAGATTATCGAGCGCGACGGTCCAGGGTGCCCATTGCGGGGCACGTCCTCGGCGGCGCGGGCGAGCTGGTGCTCGGAGAAGGCGTAGGCGCGACAGCCGATCGACCAAGCATCGTCCCCCGCCCAGTAGTCGGCGGAAGCGACGGCGTCGGCCCTGGCGCGTGCCAGGAGGCGGGCCGCGGCGGTGAGCCGCTCCTCGGTCAGGGCGGGGTGCAGCTCCTAGGGCAGCCGGCGTGCCGGAGGTGCTTCAGACCCTGCAGTAGTCTCGTCCGTCATGACGGTATGATAACGGCAATCCGTTGGTATGGAAGCCGAAGACCGAACATGAAGCCGAAAGCCGCCATTCAGACGCGTGCCATCGCCCCCTCCGACGCCCGTGCGCCGACGCGGGGGCCTAGTGTGAAGCCGCTGCTCGGGTAAGATAGCCGTGAAACAATTTAGTGCACTGCGGTAGCTCGGGGTGATCAGCGCCCATTCGGCATCCGTCAGGTCACTGGGATAGCGAAGGCCACGCCGGTCACGGGCACGACGGTGTTCCGGCTTCCACATGTGGCACCTTCCATCCAGGCACCGACCACCGAATCACAACCGACTCAACAGACTCAAGATCTTTCCGGAACGGCACTAAGTAGCGTGACCTGCGGGCAGAAGGGGAGGGAAATTACTGGAGCAGCGGTAGAACTTGGCATGACACGTCTCTGGATGAGCTGCTTTGAAGAAATCTGTCCATAATGTTGAGGCAAAGCGCCGATTTCACTTCGCCAAGATCGTCCATCAGCACTCGATCGCGTTGACGGCCAAGCCGCCTTCCGAGGTCTCCTTGTACTTGGACAGCATGTCGCGGCCTGTGTCGCGCATGGTGCGGATAACCTGGTCGAGGCTAACATGGTGGGCGCCGTCGCCGTGCAGAGCCAGCCTGGCGGCGTTGATGGCCTTCACGGCGCCGATTGCGTTGCGCTCGATGCAGGGAATCTGGACGAGACCGCCGATCGGGTCACAGGTAAGGCCGAGATTGTGCTCCAGCCCAATCTCGGCGGCGTTTTCGACCTGCCGGTTGTTGCCGCCCAGGGCCGCAGCTAGCCCGGCTGCCGCCATGGCCGAGGCGGAGCCGACCTCCCCCTGGCAACCGACCTCCGCGCCGGAGATGGAGGCGTTTCGCTGTATCCATCCGGCCGGGGCCGCGGGCTATCGAGCGCAGACGTGCTGACCGCGCTCACCGCTTCTGGTCGAGGCAGAGTTCCTTGAGGCTTTCGATGCCGTGCTCGGTGAATTTGAGCGTCGCGCGAT